>CAVKAO010000001.1:0-140003 GCA_963654705.1 Oscillospiraceae bacterium
TGCAGAGTTCGGTCAAACTGGCCAAACGTTTCGGCCCAGCTGGCCGCGTGGTTCGGTAAAAATTGGCCAAAGGTTATGGAAGATAAATCACCCCATACAAATAGATGTGTACAGGGTGATTTTTATTTTGTTATTTAACTTGAGGGTTCCTCATATTCTTGCCGTTCATTTCAATTCTATAAGCTTTATGTATCAGTCTATCCATAGAGGCATCGGCATATGTATTGTCGTTAAATAAGTCGTACCATGATGATACTGGTAATTGGGAAATAACGATAGTTGGTTTTCTTGAATCCCTTGCATCTATTAATTCAAATAGGTTTCTACACTTATCTATATCAAGATTCATTAAACCAAAGTCATCAATAGCTAAAACATCATATAAAGAGTATTTCTTTAATACTTCACTATATGTCTTATCTATTTCTGCTTTTTCTAATTCATTAATAACAGCTGATGTCTTTATGTACCTAACATTATAAAAGCTTTTAATAGCTGTTATACATAAGGCATTAGCTAGATAACTTTTACCAGCACCAGTTGAACCTGTTATCAAGATATTTCTAGCGTCTTTAATCCATGTTAGTTCGCATAATGCTTCAATAGTTTTGGTATCAAGTAATCTATCAGCTTCATATATAGTTTCATCAAAGTCGGCATCTGGATATTTTAAAGTAGCTTTCTTAATAAATCTATTAAGCTTCTTGTTATACCTTGTATCCCATTCGTTATTAACGATTTCTTTAAATCTATCATCAAAGCTCCTTAAATCACTATTGGGATCTTGTGTTTGTAGTTGATAAGCTTCCATCATTGAAGATAAGTGAAGCTTTCTTAATTTATCTAATATATCTTCCATTATTTATAAAAGTCCTTTCCTCTAATATTGGTGTGCTTTGGTAAATCATTATTGTTTTTATCTTTAGAATTAACAGTCATGGTTAACATTTTCTTAAAGTAGGAATAGGTAGCAGAGCCTATATCTAAACAGCTTTTAGCTACCTCATCACACATTACATAAGAAAGGCCATCACATAAGTGGATAATACCATTTAAAGAATTATATGATTGTTCCTCATGTTTAAAAGAATACATAACAGATTTACATAACTTGCCTACATTGGGACCAATTCTATTTGCACGTTTTAATAGCTCATCACCATTAGATGTATTGATCTCTTTATAGAATCTATGACTTGAAGGCATATGCGAATCCTCCGTGATGTATTTAGGAAAAGCCTTATAGCTTCTTGAATGTTTGAATATTAAAGAATTATTCATGTCTACAATTTTGACGTCAGTAAAAGTAGCTTTAATCATTACTGATTTATCAACGTAGGCAAATGGAATAGAATAATAGTGACCATCATATTCAACATGATAGTTATTTGGAACTTTTGAGACATACTTGTAATCAACCATACTAAATGCGACTTGTGGTAAAGGATTCATAGCTGGTTTATCATATGTTTCGAAGGTTTCTTTTTTAATCGCCTTTAGTTTCTTAGAAAATTCATTATTACTTTCTTCTATAAGTTCAAATAACTTATTATTTAACGATTCAAAGTTAGGATATATATTCTTCGATAGTTTTGGAATAATTCTTGTCTCTACAAATTGCACATAACGCTCAACAGTTGGCTTTCCTTTCGGTTTTCTACTTGGTGGAGGTAAGATAATTGTTCCATAATGGTTCTCTAAGTCCTCATAAGCGGCATTAATGATTAATTCATCTTTTGTATGCTTAGTTACCGCTGTCTTTAAATTATCAGGCACTAAGTATTTAGGAACAGCTCCTAAGTATTCAAGGGCACATTTTGTACCATCTATAAAGTTTTGAAGTTTCTCATTCTCATAAGCTTTGACATAAATCATATTAGAAACACCCATTGATGTCACAAAGAAATGTACTTCTTTTAAAGTTTGGCTATTACTATCAAATATAAGTTTTGGTCTATCTCCTACCCAATCAATAAATAGTTTTTCACCAGGCACTCTATTAACAGCCATCGATAAATCATCTCCATAATTTTCTTTAATGAAACGATTATAGTGTTCACAGAATTGAGTATACTGATAACCATTTTCATTATCTTTTTTATAGTCCATCCATTCTATGAATAAAGTTGAAGAGTGTTTAGAAATAGAAGTATAAACCTTATTATAGTCAGGTAATGGTATCTTCTTTCTTCTGATACTAGCTTTAGGATAAAAGATAGCTACTACTTCATCATGATTCATAGCTAATAAATCATCATAAGATTTACCACTTTCCCTAAACATTCTTTCAATACGTTGATAAGTGCCATGTCCAAGTTTACACTTACCTTCACAAATATTACGAGGTAACTTTTGAACAACTCTTAAGTTAATAACCTGCATAATAGTCTTGTAGTCTTGCATAAAAAAATCTCCTTTCTTAAGTTATGTAGCTAACTACAAGCTAACTATACAACCTAGAAAAGGAGAAAGAATCATTAATGGAATTATAACGGCCAAATTAAACCGAAACACTTGGCCAACTGTAGCGAAACAAGCAGCCAGTCTAAAGCGAAATGGTTGGCCAACTCAACCGAAATCTACATTTTAGCCTTTATTTATCAGCTGTTTTTAGCGTTTCAAATTCTTTTTTTACATCTTCAAACGCTTTTTTATTTGCTATATCTTCTTTGATAAGATTAATAATATAGCCGTTTTTGCTTGGCACGCTTTCAAGCTTTTCTATTATTTCTTCATCATCTTTTCTAATTAGTAAAGATAATCTGAAATAGGTTTTTTTATCATATTTATTTTTTGCTTTCTTTCGTGCTTCAGATATTTTTTTATTTTCCATGTTTTATTTTTATTAGAAAAATTATAATATTTAAGTAAGCTAAGGCTTGTGCCTTAACTCACTTAGAAACAGCTTTTTCTTTTTTGGATTCTTCCAAAATTCGTGCTAGTATCTGCTTATAAGACAATTGTGCTAAAATTATTTCTTCAAGCAAATCAGCATATGAAATAGATGTTTCTTTTTTATTACTTTTTTTCATGTTTCCTCCTTTCATGCTTTTACAATACACCTACATAGGTATAAATGCAAGAACTTTTAAAAATTTTTTAACTGTAAAAAAGCTAGATAAACTGCCAACAATCAAAATAAATATAGATATGAATATGTAGATACATACATCAATCAATTAGATATTTATTAATAAGTTGCTTGGCTGCTGCTTAAATAGATTGATAAATACATTGGATATATTAATGGATAGCTACCACCTTTTTTATTTTTGACCCCCGTCAAATAAAAGGGTACTTGAAAATTTTAGCTCTTGAACGGGGCGCTTACTGTATTAGAGAGTTCCAAAAGGGGTCGTGCGAGCACGTGTGCGTATATAAATCGCAACATAGTAGCCTCTCTCGTTTTTATGCAAAGATTTAAAAAATAATAAAAATAAGGTCACAAATAAGGTCACGAACTCTGGAAAGTATTAAAAAAACCTCTAATGAGGCTTATTTATCAATAATGGTGCCGACAACAGGAATTGAACCCGTAACCTACTGATTACAAATCAGTTGCTCTACCAATTGAGCTATGTCGGCGCAAAATAAATGGTGGAGGTTAACGGGCTCGAACCGCTGACCCTCTGCTTGTAAGGCAGATGCTCTCCCAACTGAGCTAAACCTCCAGCGCTTATTTACTATAACATATTTTTTTGGTAGTCGTCAACTAAAATTTGATAAAAAAGTTGAAAAAATTCCTAAACCCGAAATTATGGTGCCAATACTAGAGAAAACATTGGCAAATACAACCACTAATAAGATTCTTGTAACCCTGTTTTTCCAAAATCCTTTAAATGTTGAAGTGTCTTGTGCGATATCTTCAAAATCTTTTACTTTAGGTTTTCTTATTAATGCTTCAACAAGTCCTGCAAACCAACCAGCCGCAAGTAATGGATTTAATGAAGTGATTGGTGCCATTACAAAGGCGGTTAAAATACTGAGCGGATGGCCAAAAGCTAAAAGTGTTCCAATAGCGCTTAATGTTCCATTCCATAATATCCAAGATTTTATTTGGTTAATGCCTACATCTTTATTGGTAAATAGAGTATAGACAACCATGGCAATAATTAAGATGGGGATTAACCATTTAATAATTGAACCAATTCCTTTTTTCTTATTTACTTCTTCTAGTGTTTTAATATCGATTTGATTATTAAGATTATTTTCTACACCCTTTGCATGAGCGGCTCCAATGATAGCGACAATCTTTTTGCCGGGTGCGTTTTTAATTTTGCTTGATAGATATTGGTCTCTTTCATCAACCAATATTCTTTTGACAACCGGAAATTCTTTACCAACTTCATTTAGTGCACTTTCTAGGGCATCAGCTTGTTTTAAGCTAGCTAAATCTTCTTCCGATAATTCTTCATCATCAAAGATTGAACTGATGATTGAAACAAGTAGTTTAGATTTTTCCCAAACACCTAAATTATTCCAAATTCTAGAGAAGGTAAGTTTAATTGGTCTATCTGCTAAAACAAGGGGAATATTTAATTGTTCACTTTGTTTTATGCCTTCAATCATTTCTCCACCAGAAGAGGTGTCCATGTTTTTGGCCATTCTTCTTTGGAAAGATGAAAGAATAATATTTACTAAAAGAAAGCCAACTTTCTTTTCCTTAATTACTTTTACGATATCTTGATTTCGCCAATCATTAGGATTTTTTAATTTATTATAACGATCTTCATCTAGCTCAATGCATATGGCATCAGGCTCAACTTCTTCGATGCATTTTTTAACGTCTTCTACGCTGTTTTTTGATACATGAGCTGTTTTAACAAGATAGATTTCTTTATCTTGATATATAAGTTTCACAATATTTTCATTCATGTTTTTATTGTATCGCATTTAACCCTCATTCAGTAGTATGCTATAATAAAAAACGTTTATAAGAAGGAGGAGACGATGCCTGATTATAATATAAACTTAACATTACAAAACATTTGGTATGTATTTAGAATTGTTTTAGATATTGGTATTATGACCTTTATCTTGTATTATGCAATAAATTTTGTTCGAAATAATAGCCGTACAATACAAATCTTTAAGGGAATTATTTTTGTCTTAATTTTTAATGGCTTAGCTAGACTTTTAGGACTTTCTACAGTTCAATATTTTTCTAATATGGTCATTAGCTGGGGATTTTTGGCGGTTATTATCATATTCCAACCAGAAATTAGAGGCGCGTTAGAAAGAATTGGTAAGACCAATGCTTTTTCTAAAATTACTAACCTATTAGCTAATGAAAAAGAGGACTTGGTTAATCAAATTTATGAGGCCACAATTGTTTTATCACAACAAAAAGTCGGTGCTTTAATATCAATTGAACAATCTTCTTCTTTACAAGATTACATTAAGACCGGTATTGCGGTTAACGCTACTGTTTCAAAGGAACTTTTATGTTCTATCTTTATGACAACAACTCCTCTTCATGATGGTGCTGTGGTTATACAAGGTGACAAGATTGCTTGTGCCAGCGCTTATTTTCCACCAACGGGTATCAATCTAGCAAGTAGATATGGCGCTAGACATAGAGCTGGGCTTGGTATTTCAGAAGTTACTGATGCCTTAACAATTGTTGTATCAGAGGAGACTAGTGCTATTTCAATTGCGGAAAATGGTCGTATCTTTATTGTTAATGAGAAACAACTTAAGGATTATTTAAGAAGAGTTATTTGTGGTGAGGAGATTGATATCAAGAATTCTTCAAATAGAAGCAAACTTAGAATTGATGATGATCCTGAACTTATTGTTGATAGTGGCAAGGAAGATATGAAAGTTCCTTTTAATAATCGCGAAAAGGCTTATAAAAAACTTGATAAACAAAGCGATGAAAAGTCTAACGATGTATATAAGGCTAAGTCGGTTACAGTAAATGAAAGTGAGGATAAAAAATGAGTAAAGATAAGAAAATGAAAGATCCTCAAGAAAAATTAAATACCGCCAAAAAGATTGCGAACAAATCTTCTTCTAATGGTTTCTTTGAGTCTATTGAAAAAGCAGGAATCAGATTCTTTAGATGGATTTCGGCAATTATTGACCGTGTGTTTTATACTAAGAGTTATGCAGTTATCTTTGCGTTTTTAATGGCATGTTTATCATATTTTATCGTTAATTTTAATGATTCAAGCATCACTAATGCTTTATCTAGCTCTAAAACTTTAAATAATATTAATGTTACATCTAGATATAATAGTGAATCATTTGAAATAAGCGGTTTACCTACAAGTTGTGATGTTACTTTAACTGGTGATGCAGCCAATGTTAATAACGCTGCTACAAAATCAGGCTATTGTTTGATTAATCTGGAAGGTTATACAGAAGGCACTTATACGGTTGATTTAACAGCTAGTGGTTATGGTGATAATGTTTCAACTGTTATTAAGCCAAGTCAGGTAACTGTTACATTAAAGCCTAAGACGACATCTCAATTTGATTTATCATACGACTATATTAATCAAAATCAACTTGACTCTAAATATATTTTGGGTACACCAGAATTTTCAACAGGTTCAAACAAGGTTAATATCCGTGCTAGTCAGGATACTTTAAATTCAATTGCTCTAGTTAAGGCTTTAATTGATGTATCTGGTCAAACAAGCGATTTTGAAGTTGAGGCACCACTGGTTGCGTATGACGCTAATGGTAAGGTTGTAGATGCGGAGATTGTTCCAAGTTCTATTACAGCTAAGGTAAGTATTACTTCACCAAGTAAGACGGTTCCAATTAAGTTAAATGTAACAGGGGAAGCTCCTAGTGGATTCTCTTTAGAGTCTGTTACTATGAATCATCAAACTACTACTATTTATGCAAGTGAAGATGTCTTGGCTAATGTTAATGAGGTTAGCGTATCACTTGATTTATCAACAATCACATCGGATTCAGAGATTATCCAACCAGTAATTCTTCCAAGTGGTGTTAATGCAAGTGATGTAACAATGGTTAATCTAAAGGCAACATTGGGCACAACTGTTACACGTACAATTGAAGATATAACTTTAAATTCATCTAATAATGATAATAGCTATGGTGTAAGCTATGCCGATACGTTAAAGGTTTCCTTAACTATATCGGGTACACAATCTAATGTAGATAGTGTTAGTGCAAGTGATTTCTATGTTTATGTTGATTTTGCAGGCTTAGAACCAGGTACCTATGACTTACCAGTAAACGTTACAGTTAATACTACAAGTTATGTTAATGTTGAGGTTAGTCCAAAGAGCTTAAATATTACATTAGTTGATAATAGTCAGGAGTAAACATGGGAAAATATTTTGGCACAGATGGTATTAGAGGCGATGCCAATAGTACTTTAAGCAGTGAGACTGCCTATAAGGTAGGTCGTTTTGTTGGCGATTACTATTCAAAAGAAAAAAAGGGAAGAATATTAATTGGCAAAGATACAAGACTTTCTAGTTCAATGTTTGAATGTTTACTTGCAAGTGGCATTGCTGGATCGGGTTGTGATGTTTATTTGCTTGGTTATTGTTCAACACCTTGCCTAGCTTATGTAACAATGAAGGATGAATTTGACTGTGGCATCATGATTTCTGCCAGCCACAATCCTTATACGGATAATGGCATTAAGATTTTTGGTAATAAGGGTATTAAGATTTCTGATGAAATCGAAAATTTAATTGAAGCTTACATTGATGATCCTAAGAGCATTGAATATAAGACTGGTAACCTAATAGGTCAAATTACAAACTATGAAAAGGGCAAAGAAGAATATAAAAAATGGCTTAATGAACTTTATCCACTTGATTTAAGTGATATTAAGATAGCTGCCGATTTGGCTAATGGTTCAAATTGCGTTATGGCAAAAGATGTCTTAGCTAATACAAAGGCCAATGTAACTTATATTAATGATTCTTTTAATGGTACAAACATCAATAATAAATGTGGTTCAACCCATCTTGAAATGTTATGTGATATGGTTAAAAATGGCGATTATGATTTAGGCTTTGCCTTTGATGGTGATGCGGATAGAGTATTATTTGTAAATCATAAAGGAGAAGTAGTAGATGGTGATCATATCATGTATTTACTTTCTGTTTATTTAAAGTCAAAAAATAAATTAAATAAGAATACTTTAGTTACTACCGTAATGTCTAATATGGGCTTATTTAAGGCTCTTGATAGAGCGGATATCAAAACGGCTATTACCCCTGTCGGTGATAAGAATGTTCTTGATTGTATGCTTAATAATGATTATTGCATTGGTGGAGAACAATCTGGTCATATTATTTATAAAAATGATGCCAATTTCGGTGATGGCTTAAAGACAGCTTTACTTGTACTTACCGCTTTAAAAGAAAGTGGTTTGGATTTAGATAGTGCATGCAAGGATTTAAAGATTTACCCACAACTTTTAGTTAATGAGCGTGTAATTGATAAAAACATCGTTTTAAATGATGATGATATTAATAAGTGTATTAAAGAAGTAGCCGATATGCTTGGCGATAATGGTCGAATTTTAGTTAGACCAAGTGGCACTGAGCCTTTGATTAGGGTTATGGTTGAGGCTAGTGATATTGAAACATGTAATACATGCGTTTATAAAGTGATTGATTTGATTAAAGAAAAGGGTTACGCTGCAAATTAAGCATGAAGAAGATTATTAATGTTGTTGAAGATGAAAAAGATTTAAACGAACTAGTCAGAAGATATTTGGAAAAAGAGGGCTATCTTGTAAATTCATATCTTACTTTTGATGAGGCTTATGCTCATCTAAATGACGAAGTTGATTTATGGATTTTGGATATTATGTTAGATGATAAAAGTGGCTTTGACTTAATAGAAGAAATTAAGGCCAAAAACGCTGATAAACCAGTTGTTTTTATGTCAGCTAGAGATAAGGAATTTGATCGCATTATCGGTTTGGAAAAGGGTAGTGATGATTATATTACTAAGCCTTTTTCGCCAAAGGAGCTTGTACTAAGGGTCAACAACATTATTAAAAGAGTATATAAGGATGACAATTTAACTGAGGTTGATGGTTATGTCATTGATGAAAATAAAAGAGTAGTTTTTAAGGATAATGAGGCCTTAGATTTAACAACTAAAGAATTTGATTTATTAATGCTTTTTGTGAAAAATAGAGGAATTGCTTTTTCTAGAGAACAAATTCTAAAGAAAGCTTGGGATGAGAGCTATTTTGTAAATGATAGAGTCGTTGATGATACATTAAGAAGACTTAGGAAAAAGATGCCTGATATAAATATTCAAACTATTTATGGTTATGGCTATCGTTTAAGCTAATGAAAAGATTTAGAATTTGGATAAATAGTTTTAATCTACTACAACAATATCTTGTGATGTCTTTTGTAGCGATTGTGGTGTTCTTTTTATTTATCTTTCAGTTTTTAAATACTAGTATTGATAATTTTACAGATACTCAAATGATATCTTATCTAAAAAGATCACAAACTTCTTTTATTAATGCAAGAGACTTAAGCCTTGATTATGTTGATAATAACGCTTCACATTTTGTCTATGATAAAGGTAGTGAAACTTTTATTAATTTTTATAGTGAAGAAGCTTCTAATATTATTAATATGGTAGATTTAAGTACAATTACTAATGAAAAAAGTGGTGTTTATCTTTCTAATAATGAAAAGGAAATCTACTTGATTAAAAATTGTGATGACTTTTATTTGGTTTCTATAATTAGTAATGATTATCATAATGAATTTAAGACAGCACTATTATCAGGTATTGTTAATTCGATAATTATTGTTTTTTCTATTGTATTTATCACTCTTATGGCTTGGGTATATTCTTTAATTAGGCCCCTTAATCTGATTCAAAGCTATATAACAAAAATTAGAAATGGGGAAAACGTTAAATTAAATATTCGTCGAAATGATGAAATTGGCGAGGTTGCTGAGGCGGTAGTGCAAATGAATGATGAACTTTCTAATCAACAAAAAATTAGAGAGGAAATGATTCAAAATATTTCGCATGATTTAAAGACGCCAATCGCTACAATCAAGTCATATTGTGAAAGTATTAATGATGGCATTTATCCATATGATACATTACAGGGCAGTGTAGATGTTATTTGGGAACATGCAGATAGACTTGAAAAGAAGGTTTATTCTTTAATTACTTATAATAAGATTGGTTATATTCAAGATACTTGTGTAGGGGATAATCTTTTAATGAAGCCCGTTATTGAAAAAGCTATTTTATCTTGTAAAGTATTAAGAAACGATATTACGATTGATACTAGCGAAGTATTAGATAATATTTATTTTCATGGGGAAGAAGAGCCTTGGCGTACAGCTATTGAAAATTTATTAGAGAACTCTTTACGTTATGCGAAAAATGTTATTAAGTTAACATTGAGCGATAATCTTTTTGAAATTAGCAATGATGGTGAATTAATGTCTAAGGAAAGGCTAGATAAATTATTCAAGCCTTATGAAAAGGGTAACAAGGGTAATTTTGGCTTGGGCTTATCAATTGTAAAAAGAGTATGTGATACATATGGCTATAACATTGTTGGCGAAAACAAGAGTAATGGCGTTGTTTTTAGAATTTATCGCAATGTTTCAAAATCTAAACAAAAAGGTAATAAACAAGTATAATGAGTCTATGAGTTTTATAAAAATAAACGATGTAAATATACATTATGAAATAAAAGGCGATAAGGGCAAGAGCGTTGTTTTGTTACATGGCTGGGGACAAAATATCGCCATGATGGATTATATTGCTGAGTTTTTAAAAGAACATTTTATTGTCTATAATCTTGATTTGCCTTGTTTTGGTCAAAGTGATGATCCACCCTTTGCATGGTCAGTTGAAGACTATAGTGTTTTTTTAAAAGCTTTTTTAGATCATTTTAAGGTAACAAATCCAATTATTATTGGGCATTCATTTGGTTGTCGTATAGCGATTCATTATGCCTTTAAAAATCCTGTTTATAAAATGGTTTTAACAGGAGCGGCAGGTATTAGAGATAAGCGCACTCTTAAATATTACTTTAAGACTTATTCTTATAAACTAGGCAAGAAACTACTTAAAATGGGTTTATTTAAAAAAACCCTAACAAAGATGAAGGCCAATGCAGGTAGTGAAGATTATAAAAACAGTAGTGGAGTTAAAAGAAGCACTTTTGTTAAGGTTGTCAATGATGATGTAACGCCAATGCTTAAGGATATCAAAACACCCACTTTACTAGTATTTGGCCAATTTGATGAGGCTACTCCTGTTAGTAAGGGCGAAATGATGGAAAAATTAATGGGTGATGCTACTTTAGTTATATTTGAAAATGATGATCATTTTGCTTACTTCCATCAAGGCGATCGCTTTAATAGAGTACTGGAGGCATATTTGAAAGAAGACTATGAATAGAATAATCTTAACTTTAATCTTTTTGTTTGTGAGTTTTGTTTACGCTAAAAGAACGATTCATGTATTTCAACAAAATCGTTATGAATTTTATCGCTATAGTGAGTGGTTATTTTCTAAAAACAATCTACATTATTCACATGTTTTAATATATGTTCTATTGATGCTTATATTAAATTTCATTAATATTCCATATAAAAATACCATTGTCATTGTAATTAGTGTTATATTTGGTGTTATTGCCTTAATTTGTGAAAGTAAAATTCAATATGTAAAGCCTTTAGTATTAACAAATAGAGTAAAAAGACAAATACTTGTCTATAGTATCTTAGCTATTGTCTTGACTTATTTTGGCGTTGAAGTTTTTAAAGATAGTTTAGCTCTCATGGGTATAATTTCAATTTATTTGCCATACCTTTTAATATATGTGGTAGCGTTAATAACTAATCCTATTGAAGAAGCTGTTAAAAAAGGTTATGAAAATGATGCACGTAAGATACTTAATTCTTATAACAATCTAATTAAGATTGGTATTACTGGTTCATTTGGTAAGACAACTACTAAAAATGTTATAAAAGATATTATTGATGAGAAGTATTACACTTTGATTACACCAGCTTCTTATAATACGCCAATGGGTATTACTAGAACGATTCGTGAGCATTTTAAGCCAATATATGAAGCTTTTGTATGTGAGATGGGTGCTGATCATGTGGGTGAGATTACTTATTTGATGAACTTTGTAAAACCAAAGTATGGTATTGTAACTTCTATTGGTCCTCAACATTTAAATACTTTTGGAAGCTTAGATAATATTATTCATGAGAAGATGCAAGAAGTTGAGCTTCTTCCAAGTGATGGTGTGGGTATCATCAACGTTGATAATGAATATATTAGAGATTATAAGATTAAGAATAATTGCAAGATTATAAAAGTTGGTATTGATAATAAGGATGCTGATTATATTGCCTATGACATTAAATATTCTAATAAAGGTACTAGCTTTAAAGTAAAGTTGGATGATAAGGAAGTAGAATTTGAAACAATACTTCTTGGCAGTCATAATGTAATGAATATTTTGTGTGGTATTGCCTTAGCTAGAGAGCTTGGCTTATCAAACAATGAAATTGTAAATGGCGTTTTAAATATTAAACAAGTACAACATCGTTTAGAAATAAAGAAGATTAATGGCTATACCTTTATTGACAATGCGTTTAACTCTAATCCTGTAGGTTGTAAACGCTCATTAGATGTCTTAAGTTTAATGCCTGGTAAAAGAGTTATTGTAACTCCAGGTCTGGTTGATTTAGGTAAAGAAGAAAATGATGATAACTATGCCTTTGGAGCTTATATGAAAGATAGGGCCGACTTTGTTATCTTAGTTGGCGAAAAAAATACCGAATATATCTATAAGGGCTTAAAGGATAGTGGTTATAAAATGGATAATGTATCTATTGTCTATAGTGAGAAAGAGGCTTTTGGCAAAGTTTATTCAATGTTTACTTTAAACGATACAATTCTATTGGAGAATGATTTACCAGATGCGTTCTTGCATTAAGTTAGAAAATATGTAAAAAGGGAAGTGATATAATACAAACATGAAATTAAATGTAGCTGTATTTTTTGGTGGAGAATCATGTGAACATGAGATATCTTGTATTACTGGTAATCAAGCTTTAAAGGCTATTGATGAAGAAAAGTATGAGATTATTCCTATTTATGTTTCGAAAAATAGTGATTTATACACTGGCGAAAAATTATTTGAATTAAAAAATTATTGGGATTTAAATGCCCTATGTAATGATTTGACTAAGATATGCTTATATAAGGATGGAAATAAGGCTTATATGAAGCCTATTAAGGGGATGTTTGCTAAGGCGACTCCACTTGATTTAGCGTTTTTATGTATGCATGGCACAAATGGTGAAGATGGTGTTTTACAAGGCATGCTAGAAATGTTAGATTTGCCATATACTTCTAGCAATGTTTTAGGTAGTGCTATTGGTCAAGATAAGGCCATCATGAAAGAAGTGTTGGAATATGAAAAGATTCCAATGGTGCCTTGGTTTTACTTATTTTCCAATGAAATTGATGAAAAATATGAAGACTTTAAACAAAAGGCCTTCAAGATTGGTTATCCTCTTATTGTTAAGCCTGCAAATCTAGGCTCTAGTATTGGCATTGAGGTAGTACATAATCAAGAAGAACTTAAGGAAAAGCTTAAAGAATGTGCTAAATATGATGACAAACTAGTTGTTGAAAAGATGGTTAAAAACTTAAAGGAAGTCAATATTTCGGTAATGGGTAATATTGATAAGTTTAAGGCAAGCGCTATTGAAGAAGTTATGAAAAATGATGAACTACTTTCTTTTAAAGATAAATATGAGGGAAGTGGTAGTAAAAAAGCGGGCGCTAAATCAGTTAAACTTCCAACAAAGGGTTCTAAGGGTATGGCTAGCACTAGTAGAGTTGTGCCTGCTAAACTATCCGATAAACAAGAAAGTGAAATTAGAAAATATGCTTTAAAGGCATTTAAGGTATTAAATGCTAGTGGAGTGGTTAGAATTGATTTTATGATTGATAAGGATACTGACTTGGTATACTTAAATGAAATAAATTCAATTCCTGGTTCTTTAGCTTTCTATTTATGGACAGCTGTGGATGTTGATTTTAAAAAGGAATGCGATATCTTATTAGATAACGCAATAAAGAAATATAGAGACAAAAAGAAGAAGACAAGGACTTTTGATACAAATATCTTAAGTCATTACAAGGAGGGTTAATATGTCTACACCGCATAATCAAGCTAGTATGGGGGATATTGCTAAGGTTGTTTTAATGCCTGGTGATCCACTTCGTGCAAAATTTATCGCTGAAACTTTTTTAGAGAATCCAGTACAATTCAATTCAATTAGAAATATGTTTGGTTATACTGGTACTTATAAAGGCAAGAAAGTATCAGTAATGGGATCTGGTATGGGTATGCCAAGTATTGGTATTTATTCATATGAATTATTTAATAACTATGGCGTTGAGGCCATTATAAGAATTGGTACAGCTGGTGCCTATAAGGAAGAACTTAATCTTTATGATGTAATTGTAGCTGATAGTGCTTATTCAGAATCAACATATCCATTAACAATGTCTAATGTTGATACACATATCACTTATCCAAGTGAAGAATTAAATAAGATAATTGTAAAAGCTGCAGAAGATTTAAGTATTCCCGTTACTAAGGGTAGAATTCATTCAAGTGATATTTTCTATCATGATGCAGATTCGAAGTATATGGAAGGTGTTAAGGCTAATGATTGTCTTGTGGTAGAAATGGAAAGTTTCGCTTTATTCCATAATGCCAAGATGCTAAATAAGAAAGCCGCATGTATTATTACCGTTTCTGATTCTTTAGTAAATCATGTAGAAACTACTGCTGAGGAAAGACAAACAGCTTTCACTAATATGATGAAGATTGCTTTAGAGGCCGCAATAAATAATGAGTAAGAGTGCACGTAAGGTATTTGTTATTGTTTTAATCATTTTAATGGTTGCGATTACTGTATTACCAGTAGCGTCTTTATTGTTTACTTCATGAAAAAACTATTATTATTTTTAACACTTATTGTTTTATTGTGTGGATGTTCTAATAAATATGTAAGTATGGGGTATTCTAAAAAGGCTGCTGAAATTATAAGTGGCTTAAATGATAATGAACTTTTTAATACTTACAGTGATAAACTTGAAAAACTTATTACTAATGCCTATTTTGATTCAAGTAAGATTAATATCTATAAGGAATTTATTAATAAGTTAGATGTTGATTCTTTGATTTATTTGGCTAAAGAAAATTCAACTAGTGAAAATCTTGAGTTAGTTAGAAAGCTTGTTAGTAATGCTGACTTTGATAGTAGTAAACTACAAGAATATCTTAGTGTAAGCAAAGATATTAATGATGTTGATACTATTATTGAGGTGGTTAATAAGGGTCTCAGTGAATATTCTACTTTTATTAAGGCTTTAATAAAGGATCCTTACTATATAGCTGATAATTTGCCGTTATATATTGAATATAGAACTGATGAAACAATCAGAGACCAAGTTCAATATGTTAATACTTTAAATTATCTTACTTATTTTGATGATGGCATGTATGCTGAGCCTGATAAATATGGGGTAAAGATGAACGTTAATAAGTTTTACTATTTAGGTGAAACTTATAATCCAGATGATATTGAAAGTTTAACAAGCTCAGAGGGCTATGGTTCATTAAGAAAAGTTGCACATGCTGCTTATAGTCAAATGCAAGAAGCAGCTAGGGAAGATGGCGTAGAATTTTATGCTACTAGCTCATATCGAAGCTATGATACACAAGTCAAGATTTACAATAGTTACTTGCAAAGTGATCCTCAAGAGGTGGTGGATACCTATAGTGCTAGACCAGGCTTTTCTGATCACCAAACCGGTTTAACTGTTGATATATTAAGTAATGGCTATGACTTTGGTAATTTCTATGCTTCTGATGCTAGTGATTGGTTAGCGAAGAATGCTTACAAATATGGCTTTATTTGTCGCTACCCTGATGGTTTAACATCTGCGACTGGTTATACATACGAACCTTGGCATTATCGCTATGTTGGCGATATTGCTGAAGATGTTTATAACTTAGGCATCTCTTATGATGAATACTTTGAAAAGTATATTAAGGAAAGATAAGTAAATGGCATGCTAAGATGGCATGCTTTTTATATAATAAAGATAATTTAAACAAGGAGAAGAAGAATGGACAATAGTAATATTGATGTTGTGATTAATGCAGGTGGTATGGGTACTAGACTATATCCTTTAACAAAGGATAGACCAAAGCCTTTAGTTCAAGTTGGCGATTATACAATGATTGAACATATCATTAGGCATTATCAAGCATGTGGTTTTAAAAAGTTTCATGTTATTGCCAATTGGATGAAGGATAAGATGGTTGCTTTTTTTGATGAACATCCAGAATATGATGTGACTGTTTATAATGAAGATAAGCCACTTGGCACTGGTGGTGGTATTTCTTTGCTTAAGAATAATATTAAGGGCACTTTTATTTTAAATAACTGTGATACATTATGCTTATGTGATTTTGATAAGATGTATGAAAAGCATAAAGAAAATGGCAATACTATTACTTGTCTTGTAACCTACCAAGAGGAAAAATTTGCCTATGGTGTTTTTGATTTAGATGGCGATAAGGTTACTTCTATAATGGAAAAGCCTACGCATAAATATTATGTCAATGTTGGTACTTATATTTGTGAGCCTAATGTGATGAGCGATATTAAAGAAGATAGCGAATATGGTTTTACTGATATCATTGATTTAGAGATGAAGATGGGCAACAAAGTTGGCTCATACTTAATTGATTCATATTGTTGGCTAGATATGGGCAACCATCAATCTTTACTTGACTCAGAGCGCATTTTGAAATATAGCACTTATCAAAAATTATGGAAGTAGTATTCGGTAGTATTATCTTTGATAGTAACGATAAGATGGTTACTGATTTTTTTGATACTTTAAAAAATCAAGATACTGATGATTTTGATATTCTATTAATCAATGATCATTTTCCAAAGGATAAGCTAGATAAGATATTAGATAAATATAATACTTTAAAAGATCGTATTACTTTAGTTGATGTTTGTGGCAAACAAACCTTTTATGAAAATCGTTGTATGCTTATAAAACAAGCTAAAGAAAAAGGCTATGATTTACTAGTGCGTGGTGATTTCGATGATGTATATGCAAATGATAAAGTAAGTAGCTATATCAAGCAATTTGATGATAATTATGCCTTCTTTTATAACGATATTTATGTAAATAATCAATCAATATTTGAAGTTTTGCCAGATGCATGTACTGATTTTAAGCAAATTGGCCAATATAATTTTGTGGGTGAGGGTGCTTGTGCTATCAACTTACAACATATTGATACATCTTTACTTTATAAGCTTGGTAAGGGCAAGACCAATGTTTTTGATTGGTATCTATTTACAACATTACTATTAGCTAATTTAAAGGGTAAAAGAATAGATTCAGGTTATACTTTTTATAATTTATATGATGGTAATATGGCTGGTGTGCCTTCTAAAAATTTAAAGACAATAAATAGGGAAATTGAAATTAAGCGTTTGCATTATTCTTTATTGAAAGATCAAGATGATTATTTTTTAGATTTATATGAAAAATATATGGATGATGTAAATATTAATATCACTAATGATTTAGATAAATATTATTGGTGGGGTTTTACCTATGTAGACTAAAGGCTATTTAAGATAGCCTTTTTATATAAAATCGTATTTCAATATTGGATAGAAATGCTAAAATATTTTAGTAAATAAAAGGAGAGAAAAGATGAATATTTCTGCGCTTACAAAAGCAAGACTTGCTTACGTTCCTAAGCTTCCTGGAATGTTAAAGCATGGCATTAATGAAATTTGTGTTAAAGAGGGAGAAGATACTAGTAGTGTAGCTGATCAAGATAAGATTAAGGCACTATTCCCTAATACTTATGGTAAAAAGGAAATTACTTTTACTAAGGGTGCTAATACTTCAGTTAGTAAGAAACAAGTAGTTGGTGTTATTTTATCTGGTGGTCAAGCACCTGGTGGTCATAATGTTATTTGTGGCTTATACGATGCTTTAAAGGCTACTAATAGTGAAAATGTATTATATGGTTTTAAGGGTGGACCTAGTGGTTTACTTGAAGATGATTATCTAGTTTTTGATGATGAATATATCAATCAATTTAGAAATACTGGTGGTTTTGATATCATTGGTTCTGGTAGAACTAAACTTGAAACTGAGGCTCAATTTGAAGTAGCTAGCGAAGTTTGTAAAAAACATGGTATCACTGCTATTGTTATTATCGGTGGTGATGATTCAAATACTAATGCAGCTGTTTTAGCTGAATATTTTGCTGCACACAATACTGGTGTTCAAGTTATTGGTTGTCCTAAGACTATTGATGGTGATTTAAAGAATGAAGATATTGAATGTTCATTTGGTTTTGATACTGCTACTAAGACATATAGTGAAGTAATCGGTAATATCGAAAGAGATGCAAATAGTGCTAAAAAATATTGGCATTTTATTAAGGTAATGGGTAGAAGTGCATCACATGTTGCGCTTGAATGTGCTTTAGAGACTCAACCTAATGTTTGTCTAATTTCTGAAGAAGTTGCTGCTAAGAAGATGTCTTTAGCTAGCATTGCTGACTATATCGCTGATTCAGTTGCAAATAGAGCAGCTAAGGGTATGAACTTTGGTGTTGCTATTATTCCTGAGGGCGTTGTTGAATTTGTTCCTGAATTTGGTACCTTAATTGCTGAAATCAATGAACTTCTTGCAGGTGAAAAGGCTAATGCATTTAATGAATTAAAGACTTGGAAAGAAAAGTATGCTTTCATTGAAAATGGTTTAACTAAGGAGTCTATGGCTGTATTCGCTATTCTTCCTGAGACTATCCAACAACAATTGTTCTTAGAAAGAGATCCTCATGGTAATGTTCAAGTTTCTTTAATTGAGTCTGAAAAACTATTCTCTGCTTTAGTTAAGGCTAATCTTGAAGAAAGAAAGGCAAAGGGTGCTTATAATGGTAAGTTTAATCCTTTACACCATTTCTTTGGTTATGAAGGTAGATGTGCATTCCCTTCTAACTTTGATGCTGACTATTGTTATTCACTAGGCTACAATGCATTTATGTTAATTCAATATGGTTACAATGGTTACTTGTCAAAGGTTTCTAACTTATCTAAGCCCGCTGAAGAATGGGTTGCAGGTGGTATGCCTATCACTAAGATGATGAATATGGAAAGAAGACATGGTGAAGATAAGCCAGTTATTAAGAAGGCTTTAGTTGATTTAGAGGGTGCTCCATTTAAGTATTTTGAAGCCAATAGAGATACTTGGGCTGTTGAAACTTGCTATACTTATCCTGGTGCTATTCAATACTATGGTCCAACTGAAGTATGTGATTTAACTACTAAGACTTTGGCTTTAGAAAAGGGTGAATAATCATGGCGATGTTTGATAAATTAATTGAGAACTTAAAAAATAGTCGTAAGACAATTGTTTTTACTGAAGGTAATGATGCTAGAATTTTAAGTGCTGCTGCTAGACTTTTAAGCGAAGATTTAATGGATGTTATTCTTTGCGGTAATAAAGATGAAGTGGCTGCTGCTGCAAAAGATGGCGGTTTTGATGTTTCTAAGGCAACTGTTTTAGATCCTGCTACATATGAAGGTATGGATGAAATGGTTAAGACTATGGTTGAACTTAGAAAAGGCAAGATGTCTGAAGAAGAATGCAAAGCTGCCTTAAGTAAGTCAAATTACTTTGGTACTATGCTTGTTAAAATGGGCAAGGCTAGTGCATTACTTGGTGGTGCAACATATTCTACTGCTGATACAGTTAGACCTGCTTTACAACTTGTTAAGACAAGAAAGGGTGCTAACCTAGTTAGTTCTTGTTTTATCTTATTTAGAGAAAAAGATGGCAAGGAAGAAAAGCTTGCAATGGGTGATTGCGCTATTAATATTTCTTATGCTGATAAATTAGATAAAGATGGTAATGTTGTTTTAACGGCTGCTGCACAATTAGGTGAGGTTGCGGTTGAAACGGCAAGAACTGCTAAATATTTTGGTATTGATCCTAAGGTTGCGGTGTTATCATTCTCTACTTATGGTTCTGGTAAAGGTGGCACTGTTAAACTTTCTCATGACGCGGTTATTGAAGCTAGAAAGATTGATCCAGAACTTGTTGTTGATGGTGAATTCCAATTCGATGCAGCTGTTTCTGAAGTTGTAGCTAAGACTAAGTGTCCTGATTCTAAGGTTGCTGGCAAGGCAAATACATTCATTTTCCCACTTATTGAAGCAGGTAATATTGGCTACAAGATTGCTCAAAGACTTGGTGGCTATGCTGCATATGGACCTATTTTACAAGGTTTAAATGCCCCTATTAATGACTTGTCTAGAGGTTGCGATGCTGATGAAGTATATGCAATGGCAATCATTACGGCTGGTATGGCTGAATAGTTTTAAATAACAAATATTTTTATTAAAGAAGTCTTCTATATTAGAAGGCTTTTTTATATAATTTTTCTTTGTGAAAAATGATTTAGAAAATGAAAAAATCGAGAAGTTAGTCTTTAATATTGCTATTCCTTCAATGATTGGTCAATTTGTGAACGTACTTTATTCAATTATTGATAGGATTTATATTGGCCATTTAGCTAATGTTGGAAAACTTGCTTTAGCTGGAGTTGGTGTGTGTGGCCCAGTTGTTACAATGATTAGTGCTTTTGCTTCACTTATTGGGGTAGGTGGAGCACCACTTTGTGCAATTAAAATGGGTGAAAAAGATAACGATAGTGCTAAAAAGATAGTTAGTAACGCATTTATCTTATTAATATTTTTTTCTTTTTTGGTAATGGCTATTTGCTATCCTTTGGCAGATAATATGTTACTGGCTTTTGGAGCCAGTGATAATACTTTAGCTTTTGCTTCAAAATATTTTAAGATATATCTAATTGGCACCCCTTTTGCTTTATTATCAATAGGCATGAATAATTTTATATCCTGTCAAGGCTATTCAAAGTTAAGTATGTTTTCGGTCTTGATTGGTGCTGTTACAAACATAATTTTAGATCCAATATTGATGTTTGTTTTCCATATGGGCATAGCTGGTGCAGCATTGGCAAGTATTATTGGTCAATTTATTTCTTGCGTCTTTGTTTTATATATTCTTTTATCAAATAAGTTAGAAGTATCTTTATCTATTTGTGGGATTGATATTAATATTTGTCTTAATATTATGAAAATTGGTCTTACGCAATTTTTAATTATTGCCTTTGATAATGTGATGATTATTGCGATGAATTATATATTGAAGAAGTATGGTGGCGATAATGGCGATTTATTAATCAGTGTTAATACTATTCTTCAATCTTTTATGCTTATTGTTACTATGCCACTAGGTGGTATAAGTGGTGGGACCCAATGTATTTTATCTTATAACTTTGGAGCCTATAAAATGGATAGAGTTAAAAAAGCTTATCGTTATATATGTAAGGTATGTATTGGCTATTGTACTATTATGTTTATATTGATTTGGCTATTTGGTAAAGGTTTTATATTGCTATTTAATAATGATGAAATTGTTGTTTTAAATTGTTTAAAAGCTATGCATCTTTATACCATTTTTTTAATTCCCTTGGGTTTACAATATGAACTAGTTGATGGTATGACGGGTTTAGGCCAAGTTAGAATATCTTTTCCATTGTCTTTCTTTAGAAAGAGCGTCTATTTTATAGCGTTATTTATAATTCCTTTAAAATTTGATCCAATATATGTCTTTTTAGCTGAGAGTATTTCAGACTTACTTGGACCTTTAGTCTCTTATTTTGTTGTTAAGAGGAATTTTGATCATATATTACAATGGCGTCTTTGGAATAAGGGCTAAAATTTTAAATTTTTTTCAAAATAATTTTACTTTCAATTGTTAAAAAAGTCCCTTTTTTAACAATGAATCATAAATTTTGAATTAAATCAAGTGTTTTTTGAAGCTAAAAATTTACGTGAAAACGCTTGCAATGAGACTTTGTAAGGGGTTACAATCATATTGTGCAAAAGATATGCACAAGAGGAGACAAAATGAAAAAGATTTTAACAATTTTACTTAGTATTGCTATGATCTTCGCATTAGTTGGTTGTTCTTCAAGTGACAGTGGTACTACTGATGGTGGTTCTACTGATAGCGGATCAACTGATAGTGGCGTTGAAGATGTAGCAGTATTCTGGTACACATTCGCAGATGATTATATTTCAACTGTACGTGCTGCATTAAACAAGCAATTTGATGATGCTGGTGTATCTTACAAAGATTATGATGGTAATGGTAACCAAACAGACCAAACTAACCAAATCAATACTGCATTAGCTGCTGGTGTTAAAGTTATCGTAGTTAACCAAGTTGAATCTAACTCAGTTGATACAACTAAGGCTATCTTAGATGCTGCTCAAGCTGCTGGTGCTAAGGCTATCTTCTTCAACAGATCAATTTCTGAAGATGATGCTGAAGCTGAAAGCTTATTAGATAGCTATAGTTCTGCATTTATCGGTACTGATTACACTCAAGCTGGTCACTTAGAAGGCCAAATGATTGGTGAATATCTACTTGCTAACTATGATGCATGTGACTTAAATGGTGATGGCGTTATTTCTTATGTAATGTTAAAGGGCCAAGAAGGTAACACTGAAGCTATCGCTAGAACTCAATATTCTGTAGAAGATGCTAATGCTGCATTAACTGCTGCTGGTAAGAAAGAATTAGCTTACTATGATTCAGCTGCTGCTACTCAATATCTAGTTGATGCTAACGGTACTTGGTCTCAAGAAGCTGCATTCAACCATTTAGAAACAGTATTATCTCAATACAATGAAGAAAATGGTAACATGCCTGAATTAATCATTGCTAATAATGACTCAATGGCTTTAGGTGCTATCCAATCATTACAAGGTCATGGTTACAATAATGGTGAAGGCACTACAACTATTCCTGTATTTGGTGTTGATGCTATCGATGCTGCTAAGACTGCAATTGATGCTGGCCAAATGACTGGTACAGTTAAACAAGATGGTGAAGGTATGGCATTTGTAATTTGTCTATCTACACAAAACTTATTAGCTGATAAAGCTGCTACTCTTGAAATTCCTTCTGATTATGAAACAGTTGGTACATGGAGAGTTAACATCCCTTATTCAGCTTATACTAAATAATTAGTAACTAATTAAATCTATTCGTTGTAGCCACGCTTAAAGGGCGTGGCTACAATTTTATTAAAAACAAAGAGGACATAAACATGGCAAATGATGTTTTATTAAAAATGGAGCACATCTCAAAATCATTCCCAGGTGTCAAAGCATTGGACGATGTACAACTTACCGTTAAAGCAGGTAGCGTTCATGCACTAATGGGTGAGAATGGTGCTGGTAAGTCTACTTTAATGAAGTGCCTATTCTCTGTTTATCATAAAGATAGCGGACATATTTATTTGGAAGGGCAAGAGGTAGATTTCAAAGACTCAAAAGAAGCTCTTGAGCATGGTGTGGCAATGGTTCACCAAGAACTAAACCAAGCTTTAAAGAGAAACGTTATGGATAATATGTGGCTTGGCCGTTACCCTAAAATGGACAAATTCCCATTATTCACAAGTGAAAAGAAAATGTATGATGCCACTAAGAAAATTTTCGAAGAATTGGATGTAAAAGTAGATCCAAAAACGATTATGTCAACAATGCCTGTATCTCAAAGACAAATGGTTGAGATAGCTAAGGCAGTATCATATAACTCTAAGGTTATTGTATTCGATGAACCAACTTCTTCTTTAACGGAAGTTGAAGTTGAACATTTATTTAGAATCATTAATCAATTAAAGGCTAAGGGCTGTGGTATTATTTATATCTCGCATAAAATGGATGAAATATTAAGAATTTCTGATGAAGTTACAATCATGCGTGATGGTAAATATATTACAACTAAAGAATCTAAGGATTTGACTACTAACGAAATCATTAAATTAATGGTTGGTAGAGAATTAACTAATGTATATCCTCCAAAGGACAACGTTATTGGTCAACCACTTCTTGAAGTTAAGGGTTTAACGGCTGAATATAGTAAATTAAGTGATGTTTCATTTAAGGCTAATAGAGGCGAAATTATTGGTATAGCAGGTCTTGATGGATCTGGTCGTACAGAACTTCTTGAAAATATTTTCGGCAATGCAACCAAAAAGAGTGGTGAGATTTATCTAGATGGTAAGCGTGTATACAATAGAAATCCTAGAGAGTCTATCAAAAATGGCTTTGCGCTTGTTACTGAAGAAAGAAGAGCTACAGGTATCTTTGGTATAAGAGATATTCAAGCTAATACATGTATTTCTTCTTTACCTAATTATAAAAATGGACCATTCCTAAATGATAAGAAGATGTATGAGGCTACTAAGTGGGGTATTGATTCAATGAAGACTAAGACTCCAAGTCAAAAGACGCCTATTCAATCATTATCTGGTGGTAACCAACAAAAAGTTATTATCGCTAGATGGCTATTAACAAAGCCTGATGTGCTATTGCTTGATGAGCCTACAAGAGGTATTGACGTTGGTGCCAAATATGAAATTTATGAATTGATTATTGAATTAGCTAAACAAGATAAATGCGTACTTATGGTTTCTTCAGAAATGGCTGAGTTACTTGGTGTATGTGATAGAATCTTGGTTATGAGTGGTGGTAAATTAGCTGGGGAAGTAGATGCTAAGACAACCAACCAAGAAGAGATTATGACTCTTGCAGCTAAATACGCTTAATATTAGGAGGATGATTTTATGTCAGAGAAAAAAGTTGAAAAAAAAATTGACAAGAAAAAGGTAACTGATTTCTTATTTAATAACGCAATGTATATTATCATTGCACTTGTAATTGTTTATGTTGCAATTAAAAGACCTGCTTTCTTAGGAACAGCTTCAATTGTAAACATCATTTCTTTAACTGCATCTAAGCTTCCAATAGCTTTAGGTGTTGCAGGTTGTATTGTACTTGCTGGTACTGATATTTCTGCAGGTAGAATTGTAGGTTTATCTGCTGTTGTTACTGCATCATTATTATGTACTGCATCTAAAATTTGGCCAAACTTAACTGGTCCATTACCTATTCCAGTTGTATTGCTAATAGTTCTTGCATTAAGTGGATTTATTGGTTTTGTAAACGGCTTTGCGGTATCAAAATTTAGTTTGCACCCATATATCGTTACATTATCAACTCAACTTATTACTTATGGTATTATCCTAGTTTATATGAACTCTGGTACAAATAATGGTCAAACATTATCTGGTATGATTGATTCTTATAAGAACTTGGTAGCTGGTCCATTATTCTATATCGGCAAGACTGCTGTACCGAAGTATATCTTATATTCAATTATCTTCACTGTTATTATGTGGGTAATTTGGAACAAGACAGTATTTGGTAAGAATATGTTCGCTGTTGGTTCAAATAAGACAGCAGCTGAAGTATCTGGTGTTGACGTTAATAAGACAATTATCATGGTATTTATGCTTGCTGGTATTATGTATGGTTTAGCTGGTTTTATTGATGCAGCTAGAGTTGGTAGTGCTACAGCCAATACTGGTTTAAACTATGAAGCTGATGCTATCTCTGCTTGTGTAATTGGTGGTGTATCATTTGTTGGTGGTACTGGTAAGATTTCTGGTTTACTAGTTGGTGTAGTATTATTGCAATTAATTTTCGTTGCCTTAAACTTCCTTGCGGTTAACCAAAATATGTTATATATTATTAAAGGTTTAATCATCTTAATTGCTTGTGCAATTGATATGCGTAAATACTTGACTAAGAAGTAATGGAAAATAAAGATTTAGAAAAAAATGAATCTAATAATAAAGGCGAGTCTAATAACTCGCCTTTACAACTTAGAGGATTATATGCCAAAGTAAAGATTTCGGTTAAAACACTTGATTACATTATTGGTGGCTTAGCTGCTGCGATTGTAATTTGTATTATTATTGGTCTAACGTCTAATAATGGTTTTACAGTTAATTTTAATACCATGGGTGGTTCTTATATCGAGAGTGAGAAACATGATTATGGTGACAAGGTTATAGTTGATAATCCTACAAGACAAGGCTATACATTCGATCATTGGGCATTAGATGAAGGCTGTAATGTTAGTGCTAATTTAGACACAATGATAGTTGATACTGACTTTACCTTATATGCATGCTGGCTTAAAAATGACTAAAGATTAGATATATCTAATCTTTTTTATTATAATAATTTAGTAGGAAATATATGGAAGACTTAAGTTTTATCACAATTTTTCGATTGACAGCTTGTACGTTAGTTTATATTGTTTTAACTACGCTTTTTTCTTTACTTGAAAAAAATGAAAGCTATCAAAAATTAAATTATTTAATTAAGCAAGTTCTAATTGGTTTTTGTTTTGGTGTTGCTTCAATATTTTCAACTTTATATGGAGTGGGTATTGGTGCAGCAGTTATAAATGTAAGAGATGCAGGTGCCCTTTGTGCAGGTTTTTTATTTGGTGGCTTTTCAGGTATTATCGCTGGGTTTATAGGTGGTACATTTAGGTGGCTTGGTGCATCAATTATTGCGTCAAATTATACAACTTTAGCTTGTTCTGTTTCCACAATTTTAGCCGGTATTTTTGCGGCATTGATGTCTAAAACAATCTTTAAAAAGAAACATCCTGGTGCTTTATCAGGCTTAGGTATTGCTGGAACAATGGAAGTATTGCATATGCTTCTAATTTTGATGACTAACAATGATAATGTTACTTATGCCTTCTATTTTGTACAAGAATGTACAATTCCAATGGTTATATGCAATGGCTTAGCTTTATTTGGAGCTATTGTTGTCTATGATTTGATACATGGAAAAAGATTTAAAAGACATGATAAAAAGCGTCTTAGTGAAGAATTTGGCTTTAAATTATTAACTGTTGTATTAATAGCTCTTATTGTTACAAGTTATTTTGCTCAAACTATTGCTTATCAAGCTACAACATTATCTTCGGCTTATGTAAAAGAAATAATGACTTATTTAATCATTTATATGGAGGTATTAATATTTACAGCCTTATTTATTTTGATTTATCAATTGATAAATAAAAACATAGTTGATAATTTAAGACATATAAATAAAGATTTAAAGAAGATACAACATGGGGAATTAGATACTTATGTTGATGTTAGGAATTCCGCTGAATTTTCTGAATTATCAGATTATATAAATGATACTGTTAATACTTTAAAGAAATTTATAAGTGATGCGGAAAATAGAGTAAAACAAGAAATGGAATTAGCTAGCAAGATTCAATATTCTTCTTTGCCGCATGTATTTCCAAACAGAGAGGAAATTGAAATATATGCTTCAATGAAACCGGCTAAAGAAGTTGGTGGCGATTTCTATGATTTTTATATGATCGATTCAAATACCTATATCTTCCTTATTGCGGATGTATCTGGCAAGGGATTTCCTGCCGCCTTATTTATGATGACGGCCAAAACAATGTTAAAGGATTTAATGGAAAGAGGCTATAGCAGTGATGAGGCTTTTACTTTGGCAAATGAACGTTTATATAAAAATAATGATGCGGAGATGTTTTTAACATCTTGGATGGGTAAGCTTGATTTAAGAACAGGCAAGATTACTTATAGTAATGCGGGGCATAATCGTCCAATTATTATCAGAAATGATGGAACTGTTGAGTATTTAACTACTAAGCCAAACTTTGTGTTAGCGGGAATGGATGGCATTAAGTATAATTCTTACGAACTTACTTTACAGCCAAATGATATGTTATATTTATATACTGATGGCGTTACTGAGTCTACTGCAGTGTTTGATGGCAAAAAAATATTATATGGAGATGATCGATTATTAGAGGTTGCAACTAAATTTAGAAATGAAAGTCCTGAGGAATTTTGTAAAATTATTTTAAATAAGGTTATGAATTTTGCGGGTAGCGAACCACAAGCTGATGATATTACAATGCTTGGAATTCGTTTCAAACATACAATTGATGTTTCAATTTCTGACGATGAAGAATAAATATGATTAGAATTATTACAGATAGTTCAAGTGATTTAAGACTTGATGAATATAAAGAAAAGAATGTTGAATTTATTTCTTTAAATGTTACTTTTGGTGAAGAAAACTTTAAGGAAGAGGTGGAGCTTTCGAAAGAAGAGTTTTATAAGAGGCTTTTTACAGGCGATGTTTTTCCTAAAACGAGTCAGCCTTCACCTTATGATTTGATGAATATTTTAGAAGATGCGAAAGGTAAGGATGATGAAGTAATTGGTATTTTCTTATCTTCAAAGGTAAGTGGTACTTTCGCGTCTTGTATGATGATAAAAAATACTGTAGAAATAGATAATTGCTACTTCATTGATTCTTTAACGGGTTCTTGTGGTCTTAGGATTTTAATTGATGAAGCTGTTAAATTAAGAGATGAAGGTAAAAGTGCTAAGGAAATTGCAAATGCGATCGAAAGTTTAAAGCTTAAAATCAAACTTTTTGCAGTAGCTGATACTTTAGATTATTTAGCTAAGGGTGGACGCATTAGTGCATTATCAAGCAAGCTTGGTAATCTGTTGAAATTTAAGCCTTTATTGACGGTGAATGATGGTAGGGTTGAAATGTTATCTAAGCCTAGAGGCTTAAAGTCGGCTATGGATGAACTAATCCTTCAAATAGTAAATGACCAAATTGATGAAAGATTTCCTATATATGCAATTTATTCAATTGAGAAGGACAATGTATTAAAACTTATTGAAAAATTAGCTTTAACTGGTATCGAAGTATCCTTGAATAATATCGTTTTATTGGGGGCGGTAATTGGTTCCCATTTGGGTCCTAATGGCTTTGGTTTAGTTTATGTTTCTAAAGCGTAAAAGTAGTAAAGATGATAATAAATAGTCGAAAAAATAATATTTAATAACGCTCTTTAATGAAGCGTTTTTATTGAAGATTATATAAAAAAATAATAGAATTAAACCGTAGAAAATATGAGAATTATGACTATTAATTTTCTAGAAAAAGAAAGAGGTAAAAATGGAAAAAGAACAATGGCATGATTTCGTTGGTGGAAAGTGGCAAAGTGAAATTGATGTAAGAGATTTCATTCAAAAGAATTACACTCCATACAACGGTGATGAAAGCTTTTTAGCTGGTCCTACTGAGGCTACTAACAAGCTTTGGGGTGAACTTCAAGAACTTCAAAAACAAGAAAGAGCTAAAGGTGGCGTTCTTGATATGGAAACTGAAGTTGTAAGCGATATTACTGCTTATGGTGCTGGTTACTTAGATAAAGATCTTGAAAAAGTTGTTGGTTTACAAACTGACAAACCACTAAAGAGAGCTTTTATGCCTTATGGTGGTATCAGAATGGCAGAACAAAGCTGTCAAATGTATGGTTATGAACCAAGTGCAAAATTACATGAAATTTTCACTAAGTATCATACTACACACTCTGATGCAGTTTTCTCTTGTTATACAAAGGAAATGAAGGCTGCAAGACATAATAAGATTATCACTGGTTTACCTGATACTTATGGTAGAGGTAGAATTGTTGGTGATTATCGTAGAATTGCTTTATATGGTATCGATTACCTAATTGAATGCAAGCAAAATGATCTTGATGAATATGGTGGCGGTCTAATGAGCGAAGACGTATGTCGTCAAAAAGAAGAAATTGCTAAGCAAATTGCTGCCTTAAAACAAATGAAAGTTATGGCAGAAAGCTATGGCTTTGATATTTCTGCTCCTGCAAAAGACTCATATGAAGCTGCTCAATGGTTATATTTTGGTTATTTAGCTGCAATTAAGACACAAAATGGTGCAGCTATGTCAGTTGGTAGAATTACTACTTTCTTAGATATTTATTTTGATAGAGATTTAAAGAGCGGTAAGTATACTGAAGAACAAATCCAAGAAATCGTTGACCATATGACAATGAAATTTAGAATGGTTAAGTTTGCTAGAATCGAAAGCTACAACCAATTATTCTCTGGTGACCCAGTTTGGGCTACATTAGATATGGCTGGTGCTGGTGTAGATGGTAGAAGCCTTGTAACAAAGACTGATTTCCGTTTCTTACATACTCTAGAAAACATGGGACCTTCTCCTGAACCAAACTTAACAGTATTATATTCTTCAAGACTTCCTGAAGGTTTCAAGAAGTATGCTGCTAAGATTTCAGTTACAACATCTAGTATCCAATATGAAAACGATGATGTTATGAGAGTCACTTGGGGTGATGACTATGCAATTTGTTGTTGTGTAAGTGCTACTCAAACAGGTAAGGAAATGCAATTCTTTGGTGCTAGAGCTAACTTAGCTAAGTGTCTTCTTTACGCTATTAATGGTGGTAAGGATGAAAAGACTAAGATGCAAGTTGGTCCTATCTATCAACCTATTACAAGCGAATACTTGAACTATGATGAAGTAATGGATAAGTATGATTTAATGATGAGCTGGTTAGCTAAGCTATATGTAAATACATTAAATCTAATTCATTTCATGCATGATAAATACTATTATGAAGCTGCACAAATGGCTTTAATCGATACTGAAGTAAGAAGAACTTTCGCTACTGGTATTGCTGGATTTAGCCATGTTGTTGACTCATTAAGTGCAATCAAATATGCAAAGGTTAAGACAATTAGAGATGAAGATGGCCTAGTTGTTGATTATGAAGTTGAGGGTGATTTCCCAAGATACGGTAATGATGATGATAGAGCTGATGAAATCGCTGTATGGTTATTAAAGACTTTCTTAGAGAAGGTTAAAGAAAACCACACTTATAGAAATTCTGAAGCTACTACTTCTATTCTTACTATTACTTCTAACGTTGTATATGGTAAGGCTACTGGTTCTCTTCCTGATGGAAGAAAGGGTGGCGAACCTTTATCTCCTGGTGCTAACCCAGCATATGGCGCAGAAAAGAATGGCCTACTTGCTTCATTAAACTCTGTAGCTAAACTACCTTACGAATATGCATTAGATGGTATTTCTAATACTCAAACTATTAATCCTGATGCATTAGGTCATAGTGAAGAAGAAAGAACTAATAATCTAGTTACAGTATTAGATGGTTACTTTGACAAGGGCGCTCATCACTTGAATGTAAATGTATTCGGTGTTGAAAAACTTAAAGATGCTATGGAACATCCAGAAAAGCCAGAATATGCTAACTTCACAATTAGAGTATCTGGTTATGCTGTTAAGTTCATTGATTTAACTCGTGAACAACAATTAGATGTTATCGGCAGAACTTGTCATGACCATATGTAATAATTTAGGACTAGTTCATTCATGTGAATCCTTTGGCTCAGTTGATGGGCCAGGGGTTCGCTATATTGTCTTTATGCAAGGATGCAATATGCGTTGTGCGTATTGTCATAATCCTGATACTTGGAAATTAGGTCAAGGAACTGTTAGTGCTAAGGAAATATATGATAAGGCGATTAGATATAAAAGCTATTGGAAAAATGGCGGCGGCATCACTGTAAGTGGTGGCGAGCCTCTTCTTCAGATGGATTTTCTAATCGAATTATTTACATTAGCTAAAAAAGATAATGTTTCAACATGTATTGATACAGCGGGGCAACCATTTGATATTAATGACGAAGATTTCATGAAGAAATTTAATGAATTAATGTCTTTAACAGATTTGTTTCTTGTGGATATCAAGCACATCGATAATGATTGTCATATAGAGCTTACTGGTAAACCTAATACCAATATTCTTGAGATGTTAAAGTATTTAAGTTCAATAAACAAGCCTATTTGGATTAGACATGTTTTGGTACCTGGTATCAATGATGATGAAAAATACTTATATGCAACAAAAGAATTTATTGATACATTGAGTAATGTTAAAAGAGTAGAAGTTCTTCCATATCATACTTTAGGTATTCATAAGTGGGAGGCACTTGGTATAAAGTATCGTCTAGAGGGTGTAGATCCTCCAAATAAAGACCTAGTCTTAAAAGCTAATAATATTTTAGAAACAAGCAAATATTTATAAGTCATCGAAAGATGACTTTTTCTATAACTTAAATTCTCAAGCTCTTTATAAACTTATTTGAAGGTCCTATTTGTGCTATCATAAAAGTTATGAAGGACAAATATGGACGCGCGATACTATTGTTTTCAATAGTGATTGGGGAATTGATATTATATTTTTTACTATATAAGTATGTTACGGCAAAATTTGTGGTAATTGAGACTATATTACATATAATTGGCATTATCGAAATAATCAACATTATAAGAGTTAGTGATAGATTATCTTTTGATATTAAGTGGATATTTATAATCACTTTATTTCCAGCCTTTGGTATTCTAGTTTATTTATTTTTATTTTCTGGCTTATATATCAACAAGACTTGTAAATCAATTATTAAAGAAGAAAAGATTGCTTCATCTTACTATAAACAAGATGATGGTGTGATTTTAGAGCTTTGTGAAAAATATCCTTATCATAAGGGGTATTTTAATTACTTTAGTGTAAATGGCTTTCCAATATATCGCAATTATTATTATGATTACTATTCTCCAGGTGAGAAGGGCTTTAAGGTAATGCTTGAAGAGATGAAGAAGGCTAAGAAATACATTTTTATGGAGTACTTCATTATTGAAGAGGGCGTTATGTTTAATGCGATGCTAGATATCTTGAAACAAAAGGCTAAAGAGGGTGTTAAGTGTCGAGTTATGTATGACGACTACGGTTCTATTGATACTGTTCCTGCTTCATATGCTGAAAAATTGGAGAGCATGGGAATCGAAGCTGTTTCATTTAATAAAGTATCACCAATTGTAAATGTTATTATGAATAATCGTGATCATCGTAAGATTTTGGTTATTGATGGTGAAGTAGCTTTTACGGGTGGTATTAACTTAGCTGATGAATATATTAACGAGAAAGTAAGATATGGCCATTGGCTTGATAATGCTTTAAGAATAAAGGGTCCCGCAATCAATTCAATGATTATTACCTTTTTAACTAATTGGAATGCGATTAGGCACGATGATAATGACTATAGTGTTTACTTTGCCAATAAAAAGTATAAGAAAGAGCCTGATGGTTATATTATTCCCTATAGTAGCTCACCACTTAAACATGAGCTTGTTGCCCGCAACATTTATTTGGATATTTTAAATAGTGCAAATAACTATGTTTATATTATGATGCCTTATTTAGTATTAGATGAGGAAACGCTTAATTGCTTAATACATACTGCAAGAAAGGGTGTGGATGTTACAATTATTCTTCCTGGCATCTATGATAAGAAGATGGTCTATATGATAGGCAAATCATACTATAAGCAATTGCTTGAGGCGGGGGTCAAGATTTATGAGTACCAGCCTGGCTTTGTTCATTCTAAAGTCTTTATTGCGGATGACAAGGTATGCACAGTTGGATCTATAAATATTGATTATCGTTCTTTATATCTAAGTTTTGAAAATGGTGTCTATTTGTATGGTTCAAGCAAAATATCAGAAGTTAAAGAAGACTTTGATTATGCTTTATCTAAGTCTAAACAAGTCGATATGGAGTATGCAACTTTTGGCGTTGTGGAGAATGTAATTATTAGTGTAATCAGATTGTTATCTTCATTGTTGTAGGAGGATGTATGAAACTTAATTATAAACAAACTCTTTTAGTTGGTTTAGCGTTTATGTCTATTAATGGTTTTTGGCAAATGTATTATGGTATTATCCCGCTAATGTTAACTAATACCTTTAATTTAAATGAAACGCTATCAGGCGTTATTATGGCGTTAGATGGCATATTGGCTTTGTTTTTATTGCCATACTTTGGTTCTAAATCGGATAAGATACAAACTAAAATGGGAAAGCGCATGCCTTATATTTTATTTGGTACATTAATTGCCGTATTTTTAATGAATATTCTTCCTATAATTGATAATTCCTATTATCAAAACCCTAAAAGCTTTAAGCTAATCTTATTTATAATTGTCTTAGTAGCTTTATTAATTACAATGTGTTCTTATAGATCACCAGCTATCGCTTTAATGCCTGATATTACACCAGATATCTTAAGAAGTAAGGGCAACGCTATTATTAACCTAATGGGTTCAGTTGGTGCAATTATTTATCTATTATTAGCTAGTGTTTTATATCCAAGAAATAAGATAAAGGATTTAGCACATGTTAATTATCAAATGATATTTATTATCTTTTCCATAATTATGCTTGTAGCAATAATTATTTTGTTTTTAAGTGTTAATGAAGTAAAACTTTCTAAACTTAAACAAGACTTGGAGAGACAACATCCTGAACTTAACAAGAATGGAATTAAACAAGGCTCAAAGTTAACAAATGCTCAAAAGAAATCTTTGATATTCCTTTTGCTTACGATATCTTTATTGTTTATGGGCTATAATGCCGTTACTGTATGGTATACAACATATGTTTCAAAGGTATTATCGGAAGGGCTAGGCAAAGCTAGTACATGTCTTTTAATTTCTACGGCAAGTGCCATTGTAGCTTATATACCACTAGGAAACTTATCTGGTAAGCTAGGTAGAAAGAAAATGCTAACGTGTTCTATTATATTTTTGATTGGCTTATATGCCTTAGCCTTCTTTACAAGAGATATTGTAAAAGTGATTAATTTGCCAGTTTATATCACTTTTGCCTTCTTTGGCATAGCATGGGCAAGCGTGGTGATTAATACATTACCAATGGTACTTGCGATGTGTGATAGTAATGATACTGGTAAGTTTACAGGTTATTATTATACAGCTAGTAAATCAGCACAAATTGTTACACCAATTTTGGCTGGCACACTTATGAGACTTATTTCGTATAAAGTCCTATTCTTATATTCAATGGTATTTACCATATTCGGACTAATTGCTTTAAGCCAAGTAAAAAACGGGGAATAAAATACTTTACCCAGATTATATAGACAAAGTTGTACAATAGCGACAACTTTAATAATCCTAATAGTTATAACTATATAAAAAGCGGATAAATCAGACTTGATTAATCCGCTTTAATACTATCTAAGATAGTTTTGATTAAAATGTAAATGTAGCACCGTATATGAAACTCACATACGGTGCATAAGAGGGTTGCTTGTAGACTTTTATTCTACTTTATAATTAACAATCTACACCACCATCAACTCTGATGATTTGACCGGTAATAAATGAAGAAGCATCCGTGCATAAAAATAAGACAGTTGATGCGATTTCACTTCCTTCAGCCACTCTTTTTAATGGCGATCTTTCGATTAGGAAACCACATGAATCAACTCCACCTGCAGAATCTAGCATAGCTGTTTTGATAGCTCCTGGGCAAATGCCATTAACATGTACTGCTGGTCCCATTTCATTAGCTTGAACTCTAGTTAAACCCTTCATTGCAAATTTACTAGAAGTATAGGCAGCTGTACCCCAGTGTGCTGCAGTACCGGCGATTGATGAAATGTTTACAATATGACCTTTACCTTTTTCCATCATGACCTTACCAAACTTTTGACCTAATAAGAAGGCCATTGTAACGTTGACATTAAAACACTCATTCCATTCTTCAAGTGTTGTATCAAAGTATCCACTTGTTGATAATTGACCAGCATTGTTTACCAAGATATCACATGTACCAAACTTTTCCATACAGGCATTAAAGATAATATCAGCACTGTTTAAATTCTGAGTATTGGCTAATACATAATCAGCGATACCACCATTTTCTTTGATTTTAGCTACGGCAGCTTCAGCTCTTTCTTTGTTTCTTCCTGTAATTAATACTTTGGCTCCTTCTTTAGCAAGTAAATAAGCCGTCTCTCTTCCCATACCAGAAGTTGATCCAGTTATTACTGCTACTTTTCCATCTAATTGTCCCATAATAGAACCTCCTATAATGGTGATTATAATACTTGTGAAAAATTGTACAATTGTTTTAAAATTAAAGAAACAATTATATACAAAGTGTTACCTTTTTATGAATAAAAAATATATAGAAGTAGAAAATTTATTAGTTAATGCTTATTATAAATTACTTGATAATGAAAGTTATCTGGATATTACAGTAACTCAAGTTTGTCAATTAAGTAATGTATCGCGTAAGTCTTATTACAATCATTTTAAAAACAACAACGAAATTCTAGAACTTATCATGAAAAGAAAAGGGAAGGAATTTCAAGTTTATTGTGATAGAGAAAATGGCGTTATTAATAAAGAATCAATTACTTATGAAGAATATTATTTAGCTTATAAAAGATTTTTTAGTTTCTGGTTTTCAAAAGAAAATAAACATTTTATCGAAGTTATGAGTAAACAGTCATTATTATATAGATTCTCTGATTATATTAATTATCAAGATTTTTCTTGTGTTAAGTATGATTTGAGCAGAATAAATGATAATAGTTTATTGCAAGAGTATTATCCGCATTTAGCCAATGCTTTACTATTGAAAGCTTTAGAACAGTGGTCTAAAAGAGGATTTGAGGAAAGTAGCGATGACTTAGCTACTATTATGATGAGTTCTAATAAGATATTTTCTAAGCGTTTTTAATGTAATTGGTATGTGAACAATTGTAAAAAAATAATAGAAGCCATAAGTTTCAATAACAAATTTTTGTATTAATTGATACTTAATATCTATATGGCATATATGATGTAAAGTATTTTTGTTGTTGGTATTGTCAAGAAGAATCATATGGCCCTAGTGCATTAATTTTCTATAGTAAACAAAGGATTGATTACAAATATGCTAGTACAAATAAAAGCCTTGGATTATATAGATAAAGCGATATAAGAAAAATAATTTTCTTAATATGTACAATAGTTTTAGTCATATAAAAAGCGGATAAACCAGGTTTGATTAATCCGCTTGAATACTATCTAAGATAGCTTTTGAATATAATACAAATGTAGTGCTGTCACTACAATGGACTATTCAGCTCTGCTTAATGCTTCTTTATAGTCGGCTTGTTCAGTAAATACATCGTATTTATATGGATTCTTACCACTAGCTTTAGATTTTTTAATGATAAAGCCTAATGCTAATACGTTAATAGCGATAGATAATACTGAGATAAAGCCTTGCATACTAGCTGTTCCTAATACTGGAGTAACACCAGCACTAGTGGCAGCTGCGATTGTTCCTTCCTTGTATAGTACAGGAACAACTGAGAATCTTGATCCATCTTGGAACATTGGGAATACTTGAGCAAACATACACCAAATAGCTAATGTATTAGCTCTATTTTGAATCCAACCACCTTTATTCCATAGTGCATTGGCAAATGTTGGAGCAAGCAATAGTGCTAAGCCACAATACCAAGCGTGTGTTGGAAGATTTAAGTAAGTATATTGGAAGTTCCATATATCATAAGCTAGAATGTACACCCACGTCATATCTGGCCATAACATATCTTTTTGGTCTTTTGAAGTATAAATACTCCACCAAGCTGTCATACAGAAGATATTAATAAGTCCAGCTAAACCATTTAATAGGTTCCACCAGCCACCATATACCCAAACACCTTCTGATGAATACCACCATCCACCAGCAAGTGAGCCAGCTCTTATAGCACTTTCAAAGTCTGATGCTACAGCAATCAAAATGTTTATCGCAACAATTACAAATGGGAAAGCCTTAAACCAATGTGCTTTGCCAAGTTTACCCCACTTATATTTGATTACCATAAAGCCAATACAACCAGTTGCAGCTGCATATAGTTTAGCGTAATGGAACCATGAATTCATATGGATATATGTATCATTGTTTAGTGCCCATTCACTGCCTTTTGCTGCACCAATAGCAATCGCAATAAAATAAATTGTTAAGCCTAGTAATACAACGCCAAAGATGCCTATACCACCCCACTTAGTACGAGCAATTTCATTAGTAACTATTAAGCCTACAAATACTAGAAGCCATCCTAGAAGTTGCCAACCAGATGTTTCTCCATAAATTTGAAATAACATATTATTTCCCCCTTTATAGATTATTCTAATACTTTGTGAAAAAATAGGCAAACAAAGTTAAATAAAAGACGGAACTTAGTTTTCCGTCTTTTTAGCGCCTTCCATTATTTTAATGCCAGCTGAGCAACCAAGTCTATCAGCACCAGCTTCAATCATTTTCATAGCATCATCATAAGATCTAATACCACCAGCGGCCTTAACCTTACAAGTATCACCAACTGTTTTGCGCATTAGGGCAACATCTTCAACTGTTGCGCCATTTGTTGAGAAACCGGTTGAAGTTTTAACAAATTCAGCTTTAGCTTTCATAGAACATTTACAAGCTTCCACTTTTTCTTCATCTGTTAACAAGCATGTTTCGATAATAACTTTTACAATAGCAGGTTTACTAGCATTTACTACTTCTTCAATATCTTTAGTGACATAATCATAATCTTTATCCTTAAGTTTACCAATATTGATTACCATATCAACTTCTTTGGCACCGTTAGATACTGCTGTCTTTGCTTCAAAAGCTTTAGACTTAATGTCCATAGCCCCAAGTGGGAAACCTACTACACAACATACTTTTACATCGCTATCTTTTAATAGATCAGCACATAGTGGCACATATGAAGTGTTTACGCACACTGAAGCGAAGTCATATTCTTTAGCTTCATTACATAGTTTAGTGATTTGTTCTTTTGTTGCATCAGCTTTTAATAAAGTATGATCGATATATTTATTTAGTTTCATATTTCCTCCTTTGATTATACTTTCTTATTGAATAGGCTATTAAATTCACTTGGAACTTTGGCCTTTATTTCTAATAGTTCACTATTAATAGGATTAATAAAAGATAAAACAGAAGCATGTAATCCCAAACGATTAATAGGGGAGTAGCCATCACCATACTTATCATCACCAATAATTGGATGATCTAAATTGGCCATCGCCACCCTTATTTGATTTTTTCTTCCTGAATCAATGTTTACTTGTAATAAAGAATAATCCTTATTCTTCTTTAAAGTTTTATAGTGCGTTATAGCTAGTTTACCTGAACTTGCTACATAGACCATGTTATTTTGATTTTCCTTAAGATAGTTTTTGATCGTACCACTATCATCTAATTGGCCGTTTATAATTGCAATATATTCTCTTTTACTAACATCTTGGTTCCAATGCCCCTTAAGCATTGAATGAACTTTAATATCCTTAGCAAACACCAATACACCACTTGTTTCCTTATCTATTCTATGCAAGACAAAGGGTCTAAGTTTAGGATCTTTTTTTCTTAAGTATTCTTCAACGTATTTATATGCTGATTCAGTTTCCTTGTCTGATTGTACCGATAACATACCATTTGGCTTATTTATGGCAATAAAGTATTCATCTTCATAAATAATATAAGGCTTGATATTAAATTTGGGTGTTACAGCATCTTTCTTTTTCTTACCATTTGTTTCAATCACCGGATTTTTAGCAATCTTAACTTCATCATCCTTAGCTAAAGGATAATTAAATTGTCTTACTACCGTGCCATTTACCAACACCTTATTGCTAGACAATAATGATTTAACAGTATTTCTTGATTCAGGTAATTTACTTAATAGATATTCTAATAGCTCACAAGAGTGGTGCACTTTATTAGAATAGGTATAGCGAATTACTTGTTTTTTTATTTCTTTTGTATCTTTTGTTTGTTTTCTTTTAAGCATCATTTAAATTTTACCATAATGTTATAATTGACACATGAGGATATTAACTAGTGAATCAATGTCTATAACTGATAAAAGGACCATGGAAGATTTAAATGTTGATGATATCTATTTGGTAGATAAGGCAGCTAATGCGATTTTTGTGTGCATTAAAGAAGATATTAAAGATAAAAAAGTGTTAATTGTTTGTGGTAATAGTAATAATTCTAGTGATGGCTTTAGATTAGCTAGTATCTTAAAGCAACATAATATAAATGTTGATATTTTATACACCTTAGATTTAAATAAGATGAATAAGACTTGTTATTACTTTTATAGTAAATATATTGAGAATAACAAGATAATTGATGATATAAATTTATTAAAAGAATATGATGTCATAATTGATTCTGTTATTGGTAATGGTTTAAAAGGGAAACTTAGGGAAGATGTTGGTAATTTAGTTGATAAGATTAATGATACTGGTGCATATAAGATAGCTATTGATCTACCAACAGGACTAGATAGTAGTAATGGCACCTTTGATAAGTGTGTAATAGCTGATAAAACAATTGCGATAAACAATCTAAAACTTGGCCATTTAATTAATGATGGAGTAGATGTATGTGGCGAATTAAAGATAGCTGATATAGGCCTGAATGAATATGATGATATTGATTATATTGAAACGATTGATTTAAATAAATATAAGGATTTCTTTAAAAGGAAAAATAATTCGAATAAATATGATTATGGAAATATCTTAGTTATTGGTTCTAATGTTTCGATGGCTGGAGCTGGATTAATGAGTGGTCTTTCTGCTTTAAAGGCTGGCGCAGGACTTGTTAGTGTAGCTTGTGTTAAGGAAAACTATGAAGTTGTTTCTATTAAGGCACCACTTGAAATAATGGTTAAAAGCTTAGATGAAAAGGATATCCTAAACAAAAAGGATACCGTAGTCTTTGGACCAGGTCTTAAAAAAGATGAATCTTTTATTCCTTTACTTAGAAAATTATTGGACATGGATATTAACTTAATTGTTGATGCGGATGGCTTATATCTATTATCTTTAATTACTGATTTAAAACAAATAAAAAAGGCAAGACTTGTAATAACGCCACATTATGGAGAAGCTGCACTTTTACTTAATACTACAAGTAAGGAAATAAAAAGTGATACTTTTAATAGTTTTAAAAAGCTTATTGAAATATATGATTGTATAGTAGTGTTAAAAGGACATAATACACTGGTTGGTGATAAAGACAATTATTATTTATCAACAAGTGGCAATCCTTTTATGGCAACGGCAGGGAGTGGCGATGTATTAAGTGGCATTATTGCTGGAATTTCAAAAAAGAAGCTTAATTTAGATAGTGTTTTACTTGGCGTTTATCTTCATGGCTTGGCAGGAGATATCGCAAGCAAAGAAAAAGGTTTTACATCTTTAAATGCGACTGCTATAATAGATAGGATTGCAAAGGCAATCGAATGTATAAAAGGAGAATAAAATGAAAAAATTATTAACTATTATGTTAAGCGTTCTTATGGTATGTGGTTTAGCTGCATGTTCTAAGAAGGCTGAAGAAACTCCAGCTGAAACAACTGCTCCAGTTGAAACTGCTGCAACTGAAACAGAAGCACCTGTTGAAACCGAAGAAACTACTGAATTAGCTAACCCTTGGGTAGATTGCAATGATGCTCAAGAAGCTGCTCAAGTTGCTGGTTTTGAATTCGAATTACCAGAATCTGAAACAGTTGCAATCTCTTATAGAGCTGTTGAAGGTCAAATTTTTGAAGCTACATATGGTGAAGCTGATGGTACAGTTGTAAGAAAAGCATTAGGCTTTGATGGCGAAACTCTTGCAGGTGACTACAATGAATATGAAAACGGTGGCACAATCTATGCTGGTGAAGATAAGATTGAAGTAACTTATAAGGGTAGTGAAGCTGAAGTTGTAAATGTTGCTTATTGGACAATTGGTGACTACACTTATTCATTAACTAGCACAACAGGTATTAGCGCTGATTCAGTTACTGAATTCGCTGCTGCTGCTAAATAAGCTAAAACTTAAATAGTAAATGTCAAAATGATCTGAGTATTCAGGTCATTTTTAATATATTGAATATTTCGCAAAACTAAATGTAGGCGGTATAAGGCGCGTTTAGCGTGACTTATATAGATGCGATTGCTATAATATGTGGGATTGCTAAGGCGATCAAATGTATAAAAGGAGAATAAAATGAAAAAAATATTAACTATTATGTTAAGTGTTCTTATGGTATGTGGTTTAGCTGCATGTTCTAAGAAGGCTGAAGAAACTCCAGCTGAAACAACTGCTCCAGTTGAAACAGAAGCACCTGTTGAAACTGAAGAAACTACTGAATTAGCTAACCCTTGGGTAGATTGTAGTGATGCTCAAGAAGCTGCTCAAGTTGCTGGCTTTGAATTTGAAGTTGCAGAATCTTTAGGAACTGATGGTGTTTATAGAGCTGTTGAAGGCCAAATTAGTGAAGTTACTTTAGGTAATAGCTTAAATGTTCCATTTACATTCAGAAAAGCATTAGGTTTTGATGCTGCTGAATTATCTGGCGACTTTAATGAATATGAAGTTACTGGTACATTAGAAGCTAATGGCGCTACGGTTACTTATGCTGGTACTGGTGAAGATTCAATCAATGTTGCTTATTGGACAATTGACGACTATGCTTATTCTTTCACTAGCGATGCTGGTATTCCTAGTGAAGTGTTAGCTTCTTACGTTGAATTAGTTAAATAATTAGGCAAAACACTTCGAAAGAGGTGTTTTCTTATGTTTATTTAAAATTAAAACAGGATTTTTATTTAAAATCTTGTTTTTTTATTTAAAATTATTAAAAATAATCAATTTTTTTAAAAAATTCTTGTTTTCTTTATAATGTTGTACTAGAATTTTACTTATATTGATAAGGAAGGTATCTATTATGGACTACGATTTTAAAGATTTTGGATCAAGATTATTTGATGATAGAGAAATGGCCAAACGTTTGCCATCTCCTGTTTTCAAAAAATTTAAAGAAGCTAAGGCTCATGAAACACCACTAGAGAGTGAAGTAGCTGATGCGATTGCTCATGAAATGAAGGATTGGGCACTTGAACATCATTGTACTCACTATACTCACTGGTTTCATCCTTTAACAGGTTCTACTGCTGAAAAGCATAACTCATTTATTGAAGAAAAGGATGGCGTTCCTATTTGCCGTTTCTCTGGCAAATCATTAATCAAAGATGAACCAGATGCATCAAGCTTCCCTTCAGGCGGCTTAAGAGCGACATTTGAGGCTAGAGGATACACTTATTGGGATGTTGAATCTCCTGCGTTTATTAGAGGACATGTATTATATATTCCTACTGTATTTATTTCTTATACAGGCGAATCACTTGATACTAAGGGACCTTTATTAAAGTCGATTGAAGCTGTTTCTGATGCAGCAAGTAGAATTGTCAATAGCTTTGGTGATAAGACAGTCAAAAGAGTTGTTCCTAGTGTGGGACTTGAACAAGAATATTTCTTAGTTGATAAAGATACTTTCAATCAAAGAAGAGACTTATATTTAACTGGCAAGACTCTTCTTGGTGCGATGCCTCCAAAGGGCCAAGAGCTTGAAAAACACTATTTTGGTACTATTTCTGATCGTGTTAACGATTTCATGGAGGATGTTAATAAGGAATTATGGGATTTGGGCGTTTATGCTAAGGCTGAACATAATGAAGTTGCGCCTGGCCAATTTGAAATTTCACCTATTTTCTCTAGTTTAAATGTTGCGATTGACCAAAATATGATGATGATGGATATTTTACAAAAGGTTGCGATTAAACATGATTTAGTTTGTTTATTACATGAAAAACCTTTTGATGGCGTAAATGGTTCTGGTAAGCACAATAACTATTCATTGGTTACAGATGATGGCCAAAACTTATTTGATCCTGGTAAAGATCCACATAATAACGTTCGTTTCTTATTATTTACTAGTGCTTTAATTAAGGCAGTAGATGAAAATGCCGAACTAATTAGACTTGCTTCAAGTGATTCAGGAAATGATTTTAGACTTGGTGCCAATGAAGCTCCTCCTGCTATTGTTTCTATTTACTTAGGAGATGTTATTGAGGAAGTATTTGAATCTCTTGTTGGCAAAAAACCATCTAGCTATGTTAAATCTGGTCTAAAAGAATTTGGTATGTCAACAATTAAGAATCTACCAAAGGATAATTCAGATCGTAATAGAACTTCTCCTGTAGCTTTTACAGGTAATAAATTTGAATTTAGAATGCTAGGTTCTAGTATGAACGCTTCTTTCTTAAATACAGTTATCAATACCGCCTTAGCTAAGACTTTAGATGAAATGGCTGATGAACTTGATAAAGTAAAGAATAGACAAGATGTAAGAGAAAAGGCTATTTCAATTATTGGCTCTACCTATAAGAAACATAAAAGGGTTGTTTTCTCTGGCAATGGCTATAGTGAAGATTGGGTTGATGAAGCTAGTAAAAGAGGTCTTCCAAATGTTAGAACCTTTGTTGAAGCTATTCCATGTTTTACTAAAAAAGAAAGCGTTTCTTTATTTGAAAAATATGGCGTTTATAGTGAAAAAGAGATTGTCGCTAGAAGTGAAATCATGTATGAATCTTATGTCAATATTAGAAGCATCGAGGTTAAGACTCTTACCGCAATGATTTATCAAAATATCATTCCTTCGGCTATTAAAGAACTTAACTTTATTACTACTTGCCCAAGTGAATATATGTCTAAATCAATGAAGACTAGAGCTAGTAAATTATCTTCTTTTATTGATGAATGTTCATTACTTGCAGGCAAAAGCGAGGATGCTTTAAGGGATGCATTAAAGCATGATGAAAGCAAGGATAAAGGCTTAAGTATCTTAAAAGAAGTTCTTCCTCTTTGCGATAACTTAAGATCTACGGCTGATAAGATGGAACATTATATTTCTATTGATAACTTGCCTTATCCATCTTATGAAAAATTATTCTTTGATACTGATTTCTAATTATGAAAAAGGATATTGATTATAGTAACCTACAGTTTGGCTATTACAAAACAGACTATCGCTATATTTCTAAATATAAAGATGGTAAGTGGGACGATGGTGTAATTAGTACAGATGAATTTGTTACTTTAAATGAGAGCGCAGCTATTCTTCAATATGGTCAACAAGTATTTGAGGGAATGAAGGCCTTTAGAACAATTGATAATAGAGTTGTTTTGTTTAGACCAGATATGAATGCTGATAGATTCTACAATTCCGCTTTAACTATGTGCATGCCACCGGTTGATAAAGATAAATTTGTTAAGGCTGCATGTGAGGTTGTTAAGGCTAACATTGATGATGTACCTCCATATGAAACAGGTGCTACATTGTATCTTAGACCATATTTGTTTGGTACTAATCCTATTTTAGGCATTAAGCCAGCAAATGAGTATGAATTTAGAATCTTCGCTTGTCCTGCTGGACCATACTTTAAGGGCGATGGAAGAATGCTTGATTTATGTGTTTCAAACTATGATAGAGCAGCCCCTAGAGGTACAGGCGGCATAAAAGCAGGTTTAAATTATGCTATGTCTTTAAGGCCTTACATGAAGGCTCATGAAGAAGGCTATGCTGAAAATGTTTATTTAGATCCAGCTACTTTAACTTATATTGAAGAGACTGGTGGGGCAAATATCTTATTTGTCAGTAAAGATAATAAAATTGTTACACCAAAGTCTGATAGTATACTGCCTTCTATTACAAGAAAAAGCCTTATGTATGTAGCTAAACATTATTTAAATCTTGAATTAGAGGAAAGACCTATCAGAATAGATGAGATAGATGATTTTACAGAATGTGGCTTATGTGGGACGGCTGCTGTTATATCATTTGTTGGTTCTATTACTAATGGTGAAAAGAAAACCGAATTTAACACTGGGCCAATTCTTGGAAAACTAAAGGATGCTCTATTGGATATTCAAAAGGGTAGAGTTGAAGCGCCTGAGGGTTGGATTGTTGAAATTAAATAGTATAAAGGCACTACGAAAGTAGTGTTTTTATATGGGATTGTTTTAATCAAAAAGATTTAAGCACTTCTTCAAAGGCTAAACCATACCAGTGTTCTGGTAAATATTTTAGTGTTTCAAGAATACATTTATTAGTAAAATTTGCAGCCTTTATAAAACTATCTTTAAAATTATTATTATTATTTAAAACATTTCCAATTAAACTTGATACAAAGACATCACCTGTTCCATGAAACTTAGTTTCACTTTCTATATATGGTAAATAATAGTCATAGATATTATTGTTTTCTTTTATTAAATAACCAATTTTATCTTCTTTTTTAATGCCCGTAATTATTACATATTTATTATCGAATCTTTTAATTATATTAATGGGATTATCGTTGATATTTGAATTAGTTAATAAAGCAGCTTCGGTAAGATTAGGGGTTATGATGTCCGCTTTAGATACTAGTTTTAAAAGAATATTTTGGTACTTATCATCAAAACAAGAAAATCTTTTTCCATTATCGCCTAATATCGGATCTACTAATAACATGGAATTAAATTTATCTAATATACCAATTGTTTCTAGTATTTGCTTATCATCCTTAAAAAAGCCGGTATATATTAAATCAAAGTTGATATTTTGTTTGTGCCAGATATTTGTAAAAGAAGATAGTATGTCACAATCTTTTGTTTCATATTCTTTAAAGCCGGTATGATTTGATAATAATAAAGTTGGAAGGGGTATGGTTTCTATGCCGTAACTTGATATTATAGGAATCATAGCTGTAAGGGAACTTTTGCCTATACAACTTAAATCATTTATTAATAAGGTTCTTTTTAGCTTGTTCATGTTTTAATTATACTTTAGATATTAAGTTTGACAGTTAATTAATAAAGAAAGTGATTATAAAGCTTATTTAAAGGGTTATAAATGATACTTATTATTGTTGTGATGTATCGTATTTTATTAGTATTACATTGAATAAACATTGATAAACTTTGATTGAAAAAAGTTTTCTTGTATAGTAAAATACTTTTCGATGAGGGAGTAACTAACGCATTTGCGTGATAAGCCAACAATCCCGACTAATAGTCTGGTTTATCTTAAAAAGTGAGACTCATGTATTTAACTTAAGTTGTACATGAGATTATATTGTATTTTTAACTCATGTATTAACATGAGTTTTTATTTTTGGAGGTATTATGGAGAAGTATTATTTACAAGATTGTGATACCGTTTTAAAGGAAACTAATTCTAATGAAAATGGCCTTAGTAGTAAGGAAGCTGAAGAAAGACTTCTTAAAAACGGTAAAAACAAGTTAAAGGAAGCTGATAAGGAAACCTTATTCCAAAAGTTTTTAGGTTCTATTAGCGATCCGATGATTATCATGTTGTTGGCTGCTGCAGCACTTCAGGCTATTGTTAATGCTTTACAAATGAAGGGTGGCTTTAAGCTATCAGAATTTGCGGATGTAATTATAATTTTGGTGGTTGTTATTATTAATACGGTGATGTCTTTAGTTCAAGAGACTAAGGCTGAAGGTGCTATGGATGCTTTAATGCAAATGACAGCATCTACTTCTAAAGTATTAAGAGATGGTAAAGTGGCGATTGTTAAAAGTGAGGATATTTGCGTTGGTGATGTGATTGTTTTTGAGGCAGGTGATACCGTTCCTGCTGATTGTCGTATTCTTGAATCACATTCTCTAAAGGCTGAAGAAGCTGCTTTAACTGGTGAATCTGTTCCAGTTAATAAGCTAATAGATGCTTTATATTTAAAACAAGGCAAAGACGATGTTACTCTAGGCGATAGAAAGAACATGTTATATAACGGTTCTACTGTTGTATATGGTAGAGGTAAGGCTGTTGTTGTGGCATGTGGTATGGATACTGAAGTTGGTAAGATTGCGGATGCATTAAATAATGCAAGCAAGGAACTAACACCATTACAAAAAAAGATGACCGAATTATCTAATTTCCTAACAAAGCTAGTTATTGGTATTTGTATTGTGGTTTTTGTTGTAGGTGTTGTTGAATCGGTAATTCTTGGCGATAATATCACATTGGCTGATTTTGGTGCTATTGCCCTAGATACCTTTATTGCCGCCATTGCCTTAGCTGTTGCGGCAATTCCGGAAGGTTTACCTGCTGTAGTAACAGTTATTCTTTCAATTGGTGTTAGTGCTATGGCAAAGCGTCAAGCTTTAATTAGAAAGCTAACAGCAGTAGAAACACTTGGTTGTACAAATATTATTTGTTCAGATAAAACAGGCACTTTAACACAAAACAAGATGACAGTTGTAGAACATTATGGTGCTGATGAAAAGCTTCTTGCGAAGGCTATGGCATTATGTAGTGATGCTAGTATTGAAAAAGATGAAACAAGTGCTACTGGTGAGCCTACAGAATGTGCTTTAGTAAACTATGCTTATAGCTTAGATATGCCAAAATATGAGCTTGAGAAAGTTGAGCCAAGAGTTAAGGAAGCACCATTTGATTCTAATCGTAAGATGATGTCTACCATTCATGAAATTGATGGCAAGTATTTCCAATATACCAAGGGTGCACTTGATGTAATGCTTGATTTATGTACTTCTTATTTAGATGTTGATGGCATCAAAAAGATGGATGAAAATAAGAAGAAGGAAATAATGAAGACTAATAAATTATTTGCTTCTAAGGCTTTAAGAGTTCTTTGTGTGGCTTATAAAGAATATGATAAAGTTCCTGATTTTGAAGATCCAAGTGAAATTGAAAATGATTTAACTTTCATTGGTGTTGTGGGTATGATTGATCCATGTCGTCCTGAGGTTTATGACGCTATTAAGGAATGTAAAACAGCTGGTGTTCGTGTTGTAATGATAACTGGTGACCATAAGGATACAGCTGTGGCAATAGGTAAGGATTTAGGCATTATTGATGATGAATCACAAGCTATTGAAGGATTTGAACTAGATAAATATTCTAATGAAGAAATGAAAGAGGTTGTCTTAAAGTATTCAGTATATGCTAGAGTACAACCAGAACATAAAACTAAAATTGTTAATGCATGGAAGGCAAGAGGCATGGTTACGGCTATGACTGGTGATGGCGTAAATGATGCTCCTTCAATTAAAGAAGCTGATATTGGTATTGGTATGGGTATTACTGGTACTGATGTAACTAAATCAGTAGCCGATATGGTTTTAGCTGATGATAATTTCGCTACTATTGTTAATGCGGTAGAAGAGGGAAGAAAAGTTTATGATAATGTTTGTAAAGTTATTCAATTCCAACTTTCTACTAATTTAAGTGAAGTAGTTATTATGTTTATTGCATCAATATTGAATTTCACTTTGCTAGGTCCAGTTCATCTATTATGGATAAATATGGTAACTGACTCTTTGCCAGGCCTTGCCTTAGGTATGGAAAAGGCTGAAGGCGATGTCATGAAAAGAAAGCCAAGAAGTTCTTCTGAAGGTATTTTCTCAAATGGTGCTGGTTTGGATATGGTATGGCAAGGTTTATATTTGGCCTTTATAGAGATAATAGCTTATGTAATTGGTCATAAATTAGAACTTGGTACATATGGTGGAATCTTTAATGGCGAATATTGTGTGAATGCTGTTGCAATGGCTTTTCTAACAGTTAACTTTGCAGAAATTTGTTGTGCAATTAATATGCGTTCTAGAAGAAAATCATTATTCTCTAAGGACATGTTTAAAAACTTTAACTGGTGGTTATTTGGCGCAACAATTGTAACTGTACTTGTTACTTTAGCTGCTGTATATGTTCCAGGATTATGTGAAGTATTCGATATTGTTCCAGGTACTTTCCAAACAAATGAATTATTAATTTGTGTAGGCTTGGCATTATCTACTTTCCCTGTATTTGAACTAGGAAAACTAATTAGAAATAAGAAAAATTCTAAAGAGTGTGCATAAAATTAAGAGGTGTTATCACACCTTTTAATTTGCTTATTTTGAAATAATTATTTGTATAATGTATTATGTTTTAAAGGAGAAAATTTTATGAAAGAAAAACAAACATTAGTAAAGTTTTTTAGTATCTTATTCATTGTTTTTGCAAGTATTAAGCTATTATTCGCTATTATTCTTGCTTTAGCTACATTTGGTGTATTATCAAGCAATGAACTAGCTTATTTTGAGGCAATGCAAGGTAAAACAATACTTGTTGTTAGCTTGGTTGCTCTACTTGTTGAACTGTTCCTTGAATACTATTTAGGCTTTAAGGGTTTAGCTCAATTAAAGGGCACTTATAAAGGTGATGGTCATATCAAGGCTTCTTTAGTTTTAATGACTATTTGTGCCATTTATGTAGTTTATATTGTTGTGGGTTTAGTTACTGGTACTAACAGTGATTGGTCTTCAATTATTTCAGAAGTAGCTTCAATTATCATTGTTTACTTCTTTAGAGATTCTTGCATAAAACTAAAAGGTTAATTAAAAAATAATCAATTAAAAAGGCGAGGTAATCTCGCCTTTATTCACCAATGGAATTACCAGTATATAACTGATAATATCTTCCTTTTTTAGCAATTAATTCATCATGATTTCCTCTTTCAATGATTTGACCATTTTCAAGCACCATGATGCAATCAGAATTTTGGACGGTAGATAATCGATGGGCAATGACAAATGTTGTCCTGCCTTTCATTAAAGCGTCCATACCTTTTTGAACTAATGATTCAGTTCTTGTATCAATAGATGAAGTTGCTTCATCAAGAATCATAGCTGGAGCATTCGCTACAGCTGCTCTAGCAATTGATAAAAGTTGTCTTTCGCCCTGTGATAAAGTACCACCATCACCCTTAATCTTAGTGTTATAGCCATCAGGCAATCTTTTTATAAAGCCATCAGCATTAGCAAGTTTTGCAGCCGCAATACATTCTTCATCGCTGGCATCAAGCCTACCATATCTGATATTATCCATGATAGTACCTGTAAATAAGTTTGTATCTTGTAATACAATACCTAAGGATTTTCTTAAGGATGATTTTTTGATCTTATTGATATTGATATCATCATATCTTATCTTTCCATCTCCAATATCATAGAAACGATTAATTAGATTTGTAATAGTGGTCTTACCAGCTCCTGTAGAGCCTACAAAAGCAATCTTTTCGCCAGGGTTGCCATATAAAGTAACACCATGTAATACAATCTTTTTACCATCATATGAGAAGTCGACATCATCCATTGTGATTTTGCCCTCTAGCTTCTTATAAGTTAAAGTACCATCATGATGAGGATGTTTCCAAGCCCATACACCAGTTCTTTTATCAGTTTCTGTTAGGGAGCCATCTTCATTTTCAACAACATTAACTAAAGTTACATAGCCATCATCTGCCTCACTTTCCTCATCCATCATTTCGAATATACGTTCAGCACCAGCCATTGCTGAAGCAACGGAATTTACTTGTTGCGAAATTTGGGTTATAGGTTGAGTAAAACTCTTATTTAAACTTAAGAAAGAAACGATTGTGCCTAGTGTTAGATTACCAATATTGTTTAAACATAATGTAGCACCAACAATCGCAATTAAGACATAAGAAATATTTCCAAGATTACCCATGACTGGCATCATGATATTGGCATATTTGTTAGCGTTTAATGAACAAACACGCAAGTCTTCATTTTTTTCTTTAAAGTCTTCAATTGCCTTTTGTTCATGGCAAAACACCTTAACAACCTTTACACCCTCAATCATTTCTTCAATATGTCCGTTTAAGCTACCCAATGATTTTTGTTGCTCACCAAAATATTTACCAGATTTACCACCTATCTTTGCAACAAAGACCATCATAATAGCTATCATAAATAATGACACTAAAGTTAGCGGTATTGATAAGATTATCATTGATACAAATGTTGAGATGATGGTAATAATAGATGTAATAACATTTGGGATAGTTTGTGATATTACTTGTCTCATTGTATCGACATCATTTGTATAAACAGACATGATATCGCCATGTGAGTGGGTATCAAAATACTTAACTGGTAGAGTTTGCATATGGGCAAATAGCTCATTTCTTAGTCTTTCCATAGTACCTTGTGATACTGTAACCATCAAACGATTATAGATATAACAAGCGATTATACCTACAAGTAAAATACAAACTAGATTTTTAATAGCGTCTAATAATGGTCCAAAATCAGTTGATCCACTTTGCAACATTGGCACAATATAAGAATCAATCAATGTTTTAGAAAACAAAGTACCTTGAACTGATGATAGTGCATATATGATTATACAAACCACTACAATTAACATATGTGGTGTATAGTCCTTTAGCATATATTTAATTACTCTTGTAAAAGTCCCTTTTTTTACCTTCTTAACAGGTTTCATTTGACCTCTTGGCATAAACTAACCTCCTAGTCAGCTTGTGGCTTATCAAAGTCGCCACCAGCTTTATTTTGTGCTTCTTCAATTTCTTTATAAATCGTATTATTTTTAATCAAATTTTCATGACTATCAAAGCCAGAAATCTTTCCATCATCTAAAACAATAATACGATCAGCATTTTTAACTGAAGAAATTCTTTGAGAAATGATAATCTTGGTAGTATCGGGAATCTTGGTATTAAAAGCTTTTTGAATCTTGGCATCAGTTGCGGTATCAACAGCGCTTGTTGAATCATCAAGTATTAATACCTTAGGACTTTTTAATAATGCTCTAGCAATACATAGCCTTTGTCTTTGACCACCAGAGAAGTTTGCGCCACCCTGTTCAACATGACTGTTAATACCATCAGGCATCTTTTTAATAAATTCATCTGCACTAGCCAAAGATAAGGCATTCCAACATTCCTCTTCAGTTGCATCTTCTTTACCCCATCTTAGATTTTCAATTACTGAACCTGAGAATAGGACATTCTTTTGTAAAACTACTGCAACCTCATTTCTAAGTGTTTCAATGTCAATATTTTTAACATTATCACCACCTACCAAAACTTTGCCACTACTTACATCATATAATCTTGAAATTAATGAAACTAAAGTTGATTTACCAGATCCTGTCCCACCAATAATACCAATTGTTTCACCTGACTTAATATGCAAATCAATATCTGATAAAACATTTTCACCCGTTCCATGTGCGTAAGAGAAATTTACATGGTTAAAGTCAATGCTTCCATCTATTACTCTCATTAAAGGTTTTTCACTATTTTCAATATCAGGTTTTTCATTAATAACGGCTGCAATTCTTTTTGTAGAAGCGATAGACATTGTAATCATAACAATAACCATGCTTAACATCATTAGTGACATAAGAATTGACATAACATATGAGAACATTGAAGTTAATTGTCCAGTTGTTAGTTTGCCATCAACAATAAAGTGAGCACCAAACCAGCTTAGGGCAACAATACAACCATAAACTGCAATCATCATGATTGGTGATGTTAATGCCATAATACCTTCAGCTTTTTCAAATAATTTTCTTAAATTATTTGCAGCCTTAGAAAACTTTTCTTTTTCATGTTCTTCTCTAACATATGATTTAACTACTCTTACACCATTGATGTTTTCTTGTACCTCGTTGTTTAAATCATCATATTTATTAAATGTTTCTGTAAAGACTTTATTAACTTTTGGTAGCATTCCCACAATTAATAAGCCTACAAAGACTATGGCCACTAGGAAAATAGTACTCAAAGATGGTGAAATAATCACACACATTATAATCGACATTGTAAACATTAGTGGTGGTCTTACCGCAAAACGAATAATCATCATAAAGGCGTTTTGTAGGTTAGTAACATCAGTTGTAAGACGTGTAACTAGTCCAGCTGTTGAGAATTTATCAATGTTTGAAAAAGAATAAGTTTGAATCTTTTCATACATCTTTTCTCTTACATTGGCGGCAAAACCGGTTGAAGCTTTAGCTGCAAGCTTTGCACTTATTGTGCCTGCAAATAATGATACAAAGGCAATCAATAAAAGTAAGCCACCATACTTATATACAGATGACATGTCACCAGCATTTATTCCTTTATCAATAATGGATGCTGTGACAAAGGGAATAAGTACTTCCATTAGTACTTCAATAGCTGTAATGATTGGTGTTAAACTTGCTGCTTTTTTATATTCACCAATACAGCTTTTAAGTGTTTTTAACATTTTTTATCCTCCTTATCTAAAATTTTGTATAAGCGTTCAAGATAGTCTGTTAAGTTATTTAATTCTTCTTGGCTATAAATTGATTTAATTGTTTCTTCGCCCTTCATCATCATTTCTCTACTTTTTTGGCATATTAAAATACCTTTTTCACTAATAGTTACCATTTTGATTCTTTTATCGTTTTCCCCAATATGGGTTTTCACAATTTCTTTTTCTTCCATGCGCTTAATAAGCCCAGCCATGGTAGCTTGTGATACTTTAAATTCTTTTTCTAAAGTTTTTAAAGAACAAGTTTTATTTTCTAAATGGATAAGGTAAACAAGAATATGATGCTGAGAAAAGGTGATATCTAATTCTTCCATTGTTTTGTCCGCCTTTTTTTGAAGCTTATCATTAATCTTTTTTATCTTAAAGCCTATATCTACAATTTCCATTTTTTACCTCCATGACTTAAGTTATACTATATCAATAGCGTACTGTCAATAGCATGCTATTGAAAAATATTTGATTAAATATACAAGCAATTTAAGCAAAAATAATAGCCTCAAATAGTACAAAAACATTAAATTAACAAATACTTAGAAAACACGTTTATAGTATTATTTAAGGGTGAAAGTACTTATTTTATCGACAGGAACAGGTGAAGGACATAATTCAGCTGGCAAGGCTTTAAAAGAAGAATTTGATAGGCTTAATGTTGAATGTCAAATGCTTGATGTTTTAAACTTTGCTTCAAAAAATGCTTCCACAAGAGGCAAAAAGATATATATTTGGAGTACAGTTAAAGCCAAAAAAGTGTTTAAGAGCGCTTATAAGGCTGGCCGGCTTTTATCAAATAGTAAGCTTAGATCGCCAGTTTATTATGCTAATTCTTTGTATAGTAAAAAGCTTTGTGCATATATAAAAGAAAATAATTTCGATACGATTGTTATGCCTCACTTATTTCCAGCTGAGGCTTTAACTTATTTAATTAGAAACAAGTATTTAACAGTAAAAACTTACTTTATTGCGACTGATTATACTTGTATTCCTTTTACAGAGGAAACTAGGGCTGATTATTATTTTATTCCCCATGCCTATTTAAAAGATGAATTTATCAAAAGAGGAATACCTGAAAAGAAGCTAGTTTGTACTGGCATTCCGGTTTCTAGAAAATTTAGTAGTGATATTTTAAAAAATGAGGCCAAAGAAAAATTGAATATGCCCCTTGATAAGAAAATCATTTTATTAATGACTGGTTCTATGGGTTTTGGCAATATTGAATCTTTAAGCTATAAATTGGTGTCTAGGATGGATAAAAATACTTGCTTATACATTATGGGTGGAAGCAATGAAAAACTTAAAGAACAACTTAGAAAGGCCTTTAAAGAAGAAAATAGAGTAGTTGTATTAGATTATACAAATGATACCTATTTATATATGAAGGCAAGTGATGTTTTGTTTACTAAGCCAGGTGGTTTAACTAGCTCTGAAGCCCTTAGTTGTAATATCCCACTTGTTTTTACTTCACCAATTCCAGGTTGCGAAAATAAAAATATAGATTTTTTTACAAGTCATAATATGTCTATCTATGATAAAAATGAAGACAAATTAGTTATGATGGGCTTGGAATTATTGAATAATAAAGATAAACAAAAAGAAATGATAAATAATCAAAGAAATAATAGTAATCCCAATGCAGCCTTAGATATCTGCAATTTTATTATTTTAAAGGGGAAAGAAAATGCTTAGAGAAATACTCACGATAATATATGGCTACATTTCAGGAAGCTTACTATTTAGTAAATGGCTTCCAGAAATGATTAAGGGGATTGATGTAACAAAAGATAGCGTTGATCACAACCCTGGTGTGGCCAATGCAATGAAATATGCAGGTGTAAAGGTTGGTATCTTATGCTTAATATGCGACTTATTAAAGGGAATGGTGCCAATTTATGTAATTATTAAAACCGGTCTTTTAAAAAGTAGGCTTTTTTCAATAATGATAGTGAGTCCTATAATTGGCCACTCATATTCCGCATTTAATAAGTTTAAAGGTGGCAAATCGATAGCGGTATCCTTTGGTGTACTTATAGGCTTGGCTTATGTTAACTATTGGCCTTTGTTACTACTTGCTTGTCTATATATAATTGGCTCACTAATTAAAATTAATCCCCATACAAAACGCACAAGAATTACCTATATTTGTTTTATGTTAGCTAATTTATTTTTGTATTATAGACATCTAGAAAATATTTCCATCCTTCTTGGTACATGTTTTATTTCATTAATTATTGTTCATAAAAATAGTATACAGGTTCAAAATAGAGAAGAAATCGGCTCAAACAACTGTTAAAATTAAATAAAGAAGGTAGTTTATGAAAGTAACTAAAGAGTCACGATTAGCTGATGTTTTTAAGACTCCCTCAGGGCATGATCTATTAGCTCGTTTATTCTATTCTTTGGGAATGGATGAGAGTGTTATTGAAAAAACATTTATTAAAAATATTAAACTCAAATCTTTAAAGTATTTAACTTTTAACAAGTTTAACGATGAGGCTATTGATGCCTTTGTTAATCTTTTGAATTGTTTTGATTTTAAGGAAGACGAAAAACAATGTGATATTAAACAAGCGTGGTGGAAAGAAGTTGTTTTCTATCAAATATATCCACGTTCTTTTAAAGATAGCAATGATGATGGAATAGGCGATATTAAGGGCATTATTTCAAAACTTGATTATTTAAAACAATTAGGTGTTAATGCCTTATGGATATGTCCATTCTATGACTCACCAAATTGTGATAATGGTTATGATATAAGAGATTATAAGAAGATTATGGCTGAGTTTGGGACAATGGAAGATGTCGAAGAATTATTTAAACAAGCTCATGAAAAAGATATTAAGGTCATCATTGATTTAGTAATGAATCATACTTCTGATGAACATGAATGGTTTAAAAAGTCTGTTGAAGGTATTAAACCATATGATGATTATTATATTTGGAATGATAAACCATTAAACTGGACGAGCTTTTTTGCAGGCAGTGCTTTTTCCTATTATAAACAAAGAGATAAATATGTTTTACATCTTTTTGCCAAAAAACAAATTGATTTAAATTGGGATAATCCTTTAGTCAGAGAAGAAATGTTTGATATTGCCAACTTCTGGCTAGATAAGGGAGCTGATGGATTTAGACTTGATGTGGTATCGCTTATTTCAAAAGAAAAGCCCCTTACTGATGGCAATAAGACTATTGGCGAGCTAGTTGGCTTTAATGGCATTGAACATTATTTTCATGGGCCATATTTAGATAAGTATTTAAATGAATTCTACAATAAATGTTTAAAACCACATAATGCTTATACTGTTGGAGAGTGTCCTGGCGCAGGACTTAAGGTTTCTAGATATATAACAGGAGATGATTGTGATGAACTTACCCAATTATTTTCTTTTGATCATTTAGAAAATCCCGGCAAGAAGCGTTTTGATATTTATAAATTTGATTTTAGAAAGACGGTTAAAGAACTAGTGAGATGGCAAGAAAGATATTCTAATCATTGTTGGCCAACTGTTTTCTTTAATAACCATGATAATCCACGTATGATTTCTAAAATTGATCCAAGCGGAAAATATGAAGAAGTGGTAGGAAAAATGCTTGTAAGCATGCAAATAAGCTTTAAGGGGACACCATATATTTTTCAAGGTGATGAAATAGGCATGACCAATTTTCCTTTTACCAGTGTTGAACAATTTAGGGATGTTGAATCTATTAATGCCTACTATCATTTTGTAAATGTTGTTAAGAATAAAAAAGAATATGTTTTAAAAAGATTATCTTGTGGTTCAAGAGACCATGCCCGTACACCTATGCAATGGAGTGATGAAAAGTTTGCGGGATTTTCTAGTAAAAAACCTTGGATAGAAATAAATCCTAATTATGTAGATATAAATGTTCAATCACAAATCGATGATGAAGATTCAATGCTTAATTATTATAAGAGGGCTATTGCCTTAAGAAGAAAATATAAAGCGTTGGTATATGGAAAATTTGTAAGACATCATAGTAACAAGAATATTCTTGTTTATAGTAGAGTGAAAGATGAAGAAAGTTTCTTAATTATTATTAATCTTACAAAGAAAAAAATAAAAAATCCTTACAATGGTGGAGAAATACTTCTACACAATTATAAGGATGTTGATAAAATATTAAGACCTTATGAAGCATTAATAGTGAAGTCTAATTAGATTTCACTATTTTTATTTCGATGTTTATATCATTCAATCCTGGACTACTTAAAGTGATATATCCTTGACCATCTAAACCGTTTGTTTTAATGTAAGTGCCAGCCATGCCACCTTCAGCACATACTACATTTGGACCAATTAAATCTAAATTAGGACTTGTTTTGATGCTTATTGGAAGTTGAGCATATGAGGCAATATTATCATTTTCATCAACTATTAAAATTCTAATAGCAGCCATATCATAGGTATCGCCTTCAATAAGTGTGGTGCTTGAAATATTAGCTTTAATCGCTAGTTTGCTACCTGGGGATTTGATTATTGTTTTAATAACTTCACCATCTTTTATGGCCTCAAATTTCCATTTAGTAGCCTCACCACCCCAATTGCCTACATACTTGCTATATAGATTGTAACCATCAGAGAAACTCATATGGTATTTAAGCATTACTTTGGCAAATTTTAATTTGTATTTAAGTGGTAAATTGGCCATGCCAAATTTAGCAGCTGCATTTAAGCAAATTCTGATTTCTTCAGCCTTTTGTTTAGGAAAATCTTCTTTACTCTCTAATAAGTCTCCAATTGTATCGTCAATATAGATTGGTCCATGTTTTAAAGCGGTAAAAGGGGAATAAGTAAATTCTTTTACAAAGTCATTATTCTTATATAGTCTTACACTATCACCATTAGTAAAACAATAGAAATAAGGTATTTGACCACTTGGGTAATCACCAATATCCATGCTTGTGGAAACTTCCAATACAGCATTTTTATCGCTTTGGCTAGCGTAAACACTAGCTGCCATTTTAGGGTTTCTAAAGCTATCTAAAACACCATGGTAACAAATCCTATCGCCACTACCAAAGTCCTTATGAGTGGGATAATCAAACATGCACCATTGTATACAACCGATATGTTCATTATCTTTTAAGGCATCGTTTAATACTTTGGCATGTCTTAAGGCATGATCTTGTCTTCTTTGTATATTATCAAAAGATTTAGTAGGGAACATATGGCCATTAGCTTCAGATATTAATAATGGCTTATTTAAATCAGGTGAGACATCCTTCTTTTTCTTGCACCCTGGATTATTGCCACTATGTGAAAAGTCGTTATAGCTATAAATATCTTCTAATAAAGATGATTTCTCTAGATATCTAACGCCAGTTGTAGGTCTAGTATCATCTAATTTGTGTGCTACTTTATTTGTTTGAACGTATAAATCATCATCGTCTTGTGATTCGTTAACTCTAACTCCCCACATAACAATAGAAGGGTGGTTATAGTATTCTTTAATCATTTCTTCAACATTGTTTATACAAGTCTTACGCCAGAAATCTTCTTTTGAAAGATGTTGCCAACCTGGAATTTCGGTAAAGACCATAATACCTCTTTTATCACATTCTTCAATGAAGTAATGAGAATTTGGATAATGAGATGTTCTAACTAGATTTACACCTAATTCTTCATCTAATATCCTAGCATCTTCTACTTGTAAGGACTTTGTAGCTGCATAGCCAAAATAAGGGAAAGATTGGTGTCTGTTTAGGCCTGTTATAAATACTTTTTTGTTATTGATGAAAAATTCATTGTTATTATAGCTAATGGTTCTTAAGCCAAACTTTGTTTCCTTAACATAAAAATTTTCTTTAATTTCTAGTTTCAAATTATATAAGTAACCATTATTAACTTCCCATAATATAGGATTTTCAATATCTAATTTAATATTAGAACATAGATTATCATATTCTTTGTTTACTACAAGTTTATTATCTTGATCATATATACTAACTAATAAATGTTTGCCATTAATGTCACCATCATACTCAATATTACAATCAATGCCCTTTAAGCTTGTTTTAACAAAGATATCTTTTATATAAGTAGTTGGTGTTTGTTCAAGATAAACATCTCGATAAATGCCACCAAATGTTAAATAGTCAACTACAAAGCCAAATGGGGGAATACTAGGATTTTCACTTGTATCAAGTTTTACCACAATTAAATTATCACCTTTTTTTACATAATCACTTATTTCACATCTAAATGATGTATAACCATTATAGTGTGTAAATACTTGCTTACCATTTACATATAAAGTTGCAATATGTGCGGCAGCCTCAAATTTAATAAAAGTTCTAAGACTTGTATCGCTTATGTTTATTATCTTTCTATAGCCACATAACATTTGATAAGAATTTGGATCTATGTAATGTAAGGGAACCTCTTTTACATTATGGGGAATTCTGATTGTTTCATATGTTCCATATCCCTTAAGAAATTCTTCATTAAAACAGTCTGTAAACTGCCAATCATTATTTATTTTTAACATATTAATTTCCTCTTTTTTTAATTATATAAAAAATAAATATAAAAGAATAAAAAAATTTTTCTTACAAAAGCCCTTAAAATAGGGGTTTTGTGAAGTATGACAAAAAAAGTTTAAAAATAGGCTTTACATTTGATACCCAGTTTGATAATATAAATGAGCCTATTAATGAACTGGAGGGGTAGCGAAGAGGCTAAACGCGGCTGACTGTAAATCAGCTCTCAACGAGTTCGGCAGTTCGAATCTGTCCCCCTCCACCATTTCTTGGGATGTAGCCAAGTGGTAAGGCAACAGACTTTGACTCTGTCATTTCGCTGGTTCGATCCCAGCCATCCCAGCCAAGTCTGACCTGGTAGCTCAGGTGGTAGAGCATTTGACTTTTAATCAAAGGGTCGCGGGTTCGATTCCCGCCCAGGTCACCAACTTAGTAGCTGCAGGTGTAGTTCAATGGTAGAACTTCAGCCCTCCAAGCTGACTACGTCGGTTCGATTCCGATCACCTGCTCCAAATTTAAAGAACATGCGAACTTAAACAGTTCGTTTTTTATTTCTAAAAACTTCACTACCTTAATTTTGAATTAATAAATACACATAAATAAAGAATATAATGCAAAACTCTTTTATCAATCATCCTCTAATAGTTTTCTTAAGTCACTTAATGGGCGATTAACAAAAGTGCTTGTTGGTTTTATTTTATCTTTTTTAAAACTTTCATATCTCTCTAGAAAGCCTCTGCTTGATAATCTATTAGCACCATTAGAAAAGACTCTTATTTGTTCTAGATAATCACTTGTCACAACAATGATGCGATACTCATCTTTTAATTCTTTAGTTTTTATTTCAATATATTCATCAGCTGTTTGTTTGTTCTTGGTATAAACAATTGTGATATTATCGTGGTTTATTACCCTTGATTTTAATTCTTGGGTTTTATAGGCATCAAATACCAACATACATTGTGCATTGACATAACCTTTAAAATCGCAAACAATATTAATTACTTTATCTCTTAATATTGAAAAGTCCTCATCTTTATAATCATCTAGGGCATGTAAAAGGTTATAACCATCAATGATATATAAAAGGTCTTTTGTTTTGACGTATTCTTCTTTTTTATCTTCTTGTGTCTTCTTATTAATTACTCTTTCCTTAGGCTTATAAATACTATTAAATACCCGTTTTAATTCTTCATCTGAAATACTTTCTCTTTTATATACATAAGGGGAGTCTTCTTTAATATCTTCTTGTTCATCAATTATTATTTCTTCTTCAATTGTTGGATACAAAAAAGATATATCAAGGTTAAATTTTTCTTTAAATAGCTTAATTATTATTTCTTCTTTTAATTGGCCTTCAATATTGATATAAATATCATCTTTAATTAATCTAATATTTAATTCAGGCATATTATCATTTAATACTTTAACTTTATTAAAGATGGCATAGTGGTTACCACCTACGTTGATGATTTTCTCTTGTTCAAGATTAAAACTTAAATCATTAAAAAGACTTGGTAAATAGGTTCCAACCCCGTAATCCTTTAATCCCTTAATAGCTACTACATCACCTTGATAGGCTATTTGGATTGGCGTGTAAGAATTTCCGTTTATCTTATACATTTCATTTACTTTATTGTTTAAATCAAAGCTAGTCTTATTATTTAATTGACCACTTAATATCTTTAGATAACTAAAGGTATCGTCTTTGCGATAAATATAGGCATTTAATATTTCACTTTCTTCTTTAGCTTCTATATATGTGAAATATTCTAACAATTCATCTATGTTTTCATCTTTTAAGGCACTACCAAATAAAACAGGAATAATATCATGTTTGCAAATACTATCACCAATATTGCCTATTATTTCTTCTTGTAATAAATCGTCAATTTGCTTTGTACTGGCACAATTTGCGTCAATTTCTTTTTTTAATCTAGCTAATATTTCATCTTTAGAGAAATGAGCTATGTCGATTTTATTGATAAAGATTATGCAAGGAATATTGTTTTGCATAATCTTTCGATATAGTTCTATTTCGTTGTTTAAACTGCGAAAATTGGCGTCAATTATCAATAACGCAACATCTAATATTTTTAAAGAAGTATTTCTTTGGTTTTCAAGTTCTCTATGTCCTGGAGTATCAATGTAGATATATTCTCTATTTTTATAGTTAAAGCGAGCTTCTTTGTTGAAGATGGTGATACCTTTTTCTTTTTCAAGTTTGTTAAAGTCAAGAAAAGCATCCTTGTGATCAACCCTTCCAAGTTTTCTAATGGTACCAGTTTTATATAGCAGTATTTCTGATAAGGTTGTTTTTCCAGCATCAACGCTAGCTAAAGCTCCAATTACAATGTTTTGCATATCCTTATTTTAGTAAAAATAATTAAAATTTGTGGCAAAATTTTAACTTGTTATGTGAATAACTAAACAAATTATGATAAAGTAAGCGCTTTATTGTGTATAATAAAGGGTAGCAAGGGGAAAGTTAATGAGTGATGTAAGAATCATTGAGGTTAAACAGTCCGTTTTCGCTAACAACGATAGAAGGGCTAATGACCTAAGGAATGAATTAAAAGAAAAGAAAACATATTTATTGAATGTAATGTCTTCGCCAGGTTCTGGCAAGACCACTACTTTAGTTAAAACAATTAATCTATTAAAGAACGATTTGAAGATTGCTGTAATGGAAGCAGATATCGATTCTGATAAGGATGCGATAACAGTTTCTAGAGAAACAGGTGTTGATTCGATTCAAATCCATACTGGTGGTATGTGCCATTTAGATGCAGATATGACAAGGCAGGGCATTGTTGAACTTGATAAACACTATGATTTAATCATTTTGGAAAATGTTGGTAATCTTGTTTGTCCAGCTGAGTTTGATACAGGTGCTTGTAAATCGATCAGTATCTTATCTGTACCAGAGGGCGATGATAAACCACTAAAGTATCCATTAATGTATCAAGTGTGTTCGCTTGTATTGATTAATAAAATTGATGTTCTACCTTATTTTGACTTTAATGTCGATAAGTGTAAGGAATATATTGGCAGACGTAATCCTAATTGCGAGGTAATCGAAATTAGCGCTAAGACCGGGGAAGGTGTAGATAAGTTTGCAAATTGGCTAAAAGAAGAAGTTACTAAGTGGAGGGAGTAAAAATGCCAGAAATGTCTAAGACAATTGTTCCACCTCATATGGGGGACAAACAGCCTAGTGAAAAAATTATTGCATTAGGTAAGAAAATTACAGATGTTGCCAAACATAAGCTTGGCAAGGTAACATCAGATGATCCTGAATATTGGGGTCTTGCAGGTATTGTAACAGATGAAATGGCTGATGTGGCTTTAAAGATGAAGCTTCGTCAACATTATACATTTGCACAATTAAAGGAATTAAATCCAGAATTAAGTGCAGAAAAGCTACAAAGCTTACTTGATGAAATGTCTTATATTGGTCTTCTTGAGTATGACTATGGTTACCATTATGATCATAATGGTCGAACAGCACCTCAAAGTGAAAGAAGATATATTCTTCCTATGTTTGTTCCAGGTTCAGCTGAACTATTCAATATGGAAGAAGATAAAGAAGGGAATAACCAACGTTTAAAGGACCATCCTGAGGTTGCATCTTTCTTTGAAAGAATGACTTTTATTCCTCTTGATGGAATTACACAACTTGTACCTCCAGGTGGTGCTGGTGTTGGTATGCATGTTATTCCTGTTGAAAAAGCTATTTCGATGGAAAATAAGAAAGTTGATTTAGAACAACTATCTTATTGGCTAGATAAATATGAAGGCCATATCGGTGTAGGTAGGTGTTCATGTAGAGCTAGTAGAGCTGTATTAGATGAAGGCGTTGCGGATGATGATCAAGCATGGTGTATTGGCGTTGGTGATTTCGCTGATTATTGTCGTGAAACCAACAAAGGCCATGATATTACTAAGGAAGAGGCTTTAGCAATTCTAAAAAGAGGTGAAGAACTTGGTTATGTTCACCAAATTACTAATATTGACGGTGAAAACAAGATTTTCGGTATTTGTAACTGTAATGTAAATATTTGTAATGCGCTTAGAACTTCACAATTATTCAATACGCCAAATATGTCAGCTAGTGCATACCGTGCTAAAGTAGAAGCTAGCAAGTGTGTAGCTTGTGGTAAGTGTGTTGAAGTATGTCCTGCAGGTGCGGTTAAACTTGGCCAAAAGTTATGTAAGGCTGATGGCTCAATGATTAAATATCCTCGTCATGAATTACCTGATGCGGTTAAGTGGGGTAAGGATAAATATGATGAAAACTATCGTGATAACAATAGAATCAATTGTTATGATACAGGTACTGCTCCATGTAAAACAGCTTGTCCAGCCCATGTTTCTGTTCAGGGTTACTTAAAGAAGGCAGCCGAGGGAAAATATGATGAAGCTTTAGCTTTAATCAAAAAGGATAATCCATTCCCTGCAATTTGTGGTAGAGTTTGTAATAAACGTTGTGAAGATGCTTGTACAAGAGGCACAATTGATAGAGCTGTTTCTATTGATGCGGTTAAGAAGTTTATCTCTGACTTAGAAATTAAAGAAGAAAATAGATATGTACCACCTGTAAGAATTGCAGCTTCTCCAGCAAGAAGCATTAAACTTGAAAGATGGCCTCAAAAGATCGCTATCATTGGTGCTGGTCCTGCTGGTTTATCAGCTGCTTACTATCTAGCTACTATGGGCTATATCCCAACTGTATTTGAAAAGAATAAAGAGCTTGGTGGTATGATGCGTTACGGTATCCCATCATATAAATTAGAAAAGAATGTAATTGATGCGGAGATTGATGTTTTAAGAAAACTTGGTGTTGAATTTAAAACAGGCATTGAAGTAGGTAAAGATGTAAGCATCGCTGAATTAAAGAAACAAGGCTATAAGGCATTCTATATCGCAATTGGTTGCCAAGGTGGTAGATATCCAGGTGTTGAAAATGATCATGCTCTAGGTACTACAATCGCAGTTGATTTCCTAAAAGAAGCATATGAAAATCAAGGACAAAAATTTGAAGGTGATGTTGTTGTTGTAGGTGGTGGCAATGTTGCGGTGGATTGTGCAAGAACGGCTCATCGCTTTGGCGCTAAGAATGTTTCAATGTTTGCGCTTGAAACAAGAGAAACAATGCCTGCAAGCAAGGATGAAATCGAGGAAACATTAGAAGAAAATATTACAATCAATAATGCTTGGGGTCCTAAGGAACTTAAGGTCGATGATAAGGGCCATGTAACTAGTGTAGTATTTAAGAAATGTACAGCAACAATTGTTGATGGCAAGTTTAATCCTCAATATGATGAAAGCCAAACAATGGAAGTTAAGGCTGATAAAGTTGTATTCGCTATTGGCCAAAGCGTTGTATGGGGTGACATGCTAGAAGGTACAGGTGTGACTTTCCATCATGGTAACTATCCTGTAGCTGATAAGATTACTTACCAAACAAACGATCCAGATATCTTTGTTGGTGGTGATGTTTATACTGGCCCTAAGTTTGTAATCGATGCGATTGCTCAAGGACATCTAGCTGCTGAAAGATTACATAGACATGTTCATGAACATGCAAGTTTAACTATCGGTCTAGATAAGAGGGAATTCATTGAGCTTAATAAGAACGATATTAGAATCGATGATTATGATCATGCTCAAAGACAAGTTGAAGGTCTAAAGGGAATTGATCATCCTGATATGTCATTTAAGGAAAACAATGCTGGTTTAACTGAAGAACAAGTTAGAATCGAAACTAGAAGATGTCTAGGTTGTGGCGCTAGTGTTGTTGACCCTCATAAGTGTATTGGTTGTGGCTTATGTACTACAAGATGTGAATTTGATGCAATTCATTTAAATAGAACCCATCCTGAAGCTACGACAATGATTAAGGCTGAAGATAAGTTTAAGGCTATTGGTCCTTATGCTGCTAAGCGTGCTTTAAAGATTGCTTTACATATTAAGCCTAAAGAAGTTGATGACTAATGCATGAATTAGGTGTTGTATTTTATGTCATAGATGAATGTGAAAAGGTAGCTAAAGAAAACAATGTTAAGCACATCAATTCCGTTACTATCCAACTTGGTACAGTAAGTGGTGTTATTGATAAATACTTAGTAGATTGTTGGGATTGGGCTGTTAGTAAACATGATCTAATGACAAAATGTGAATTGAAGATAGAAAAGATTAAAGCTATTACTCATTGTGAAGACTGTGGCGAAGATTATAATACGATAATCTATGGTAAAACATGTCCACATTGTAAGAGTGAAAATACTTATTTACTTCAAGGAAATGAATTTTATATAAAAGAAATGGAAGCTGAATAGCTTCCATTTTATTTGTTAAGCAATTTAATTGCGTTATTGTAAAAATCAATATCAGGCAATTTATCAAGATTACTTTCTATTTGCTTAATCGGCGTAAAAGGGTAATCACTGCCATATAGTAGATGATCTTTATCAGTGATGGTTAATAGAAAATCTAATGCTTGCATAGATGTTAAACCTGATAAATCATAATATAGCTTGTTAAAACTTTCCTTAACATCAACATTGCCCATATCTACCACTTTTGATATACCAATAAAACGATTGTAAATATTAGGCAAAAAGGATCCTGCATGTGGTATTACCCATTTTATATTTGGGTATCTTAGGATAATATTATTACCTATCAAGTTTAGCACAGCTCTTGTGGTATCGGCTAAAAACTCATATAGAGGTGGAATCCTTGCTGAAAATAATTCTTTATTCATATTTTCTGGACAATGAGGATGAATTATACATAGCGTGTTTCTTTTATTTAATTCTTCCATTAATGGATTTAACTTTTCATCACCTAAATATAATCCTCTAGAGTTACTGGCAAATTTAATACCATCAGCCTTTAATTCATCTAAAGTGGTGATTGCCTCTTTAATAGATGCATCAACATTAGGTAAGGGCAAACAAGCGAAAAAGCCAATATTATTATTTTCTTTTTTTATTTTGGACATTTGGCTATTTAGCAAATGGCACATCTTAATCGATTCTTCATCATATCCTTTAAAATAGGGCTGTGGTGAGGAAATAGATAAATATGAGTGTTTGATATTGCACTTATCCATAAGGGCCTTATGAACTTTTAAATCATACTCTGGAACAGGAAAACCATCTTCTTTTAAGGCATAATGCTTTTCTAGAAATTCAACATATTCTTTAGATAAAAAATGACAATGTAAATCAATTAATTTATTCATGTAACAATCTTAATCGAAAAGCACGCAAAAGAAAAGAGCTATTTTAATTTTTAATAGCTCTTTGATTCTTGCTTATTTAGAGACGGTGATTAGCTTATCGCCGTTTTTAACTGTCTTAGCATCAGTAGCAACAACATCTTTCATATCAGCTGAGTTAGTGATGATGATAGGAGTGATTGTTGATAGATTAGCTTTTTCAATTTCTTTTAAGTCAACTTCTAGTAATAAATCACCTTTTTTAACTTTATCGCCAACTTTAGCCTTTGGTGTAAAGCCTTTACCATTTAGATTGACAGTATCCATACCAACGTGAATTAGTATTTCAACACCATTATCAGCTTGTAAACCAATTGCATGTCCAGTTGGGAAGAATACTGATATAGTAGCATCGCATGGTGCATATACTTTACCTTCACTTGGTTTAATTGCAACACCCTTACCCATAGCGCCAGATGAGAATACTTCATCTTTTACTTCAGATAGTGGAACAACATCACCCTTACAAGGAGCATATACTAAAGCTTCCTTTACTTCACTAGTTTCCTTAGCGGTTTCTTCTTTCTTATCTTCAACTGGTTCTTCAGCATCGATTAGACCTTTCTTATGCCAAACACCATACATGATAAAGCAAGATACAAATGATACAACCATAGCAATAACTACACCAATTACAGCATTTGTGAAGTTAGCCATTGTAAAGCCTAGAGCGCTTGCTTGTTCAGTTGGTAGATAAACTGGAAGAACAAGTAGACCAGGAGAACCTGCACCAAATCTTTCAACTCCAGTGATACCAAGGAATAGACCACCTATACCACCACCAATCATAGCAGCATATAATGGGAACATGTATTTTAGGTTAATACCGTATAAAACAGGTTCAGTAATACCAAGTACACCAGTAATACCACCTGATGAAGCAAGTTGCTTAACATCTGGATCTTTACTTCTAACAGCAACAGCTAAGCCAGCAGCACCTTGAGCAACGTTAGATACTAACATACCAGGGCCAACTACAGCATCATGGCCTACAGTAGCTAAGTTGTTTGTTCCAATTGGAATTAGACCATAGTGTGTACCAGTCATTACAAGAAGTGGAGAAGTAATACCAACTACTGTTGGAACAAGCCAAGGAGCAATATCTTTTAACCAAGAGAAGAATAAGTTGATTAGATCAGATAACCAAGCGCCAATTGGGCCTAGTGCACAAATTGTAACAACACCACCAATGACAAGTGAGAAAAATGGCACAAAGAAGAATTTAACAGCCTTTGGACAATATTTTTGTACAAAGTGTTCAACAAGTGACATAAACCATACACCTAGAATAATTGGAATTACTGAAGATGTATATGTAGCTTTAGTAACTGGAATTAAGTTAAAAATCTTAACTGCTTCTTCACCCTTTAATAATGTAATAAATGAAGGGTAAACAAGTAAACCAGCTAAAGCCATAGCGGTACCTTGGTTACACTTAAACTTCTTAGCACATGATTGAGCAAGTAGAATTGGTAAGAAATAGAATGCTGAATCAGAAAGTGCATTTAAGATAATGTAAGTTTGGCCTGTAGTATCAATCCACTTTAAAACTGAACATAATGCAAGTACAGCTTTTAGTAAACCAGCACCACAAATTGCTGGAATAACTGGTTGGAAAATGCTTGCAATACCTTCTAAAGCTTTAGAAAGAGGAGATCTGTTGTCATCAGCCGCAGCCTTAGCATCTTCAACAGCTGCTTTAGCTTCAAAACCACCTAATGCAATAACTTCTTGGTAAACTTGAGGAACATCTGGTCCAATAACGATTTGGTATTGGCCACCTGCATCAACAACCTTTAGTACGCCCTTTGTTTTAGAAAGTACTTCGGTGTTGGCTTTTGATGAATCAACAAGTGTGAATCTAAGTCTAGTTGCACAATGTACGACAGACTTAACGTTTTCTTTGCCACCTACATTTTCAAGAATAGTAGTGGCTAATTGTTTAAAATCCATATTTAACCCCCTAAATGAAGATGAAAGCTCAATTTAATAAACAATTTATTTGATTGCGCTTTCACTTTTTTAAACAAATTAATTTTAAACAACTATCATTTCATTGTAAATATGTGTTATTGATGTTTTATGAAATTACTTTTAAAATAAAAACGTATTTAAAGGGGTGAATAAATGAGTTTTCCAAAAGAATTTTTATGGGGTGGCGCAACAGCTGCCAATCAATGCGAAGGTGCATATAATGAAGATGGCAGAGGATTAGCTAATGTTGATACTATTCCATATGGTGAAGATAGAAAAAAAGTAATGATGGGCGATATGGAAATGCTTGAATGTGACAATAGACATTTCTATCCTGCACATGAAGCTATTGATATGTATCATCACTATAAAGAAGATATTAAATTATTTGCACAAATGGGCATGAAATGTTATCGTTTCTCTATTGCTTGGACTAGAATTTTGCCAAATGGTGACGATGATACACCTAATGAACTAGGTTTAAAGTTTTATGAAAATGTGGTTGATGAATGTTTAAAATATGGTATTGAACCATTAATCACTATTTGTCATTTTGATGCACCAATTGCTTTAATTAAGAAATATGGTGGTTGGAAAGATAGAAGAATGATTGACGCTTTTTTAAAACTGTGCAAGGCTTTATTTGAAAGACTAAATGGTAAAGTTAAATATTGGCTAACATTTAATGAAATTAATATGTTGCTTCATTTACCTTATATGGGTGCTGGTATTGTTTTCAAAGATGGTGAAGATAAAAATCAAGTGCTTTATACTGCTGCTCACCATGAACTTGTCGCTAGTGCCAAAGCGGTTAAAATGGCACATCAAATGATGCCAAATGCCATGGTTGGTTGTATGCTTGCGGCTGGTCAATTCTATCCATATTCTTGTAATCCATCTGATGTACACAAGGGCTTAGAGTGTGATAGAGATAATTATTTCTTCATCGACGTGCAAGCTCGTGGCGCCTATCCTGTTTGGGCTATTAAGAGAATGGAAAAGGCTAATGTGCACGTTGATATAACTGAAGAAGATAAGAAAACATTGGCTGAAGGAACAGTAGACTTTATTTCATATTCTTATTATTCTTCTAGATGTGTATCTTCTGATCCTGAAATTTGTAAGAATCATGCAAGAGGTAATGCGGTGTTTGCATCGGTTGTAAATCCTTATTTAAAGTCTTCTGAATGGGGTTGGCAAATCGATCCATTGGGTCTTAGAATTACGTGCAATGTTTTATATGATAGATATCAAAAGCCATTATTTATTGTTGAAAACGGTCTAGGTGCAAATGATACTTTAGAAAATGGTGAAGTTCATGATGAATATCGTATTGAATATATGAGAGAACATATTAAGGCTATGGATGCTGTAATTAACGAAGATGGTTTGCCACTACTTGGTTGCACATTCTGGGGTATTATTGACTTAATCAGTGCTTCTACTGGCGAAATTAAAAAGAGATATGGAACAATCTATGTAAATAAACAAGTAGATGGAAGTGGCGATTTAAGTAGAGTTAAAAAAGATTCATTTAATTGGTATAAACAAGTAATTGAATCTAATGGTGAAAATCTATAAATAAAAAGGTAGCGTTGCTACCTTTTTATTTGTTTAAAAGTATAAAACATTAATTGATATGGAAGAAATTTATAATATGGTAGTATTTGTCTTTAAATTAAAAAAAGATAATCGTTAAATATCATTGTATAGAAGAAGTTGTTCCCTTATTCTTTCTAGACTTTCAAAGATAGCGTATATAGCTATAATCATACATAATATAGGTGTCATATAGGAAAATCTAGTTTCAGCTATTATTAAAGAAACAAGTTCTATTAAATCAAAAATGATATCCTCTATAGCGGTCGATAGTTCTGTTTTGGCTAGAATGTTATTGAACTCATCTTTTAATTTCTTTTGTTTTATCAAAAAGATAATATCAATAAAGATGGATATTAAAGTTGCACTAATAATAATATTTAAATCATGTTTTATAGTATTGCCATGTAATTTATTAAAAGATAAATAAATAAAGGCAGATAAGCCAATGATAATCATGAAGTCACATATTATTCCAATTATAATTTCTATCTTTTCTTGTTTATGTGACTCTATATTTCTTTTATTTTTTCTAAGTACTTTACATAAAGTGAAGGCAATTAAAGAATTTATCGCATCACCAATACAATGGATAATTTCAAGCAATACTAATGTAGAATTCGTTTTGATTAAAGATATACTAAAAAATAATAACTTAGGTAGCTCATATATGAAGGCATAAGTTGATAGCTTTTCTTGTTTTTGGTAAAAGTGCATTTTCTCCATAAGACAATTATAGTAGTAAACATAAAAAAATCGCCAATTTCTTGGCGATTGCTTGATTATTCGATGCAAATAGTTTCTTTAGATTCAATTTGTTTTTGTTCAGAACTTGGAATAGTTACCACCAGTAAACCATTTTCAAATTTAGCTTTAACATCACTAGCTTTAATATTATCTCCAACATAGAAACTTCTTGAACAAGAACCAAATCTTCTTTCCGATCTAATTAGGTTACCCTTACTATCCTTTTCCTCGTCGCTATCATTGTGAACAGCTTTAATACTTAGATAGCCATTGTTAAGTTCCATTGATACTTCCTCTTTGTTGTATCCTGGTACTTCAATATCTAATGTATAATAACCGTCTTTTTCATGTACATCTGTTTTCATAATAGAATCAAATCCTTGGTGATTTAACTCACTTGGGAAGAAACTATCAAACATATCATCAAATAAATCAAATCTTCTTCTAGGCATATATTTCATATCATTTTCCTCCATGTACCCTTGGTACATTTTTATAATAACACTTTAATTAGCAGAGTCAACACTAAAGTGCTAGCAAGAGTAATAATTAAGTGCTAAAAGGAAAATAAAAGAAAAGTCAGATAATTCTGACTAGTCTTTCTTCCATAAATCAAATGGATATGTTCCATTATCTTTAAAGCTTTGAAGTTTAGCTACAACAGATGGCTTATCTGCTTGGTAAGTCACACCAAACCAAGAATCATTAGAAGTTAATACTTTTACATTAGCTTCTTTATTATTGATTAATACACCAACATGATTAGGAAGTAATGCTTCATACTTAAGTGGATTATTTTTAATGCCTTCTGGTAATTCGTTTTTAAAGATTGTTTCAAATTTAGAAATAATAGATGGCTTAAAGCCCCAGAAGTTCATTGAAACAGGAGTGCCCATTTCCATTGGCAAGTATTTGCCATCTTCTTCAAATTCAACTCCATCATGATTATCATTCCATTTAATATTCATTACTTCTTTAATGGCAGTTAGATTATTGCCATCATCTTTCTTACATACACCACGAGTAACGGTACCATTATCAGATAAAGTTTTTTCTACTTTGTAGCCAACCATACAATAATCATCATCGCTTGTATTTTCATCAAAGAACTTAGCTACTTTTAAGAAAGCATCACGACCATAGAAGTCATCAGCGTTACAAATTACAAAAGGATCATCCTTTAAAACATGTCTACATGCAAGTAGGGCATGAGTTGTTCCCCAAGGTTTCTTTCTTTCTTCTGGAACAGCAACCCCTTCAGGGATATCGTTAATATCTTGATAAGCATATGCTACCTCAATAAAAGGTCTAATCTTTTTAACGATATGTTCTTCAAAGATTTCTTCATGTTCTTTTCTAATGATCAGAACAAGCTTTTCAAATCCAGCCTTAATCGCATCATAGATAGTAAAGTCAATAATTGATTCACCATTTGAACCTAGTGTATCAACTTGTTTAAGGCCTCCATATCTTGAACCCATTCCAGCTGCTAAAATTACTAAAGTTTTTTTCATATTTTTTCTCCCTCTTTATTATAAATTAATTTTTTTAAAAGTTTCACTAATAGAATTATGAATAACAATATCGCAATAACTATCGCTTTTTGTACTATCTTTGTTTATTATAGCTAGAGTATTACCTCTAAAATATCTAATAAGACTAGCGGCAGGATAAACATTTAATGATGTACCAAGTATCACCATAAGCCCAGCCTTACTTATGGCATCGATAGAATCGCTAAGTACTTTACTATCTAATGCTTCTTCATATAAGACAACATCTGGCTTAATTATGCCTTTACAATCACAATAAGGGACACCATCAGCATTCAAGACATCCTCTAATGAATAGAACTTATGGCATTTCATACAATGATTCCTTAAAATTGAGCCATGTAGTTCCAATACATTCTTACTACCGGCCATTTGATGTAAACCATCGATATTTTGCGTAACCACAGTAATGTTTTTACTATTTTCTAGATTTGCAATAAACTTATGACCGTAATTTGGCAAAGCATCTTTGAATATCATCTTTTCTTTATAAAAAGTATAAAATTCCTCTGGATTATTCATAAAGAATGTGTGCGACAAAATCTCTTCGGCACGTAAATTATTCTTGTATAAGCCACTATTAGATCTAAAGTCAGGAATACCACTGTCTGTTGACATTCCTGCTCCTGAGAAAAAGACGATATTTTTATTCTTCTTAATGGCCTCAATTAATTTTTCAATCATAAATAAATTATATCTCAATATCTATAAAATATAATAAGATTTAAGCAATAAAAAGTAGTCTAAAATTGCGTAAGCAAAGGCTCTTTGTTATAATTAATATGCAGAAATTTCTGGAGGTTTTATTATGGCAAGAATGACCCGTACTCAAAAATATGCGGAACTTAGACAACAATTAGCTAATGACCGTGAAGAGACTATAAAAAATGAAACATTAGAAAAGTTTGAAGAAAAACTAAAAAACTTTGAATCACAAATAAAAAAAGAGGAAGAAGTAATTGAACCAGTTAAAGAAACTAGTTTTATGGACGATATTCCTACTTTAGAAGACTTAAAGATTGAAGAAGAAAAAGAAGAAGAGAAGTTAGATGAGAATTTTGATTTCTTGGGTTCTTTAGATAATGATGATATAGATAAAACAATCAATGATTTAATCAATCAAAAGATTGAAATTTTAGATGAGGAAGAGCCTCAAGAAATAAAGACTAGCCCAACTTTACAAGACATCTTTAAAGAGGCTAATCCAGTTAAAGAAGAAATAGAAGATGTTGTAAATGTAGTGCCTGAGGCTACTGTAGAGGAAGAAAAGGAAGCTCTACCTGTTAAAGAAGATATTGAAGAAGAGCTTTCTGAATCATTAAATTTCACTCAAGAAGATAAAATTAATGATGTAGAAATTGTCTCTAATGAAAATATAGAGCTGCCATATAAGGAAACTATTGAAACAAATAATGAAATTATCGATGACAACTCCGAAACTGAAGAAAAATTAGATGTTGAAGAAAAACTTCCTGAAGAATTAAATATCACTCAAGAAGATAAAGCTAATGATGTAGAAATTGTTTCTAATGAAAATATAGAATCACCATCTAAGGAAACTATTGAAGAAAATAATGAAGTTCTTGATGATAACTTTAAAACTGAAGAAAAAGAAGATTTACAGTTTGAACCAATTGATATCGAATCTATCCTTGAAGAATTAAAGGGTCCTGTTGATGATGAAAATAGCGGCATAAACGAAATTGTTGATGAAATTAAGATAGGCGTAAACAAAGAGCTTAATGATGTTGAAAATAAGGAAGTTCAAGAGCTTGAATCTACTAATGAGTCTGAAAGTCCAAAAGAAGAAAAACTTGAAGAGATAGTTGAAGCTATTGACTCAAATAATGAAGAATTAAATGATGATATTAAGCCTGTTGAAGAGGCAAAGGAAGAAGTCGAAGAATATGTAAGAAAAGAAGAACCATATAATGTGGTTAATGATGATTACATTTCTTTAGCTAATAAGTTAAATACTATTAATGAAGAATTAAATGGTCAAGCACAACCAGTTAAGGAAGAAGAAATAGTTGAAACTGTACAACAATCAAGTGAAGAAACTGCGACTTTAAAAGTTGAAGAAACAAAGGACGAAGAACTAACTCAAGAAGCATCTAATATCGAATTAATTAAGCCTAGTACAATGCTTGAAGAGTTAAAGAGTGAGGTGGAATCTCACATTCAAGAAAAGGAAGAAAACAAGGAAGAAGAGATTGCTGATACTGATTTAGATAGTTTATTTGCTGATCTTGAAGATCTAGATGATAATTCTAAAATTGAGGATGCATTTAAAGAGATTGAAGTAAACCAAGTTGAGAAAACTAGTGTTGAAGATGCTTTAAAAGCTTTATCAATCGATGAAGATGATAGCAACAAAAAGCTTGTTGATGAAACAAAAAATGATGAACTAACAATTGAACCTATTAAGGAAGATATAGTTGAAGCAATTGAAGAAGTAAAAGAAGAACCTATTGAGGATGTACAAGATATCAAAGAAGAGATAAATATTGAAGAAGCTACTCAAGAACCAACTATTGAAGAAACTAAAGAAGAGGTTGTAAAAGAAAATGATGAGCTATTTACAAATACTGTTTCTTTACAGATTGATAAAGTATTAAACGAAATGAGTGTTAATACCGCCTCTATTGATGTTGCTGATGTTATTAGCGAAGTGGTTAAACAAGAAGAAGTTAAGCCAGAAGAATTTGCACAAAAGATGGCAGATACTATTTCTCATCCTGTTTTAGCTAAAGTTCTTGAAGAAGATGTGGTTGAAATTAAGTCTCTTGATGAAACACTTAAGAATGATGTTGTAGATGATACAATTCCATTTGATATCAATGAAGCAAAAAAAGAAGAAGAAATTGAATACATTGAAGATGAAAAGCCAAATAAGATTTTGAATGCTATTTTAATTTTCTTAATTATTGTGCTTGTTATTATCTTACTTGTAATCTTGTATTATGTTTTATATGCTAAGGGAATTATTGGATGAAGATAAATATAGCAATTGATGGTCCAAGTGGTGCTGGTAAAAGCACCATTTCCGATAATTTAGCAACTAAGTTAGATTATGTCCATTTAGATACTGGCGCAATGTATCGCAGTGTTGCTTATTGTGCTATTAAAAAGGGACTAAGCATTGATGATGAAGAAAATATTTCTAGGTTAATTGTTGAAGAATTTGACTTGGATATGAAAAATGATGGAAGAATCATTTGTAATAATGAAGATATAACAAATAAGATTCGCACTAATGAAATGTCTTTAAGAGCGAGTGATGTATCTAAACTGTTAAAAGTTAGAAAGGCTCTTGTTAAGGCTCAACAAAAAATTGCCTCTAAAAAAGGCTATATTGTTGATGGCAGAGACATATGTGAAGTAGTTTTGCCTGATGCGGAAGTTAAAGTATTTTTAACTGCCTCAGCAGAAGATAGAGCTAAAAGAAGACTATTACAAAATATCGAAAAGGGTATTGATGGTGATTATGATTCAATTTTAGAAGATATCAAAAAACGTGATTATCAAGACTCTCATCGTGAATTTTCTCCTTTAAAAAAGGCTGATGATGCGATTGAGATAGATTCTTCAAATTTAAGCATTGAAGAAGTTGTTGATAGAATTTTAGTTCTAGCCAATGAAAAAATAAAATAAGGAGGATAACAAATGATAGATGGTACTATTGCGATTGTAGGTAGACCTAATGTTGGTAAGTCCACTGTCTTCAATAGAATGTTAGAAAAAAGACTGTCTATTGTAGAGGATACTCCAGGTGTTACTAGAGATAGAATATATGGTGATTGTAAGTGGCTTGATAAGACTTTTAGCCTAATTGATACTGGTGGTATTGAACTTAGGGATGTTCCTTTTCAAAAGGAAATAAAGGCTCAAGTTGATATTGCGTTAGAAGAAGCTGATGTAATTATCTTTTTATGCAATGGCAAAGAAGGTTTAACAAATGATGATACTTACATCGCTAAATTATTGCGTAAAGCCAACAAACCAATCTTGTTAGGAATTAATAAAATAGATGATTTTTCTAAAATAGATAATATTTATGAATTTTATACATTAGGGCTTGGCGATCCAATTCCTGTATCTGGTTCCCATGGCATTGGTATTGGTGATTTATTGGACAAAGCTTTAGAACTAATACCTAAAAAAGGTAAAGAAGAATATGAAGGCATGATACGTTTCGCTATTATAGGAAGGCCAAATGTTGGTAAATCTAGCTTAACTAATGCTTTCTTAAATCAAGATAGAGTAATTGTATCCGATGTAGAAGGTACAACCAGAGATGCAATTGATACCGTCTTTAATGCTAATGATAAGTCTTATGTGGTAGTTGATACAGCAGGTATTCGAAAAAGAGGCAGAATATATGAAAATGTTGAAAAATATTCTGTATTACGTGCTAAATCAGCAATCGATAGATGTGATGTAGTTTTAGTTGTTATTGATGGAAGTGTAGGCATTATTGAACAAGATAAGCATGTTGCTGGCCTTGCTCATGAAGCTAAGAAAGGTGTTATTCTTGTCTATAATAAATGGGATTTAGTTGATAAAGATGAAAAGACCATGGACAAGATAACTAAAGAAATAAGAAATCAATTTGCTTATTTAGATTATGCACCAATTGCTTTTGTAAGTGCTAAGGAAAATAAGCGCGTCAATACCTTACTTCCTTTAATTGATCAAGTTTATACAAATATTAATCTAAGAATTAAAACGAATGTCTTAAACGAAGTAATCATGGATGCTCAACTTGCAAATCCTGCAAAACCTCATAATGGCAAATTATTTAAAATCTATTATGCTTCCCAAGTTCAATCTGCTCCATGCATCATTGTCTTGTTTGTCAACGATCCTGAATTATTCCATTTCTCTTATAAACGTTATTTAGAGAATAAACTAAGAGAAGCGTTTGGATTTGAAGGCGTACCTATGGAAATTATAGCTAGAAAAAAAGAATCTTAATGATTCTTTTTCTTTGGGCAAAAATAAAACTTCAGATAACTGAAGTTTTATAAAATATTCTAATTAATATTTGTACATACTTCGCCATATTCATCACTATAGGCGCAAGCTTTTAAACTACCTTCTGGTACATCGTAGAACTCAACATAACCTTCACCACTTTTTTCAGAGTGATATTCATCATTTACATATAATACGACATTGGCATATATTGAGCCACTTCCACTTGTTTTATAATGAGGGAAATAACATCTTCCGGTTGCGGTTGTTGATTTACCATAGACATTAGTAGCTGATATATCTTGGGTTCCACCTGAACAATAGTAACCGCCAGAATGAATTGATACTGATACTAAACCATCACTTCTATAACCTGTTACAGCCATGCTTGAACTTGCATCTTCTTTATCAGGAAGATTAGAAAGCACTTCGCTTGTTGATGTTAAAGGTGTTTCAGTTAAGGCGCTAGCTTTAATTAAGCCTGTGACTGTTTCATAACCACCATCTGGTGCACAATATGGATAGGCACCTTTTACGATTGTTACTTCAGTTACATCACTTGGTTCTTCCACGCCACTTGTATCATATTGGAAATGATCTTCTAATTCGTTTAGAATATATCTTCCCATTTTACCTTTTAAGTTTGACATATCTTCAGTTGTGGTAAAGTACGATCCTTGTTCAAGCTTATCAAAGCCTAACCATATACTTACTGTATAATTTGAAGTTTGACACATCAACCATAAATCCTTAGGAGATCCTACTGGAATACCATAAGCTACACCAGAATTAGACCAGTCAGTTGTGCCTGTTTTGGCATATACTGGATAATCTCTTTTTAGGATTTGCATGTTATTTAACCATGGTCCAGATACATTATATTCTTCACACTTAGCCACCATATAAGCAGCAGCAGAAGAAATAACTTGTGTACCTGTTGTATCTGCCACATATTCGCTATCATCAGAGAATTTAATCGATTTAATTGTATGAGGTTTAATATAGTAACCGCCATTCATAAACATTGCATGGGCAGCAGCTAATTGAACTGGAGTGATTGTGCAAGTATTACCACCAATTGCCCATTGTAAATCAAAGGTATCTAAATTTTTAGTTATACCGATGCTTTGCAAATACTCTTTTACGCCATCTTCGCCAATTTCATCAATTACTGCCTCAAGGGTTTGAACAGCAGGGGTATTTAATGATCTAGCAATAGCTTCAGTTATAAGCATATCACCTGTATATCCTTGTCCTCCTGCATTGGCAATCAAGACATTACCACCATATAAATATACTGGCTTATCGGTTAATGTATGAGCCGTTGACCAACCTAATTTATCAAAGGCTAGAACATATTCTAGAATTGGCTTAATACTAGAGCCTGGTTGTAAGTAAGCACTTGTAGCTCTATTAAATTGACGAGCTTGTTGTTCTTGATTACGGCCAGCACCTAAAGCAACTAGTTCACCATTTTGATTATTCAAGACAACTAGTGCTGATTGCATCAAGTTATTAGTATATTTTAAATCGGTTTTTTCATTTTCGATGTTATATAAAACTTCTTGCATATATGGGTCCATTGAAGTGTATATTTGCATTGAAGTAGTATATGGATCTTTACCAGTAATTGAAGTAGCTTCATCAATTACGGCATCAATATATTCTTGATAATATTGCGAATAGCTACTGAACTTTTTATCAACGCCTGATAATAAGTCCTCTATTTTGATGGTTTTAGCAAGTTCAGCCTCTTCTTTAGTGATATATCCATGATATACCATTAAATCAAGAACTTCAGCCGTTCTTATTTGTGCATTTTCTAGATAGGTAATCTTTGAATTTAGATAGATGTAAGAATCATCATTTTTATATAGCTCATTATAAGGATTGTAATTATTTGGAGCATTAATAATACCTGCTAAGAAGGCGCATTCAGTTAAATTTAATTCGCTTGCATCTTTGCCAAAGTAATATTGAGCAGCCTTTTGAACACCTCTAATATTATTGCCATAGTTTATCTTATTAATATATAAAGCAATAATTTCTTTTTTACTAACTTCTTTATTAGCTTCCATAGCAAGCACAATTTCTTGCATCTTACGTTTTACACCACTCATACCACTTGTGGCAGCCATGGTACTTTCACCATCCGCATCAACTTGGAAATAAGAGTTTTTTACAAGCTGCATAGTGATTGTAGAACCACCTTGACCAAAACCACCAGATTTTAAGTTTTCAATAATAGCTTTGGTAAAACGTGGGATATCAAAACCGAAATGTTCAAAATATCTACTATCTTCAATTGATAAAAAGGCATCAATCAAAGTATCTGGCATTTCTTCATAGTCAATGCTTTCTCTTAAATATAAGCCAAGTTCAACTATTTCATTGCCATTTGCATCATAGATGACACTAGAATCTTCAGATTCTAATTTTTCCTTAGAAAATTCCGGTTTATCTTTTAGTAAATCGCCCGCAAAAACCAACGCTCCTATTACACCAACGATGCCAATTACAGCGATGATTGTTGTAATGGTAGCTAATACTTTAATTGAAGTTTTGGTCTTGGGACGCTTGCCACTGGACTTTTCTTTGTTTTTTTCATGTCTTTCTTCATCTGAAATAATCACTACTGATTCTTTGTCTTCTTCCTTTTCCATAACCTCTTGTAAAGAATCATCTAATTCATTAAGATTTTCATTTTCCAAATTAGAATCAGCCTTAATATTTCTTTTATTTGCGCGCTTTATTCTGCTAGTTAATTTTCTTTGTTGAGCAGAATTTAATTCTTCATCTTTCATGTTTTTCATACCAAATAATTATACCTTAAAATGACTAGTAAATATGAATATTTATATGTTTGCGTGCTAGAATTAAATCATTAGAGAGGAAGATGCTTGATATGCTAAATAAAAGAATTGAAAATCTTTCAAAAGAAATAAAAAATAATAAAATCGATGTCTATTATCTTAACACTTCTGACTACCATATGTCAGAATATGTTCCTACTTATTTTAAAACAATTGAATACTTTAGTGGCTTTAGTGGTTCTTTAGCTACTTTGCTAGTGGATGAAAGTAGTGCCAATATTTTTGTTGATGGCAGATACCACATTCAGGCCGAAAATCAATGTGTTTTAAATGGCGTTAATGTTGTAAAACTTGGCACCAAAGGCGCTCTTGATCCAATCGCTTTTCTTGAAAAAAACTACAAAAATAAAATAGTTGGTTTAGATGGTAAAAGAACAAGTATTGCCTTTGCCAAAGAATTAATCAATAAAGGTCTAAATCTTAAAAGCATTGATATCTATTCTTCATTAATTGAAAATAGACCAGCTTTATCAAAAGATAAACTATATAAATTAGATGTTGAATATGTTGGTGAAACAAGAAAACAAAAACTAGATAAAGTTAAATATGTATTAGATGGCAAAACACATATTGTAAATAACCTTGAATCTATCGCTTATATGCTAAATTTAAGAGGCAACGATATTATTTATACACCAGTTTTCTTATCTTATTTGGTATTTAATAAAAACGATGTATATTTCTTTATCGATTTAGAAAGATTAGATGAGGAAATAATTGAGGAATTATATGAAGATGGTGTAATTATTAGACCATATGATGAATATTACGATTTCTTAAAGACGTTAAATAAGGAAATTATCTTACTTGATGAGAACAAAGTAAATTATGAGACATATTGTTCAATTTTAAACAAGGGAAACAAGGTGGTAAATTGTCTATCTATCATTGAAGAAATGAAGTCGAAGAAAAATGATGTTGAAATACAAAATACTACTTTAGCCCATATTTATGATGGTGTTGCCATGCTTAGATTCTTAAAATGGCTTGATCAAACAGATAAGGAAACATTAAATGAATACACTGCAGCATGCAAACTTAATGAATTTAGATTAACTTATAAGGCCTTTGATTTAAGTTTTAATCCAATTGTGGCATATAACGCAAATGCGGCAATGATGCATTATGGTCCTACAAAAGAAAATAATTGCCAATTGCACAATGAAGGCATCTTACTTGTAGATTCTGGTGGCCAATATAAACAAGGTACTACCGATATTACACGTACTATATGTTTAGGACCTGTTAGTGATGAATTTAAGATGCATTTTACAACTGTTTTAAAGTCCATGTTTAATTTAAGTAGTGCTAAATTTATGGAAGGATTATCAGGCAATCAAGTAGATATATTAGCTAGAAAAGATATTTGGGAGCTTGGTATTGATTATAGATGTGGTACAGGACATGGAGTTGGTCATGTTTTGGCTGTACATGAGGCTCCACCTAATATTAGATATATGCATTCTGCTTCAAGAAGCGAAGAAGTACCTTTAGCTGTAGGCAATGTTGTATCTGATGAACCTGGTATTTATCTTGAAGGTAAGTATGGCATAAGATGTGAAAATTTATTGCTAGTAAAAAAAGATGAACAAACCGAATATGGCCAATTCTTATCATTTAAGACTCTTACTTTAGTACCATTTGATTTAAGACTTATAGATAAGAAATATTTGGATGATAAGACAATTAAACTTTTAAATGACTATCATAAGGAAGTTTATGAAACTTTAAGTCCATATTTAAATGAAGAAGAAAGGTTGTATCTATATAAGATAACAAGAGAAATTTAATGAAATTATTAAACTGGAATGTTAATGGCTTAAGAGCGATACTTTCTAAGGGCAATTTAACTGATTTTATCGAAAAGGAAAACCCGGATATTATTGCTTTTGAAGAAACCAAGATGCAAGAAGAACAGCTAACTTATAATTTCGATGGTTACTTTAGATATATGAATTGTGCAGAAAGAAAAGGTTATTCTGGCACTATGGTATTAACTAAAAAAGAACCATTGTCTTTATGTTTTGATATAAAAGGAGAAGATCATCCTAAAGAAGGTAGAGTTATAACGCTAGAATATAATGATTTCTATTTTGTATGTGCGTATGTTCCTAATTCTAAAGATGGCTTAAAAAGAATTGATTATCGAATGGCTTGGGAAGATGATTTAAGAAAGCATCTTATTGAATTAGATAAGAAAAAACCAGTTATTTATACTGGTGATTTAAATGTAGCTCATAATGAAATTGATTTAAAAAATCCGGATGATAATCATTTCTCAGCCGGTTTCTCTGATCAAGAAAGAGAAAAGTTTACTTGTTTATTAGATAGCGGCTTTGTTGATACTTATAGAAACTTATATCCTGAATCTGTTAAATATTCTTGGTGGTCATATCGGACAAGAGCTAGAGAAAGAGGCATTGGTTGGCGCATTGACTATTTTGTTGTTTCAAACAGATTAATGGAAAAAGTTGAAGATTCTTTAATCTATGATGATATATACGGTAGTGATCATTGTCCTGTTGGACTAATTATTAAGGGGGATTTATGAAATATATAGAAGATAATTATGATAATATGCTTAATGATTTAAAAAGACTTGTTAAGTATAATTCGGTATTAAGTGACGATGAAAAACCTTTTGGATCTGAAAATAGAAAAGTATTAGAAGAAGCTATTTCTTTAATGAAAGAGAAAGGTTTTAATACTAAAAATGTAGATTACTATGCTTGTTATGGTGAAGTTGGACAAGGTGAAAAGACTATTGGCATAGTATGCCACTTAGATGTTGTACCAGCTGGTGAAGGATGGGATTCTAATCCTTTTGAGGTAGTAGAAAAAGGTGATCGTCTATATGGCAGAGGCGTATCTGATGATAAGGGTGCTGCTGTTGCCTCAATGTATGCAATTAAGTATCTACTTGATACAAACTATCAGTTTAAGAAAAAAGTTAGGTTAATATTAGGTTGTAATGAAGAAACTGGTTCTAAATGTATTAAACACTATGTTGAAAAAGAGGGTGGCGTTGATATGGGCTTTACACCAGATGGTGAATTTCCTGGTATTTATGCCGAAAAAGGTATGATTTCAGCTTCTTTAAAAGGAAAAACCAAGATTATTTCAATTAATGGTGGGCAAGCAAGCAATATTGTTTGTAAGAAAGTTGAATGTGAATTACCTGCTGATTCATTTAATGAAACTAAATTTAAAGAATATCTTGATAGCCATAATATTGAATATGTTTTACAAGCAAACAAGGCAACTATCTTTGGTAAGGCGGCTCATGCTTCAACTCCTGATAGTGGAATCAATGCTATGAGTTATCTTATGGAAGCGTTATATAATGCTGATTTTGATGATGAATATGTAAAACTATATCATGAATATATTGGTCTTACAGTACATGGAGAGAAACTTGGCATGTTGGCCTTAAAAGATGATGAGAGTGATACTAGTGTAAATATTGGTGTTATAAAAAAAGATGGTGATTACATTGTTTCTAGTGTTGATATTAGATTCCCTGTTACTAGAACTGTTGAAGATTGTAAGAAGGTGTTAGGTGATATTAAACCACTTGAAATCAAAAATATGATTAATCCTTTGTATTTTAAAAAGGATAGTCCAATGATAAAAGCTATGCTTAAGGCTTATAGAGATGTTACAGGTGATAATGGGGATATGGTGGCCATAGGTGGAGGCACATATGCTAAAAGCATTAATAATATCATTGCCTTTGGATGTGCTTTTAATGAAGAAGAAAATCATATTCATGATGCCAATGAATCTTTAGGCATTGAGGACTTTAAAAAACAAGTAGAAATTTATATAGAAGCAATTAAGAATTTAAACGAGGTGTAAATATGGCAAACGCTAAGATGGCTCTAGTTTATGATTTTGATAAGACTTTATCACCCAAGGATATGCAAGAATTTCATTACATTAAAAAGTTAGGGTATAAAGACCCTTCACAATTTTGGGAACAAAGTCATATCAATAGTGAAGAGAATAATATGGATGGCATATTATCTTATATGCAACTTATGGTTAAGGAAAATCCTAATGTAACAAAGGAAGAATTAATTAATGAGGGCAAGTTTATTAAACTTTATAAGGGTGTAGATACTTGGTTTGATAGAGTGAACGCTTATGGTAAAAGACACCATGTGGATGTTGAACACTATATTATTTCAAGTGGGATAAGAGAAATGATATCTGGTACAAGTATCTTTAATAAATTTAAGGAAGTTTATGCCTGTGCTTATGCCTATGATGAAAATGGCAAGGTAACTTGGCCAAGTAGAGTTATCAACTATACTACTAAGACTCAATATTTATTTAGAATAAACAAGGGCATCTTAGATGAAACCAATGACTATGATTTAAATAAGAAGACGCCAAAAACGGATAAATATATACCATTTAAAAATATGGTATATTTTGGTGATGGACTAACAGATGTACCAAGTATGCGTGTAATGCTTGAAGAAGGAGGTACTACTGTAGCAGTTTATGGGTCTAAGAAGGCTAAGGAAGATTTAGCTTTAAAACTTCAAGAAGAAAATAGAGCTAATTATGTTATCAAAGCTGATTATTCAAAGGATTCTAAGGCTGAGAAGTTAATTAAGGCGTTAATTGATTCCATTGAAACAAATGCAAAATTAGAAGAGTTAAAGAATAATGGCTAGTTTTTACTTAGATGACTATCGTTTAATTACAGTTAGAAAAAGCGAACTATTTCAAAATGAAAATTTGAAGCTTTTGGTTAATAATCAAACTGAGGATTTTAACTTAAGTGATGATGATGAATATATCTATATTCATTTATTAAATGATTTTGATGAAAACAATAATTATCAAATTCTATTAGATAACATACCTTATGAAATACGTTTTCGTTTTATTACCCAAACTGAGCGTTTCGATAAAGAATATCGTCCTGATTTATATACTTTAGGTAGTTTTATAGAAGAAGATAAGACAATCTTTCGAATTTGGTCTCCTTTTTCTAAAAAAGCTAGACTACATCTTGATAATAAAATTTATTATATGGAATATAAGGGGAAGGGTATTTTTGAGTTAATTTTTAATACTAACTTGGAATATCATTTCTACCACTATTCTATATTAAGAGAAAGAGTTTATGAGTTTTCCGATCCCTTTTCTTACGTAGATAAAGATAATAAGAATTCTTATGTGGTTGATAGAAATAAGCTGTTGTATGATAAAACACCTCTTAAACATATTGATACGCCAATCATTTATGAAATGTCCGTAAGAGATTTCACCAGTGACAGTGTAAGCTTTAAGTACCCTAAGACTTTTAAGGGATTGAGCGAAGAAAATGCTAAACTTGATGGTAATCCAGTAGGCTTTGATTATCTAAAAAAATTAGGTGTTACTTACTTACAATTAATGCCTATTTTCTCTTTTGATTTAGATCATAGCAAATATAATTGGGGCTATAATCCAGTTACTTATAATAGCTTGCATTTACCATATTGTGTTAGTAATAATCCCTATGAACAAATTAAAGAATTAAGAAGTTTTATTAGTTTAGCGCATAAAAATAATATGGGCGTTACTTTTGATGTGGTGTATAACCATGTATATAATGTTAAAAATTTTAATTTAGCTAATATGCTTCCTTATTATTTCTTTAGATATAAGGATGGCAAACTTGGCAATGCCTCATATTGCGGTAATGAAGTAAGAAGCGAGGCTTATTTTACAAGAGAATATTTAAAATTAATAATTAAGCGTTTTATTGAAATATATGATGTTGATGGCCTTAGATTTGATTTAATGGGCATTTTGGATGGTGAAACCCTTTGTCAAATAAGAGATTGTACAAGAAACATTAAGCCAGACTTTATGCTTTATGGTGAAGGCTGGAATATGGGCGATATTGTGCCTTATGAAAATCGAGCTATTAAAGAAAATGCCTATAAACTAGATAATATAGCTTTCTTTAATGATGACTTTAGAAGAACTATTAGAGGAAACTATATTGATGATAGAAACGCTTATATGCTTGGTGATGTCGATTTAAGAGATAGAGTTAAACATATTTTAAGTGGCTCATATGAGTATGGCTTAAATATTCATCAAACTATCAATTATGTTGAATGTCATGATAACTATACCGTTTATGATAAAGTTTCACGTTTCTTTGATGATGAAAAGATGGTTATAAGAATATGTAAACTATCACTTGCTTTGGTAATGATAGCTAGAGGCATTCCCTTTATTCATTCAGGAGAAGAATTTTTAAGGACAAAACACGGCATTGATAATAGCTATAATCTAGATGATGATATTAATATGCTGGATTGGCATCGTAAGAACAAATATGTTGATGTTTCAAACTATTTTTCTGATTTATGCAAGCTTAGAAAGACTTTTGATGTTTTTAGAAAAGAAGATGTATGTGTTGAATATATAGACTATTATGAGGTTTTAATTTATAAACTTGATAATTTAACTATTTATATTAATCCATGTATTTTTGATCATGTATATAATGATGAAAAGGAACATAAAGTTATCTTTGATGAAAGTGGTTTTGTTAGTTATACAAGGACAGTATTAAAATTAAAAGCTTTTAGTGTTTTGGTTACAATTGAGTAAAGAAAACGCTTACATATGTATTATAATAAGAAAGGAAGAGGTAGTACTTTATATGAATAATAATTCAATGGTTGCGATGATACTTGCCGGAGGAAGAGGTTCACGTCTTTTTGACTTGACTAAAACGGTGGCTAAACCGGCTGTTCATTATGGTGGTAAGTACCGTATTATTGATTTTCCGCTTTCAAATTGCGCGAATTCAAACATAAGAACAGTGGGTGTTTTATTACAATATGAATCAATCTTACTGGGATCATATGTTTCACATGAACATACATGGGGACTTGATATGAATGGCGGTGGTGTCTATGCTTTATCTCCAAGAGAAAAGGACGAAGCTAATCTTGGTGTTTACAAGGGCACTGCTGATGCGATTACCCAAAATATTGATTTTCTAGATAATAATGATCCTGAATATGTTCTAATCCTTTCTGGTGACCATATCTATAAGATGAACTATGAAAAGATGCTAAACAAGCATATCGAAACGCATGCGGATGCTACAATTGCAGTAATGGAAGTTCCTTTAAAGGAAGCTAGTCGTTTTGGTATTATGAATTGTGATGAAAACGATAAAATTGTTGAATTTGAAGAAAAACCAAAGGAACCTAAATCTAATTTAGCTAGTATGGGTATTTATATTTTCTCTTATAAGACTTTAAGAAAATATCTAAAGGCTGATGAGAAGAATAATGAATCTAATCATGATTTTGGTAAGGATATTATCCCAAATTATTTAAAAGATGGATTAAATTTGCAAGCATATCGTTTCAAGGGCTATTGGAAAGATGTCGGTACTATTGATTCTTTATGGGAAGCTAATATGGATTTATTAGATCATACAAATGACCTTAATTTATTTGATAATGATTGGAAAATCTATACTGCTGATGCCCTAGCTACTCCTCAACTTATTGGCAGTAAAGCAAAAGTAAGAAATGCTTATATTACACAAGGTTGTGTAGTGGATGGAGATGTTGATCATTCTGTATTATTCACAAATTGCAAGATTGGTGAAGGTGCTAAGGTCTTTGACTCAGTTGTAATGAATGATGTTAAAGTTGGCAAAAACGCTAAACTATATAGATGTCTTGTTCAAGAGGGTGTAAAGATTCCAGATGGAGTCACTTTGGGCAAGAAAAATTCTGATAAGATTTTATTAGTTACTAAGAAAGTTGTAAGTGAGGTTGAATAATGAATAAGAAAGCTTTAGGAATTATTAATATTGAACCTAGTTATGTTCATGTAGAAGGAATTGAAGATTATCGTCCAATATCAGCTACATCTTTTATGGGTAGATATCGTATTATTGACTTTATTCTTTCTAATTTAACTAATTCTGGTATCTACAACATTGAAGTACAAGTTAAAAATAGACCTCGTTCAACTATTCAACATATTCAACATACAAGTTATAACATAAATAGTAAAAGGGGTAAGATTAGAATTCTTCATGGTGAGAAGGCTATTCCAAATGAAATCTATAACACTGATGTAGCTTCTTTAATGGCTAACTTAAAGTATTTTGAAGAAGATAATTCTCCATATGTTATCTTGGCTCCATCTCATTTTGTATATATTCAAGATTTTGAAAAATTGCTTGATTATCATATTGAAAGTAAGAATGATATAACAGTTTTATATCAAAATGTTAATAATGCCAACGAGTCTTTCTTGATGTGTGATACTTTGGAAATTGACGATAATAAAGTTATTACGAAAATTGAAAAAAATTTGGGTAAGACAAAAAGAGAAAAGATTTCACTTGAAACATATGTTATGTCAAAGAAAATCTTTATTGATATGATTTATGCAGCTATGGCTACATCTAGCTTATATTCTTTGAGCGATATTATCGCTGATGGATTAGAAGTATTTAAGATTGGTGGCTACCTTCATAGTGGCTTTGCTGCATGTATTTCAACACTTGAGGCATATTATAAAGCTAATATGGATATTAAAAATGAAAAAGAACTTTCTAATATTTTCTCAGACGATTGGCCAATTTATACCGCTACTAATGATACTTGTCCAACTATCTATTCCCAAAAATCAGATGTTAAAAATTGTGTAGTTGGTAATGGCTGTATTATTGAAGGCAACGTTGAAAATTGTGTAATTGGCAGAAACGTTACTATCAAAGAAGGTTCTGTAATTAAAGATAGTGTTATCATGCCAGGGGTTTTAATTAATAAGAACGTTAAGATGGATAAGTGCGTTGTTGATAGACTTGCCATTGTTACGCATATTAAAGAACTTAAGGGCGATAATTCTCCTTTATATATTAAAAGAGGCGATCGTATTTAGATGAAAAAGGTATTATTGGCTACGTTTGAGTCATTACCTTTTATTAAAACTGGTGGTTTGGCAGATGTTTGTTATGCCTTGCCCAAATCGATAAATTCAAAAAAGTACAATGTAAAGGTAGTTTTACCTTTACATTTGTCTATTAAGGAAAAGTATCAAAATGAGCTGAAATATTTAACAAGCTTTGATGTTTTAGCTCCTTGTTTTAACTTACAAGCTAATGTCTATTCTTATTTTGTAGATAAAGTTGAATATTATTTTATTGAGAATGAAACCTATTTTAATCGCAATGATGTTTATGGTTATCATGATGATAAATATCGTTTTTCTTTCTTTTGTTTAGCGGTTATTGAAATGCTAAAAAAATTAGAATATTATCCCGATATTATTCAAAGTAACGATTATCATACAGCTTTAATTCCAGCTTTTTGTAAGTTGCAATATAAGAAAGATAAAAATATTAAAAAGATTAAGCATATTTTCACCATTCATAATTTAATGTATCAAGGTCACTATGATAAAAGTCTTTTATTTGAACTTGGTTTTAAATATAAAGATTATAGTGATGGACTTTTAAGGTTTAATGATGAATGCAATTTGATGAAGATTGGTATTGTTTGTGCGGATAAGATTTTAACCGTTTCTAAAACATATGCCAAAGAGATATTAAATCCTGAATATGGAAATGGATTAGATGTTATCTTAAGATATCGTGGGGATGATTTAATCGGTATTACCAATGGTATTGATATTGATTTATTTAATCCTAAAAATGATCCTTATTTATATGAAAATTATGACGCAAGTAGCTTTATTAAAGGCAAAAAGGCGAATAGAGATGCCTTACTTAAGGAATTAAAACTTGCTGATGATGATTCGATGGTGCTTGGTATTATCACACGTATGACTTATCAAAAAGGTTTGGATTTAATTCTGTCAAATATTCATGAAATCTTAAGAAGAAATGTAAAATTGTTGATTATTGGTTCTGGAGAATCAAAGTACGAATATGCCTTTAAGATTTTAGAAAAAGAATATAAGAAACAAGTACGTTATATCGGTACCTATGATGAAAAAATGGCACACAGAGTATATGCCGCAGCTGATTTATTTTTAATGCCATCGCTTTTTGAACCTTGCGGTCTTTCCCAAATGATTGCGATGCATTATGGAACTTTGCCATTGGTTAGAGAAACAGGTGGCTTACTAGAAACCGTTAAGCCATATAACGAGTATGAGAAGAATGGTTGGGGTTTTTCTTTTAGGCCATATAATTCGTATGATTTTATGATTGTGTTTAATTATGCATATAAAACATATTTTAAGAATAGAAAAGATTTTAAGATGCTTATAAAATCGGCAATGAAGTATGATGTTTCATTTGGACGAGTAAAGACGGATTATGAAAATCTATATAAAGAAATGGTAGGAGATTAGTATGTTAAGAGAATATGACAGGTTTTTTGAGGGGTATGAATTAGAGGCTTATAAACTATTTGGTTCGCATATTAAGGATAGCGGCATGGAATTTACACTTTGGGCACCACATGCTTATAAGGTGGAAGTTTTTACTTCTAAGGATAGCTTTAGCCGTTTGTATCCTATGGAAAAGATTGATGAAAGAGGTGTTTGGAGAACCTTTATAGATGATATGGAACCTTTGTATTCTTATAAATATCGTATTTATAAAGATGAAAAGAATTGGATGGATAAGTTTGATCCCTACTCATATCGTTTTGAAAGAAGGGGAACAGCATCGGTAATGTATGACCTTGATTATTATCATTTCTCTGATAATACTTATCAAGATAAGAAAACTAATAATCTAGGTGAAGCTATCAATATTTATGAAGCGCATTTAGGCGGCTTTAAAAAATATGAAAAAGAGTATGATACTTATCGAGGCTTAAAGGAGGATTTAGTCCCTTACCTAAAAGATATGGGCTACACCCATCTTGAACTTATGCCGGTCTTTGAATATCCATATGATGGCTCTTGGGGCTATCAAAGTTTAGGTTTTTTTGCATGTACCAGTAGATATGGTACCCCATATGATTTGATGGACTTGATTAATGAGTGTCATAAAAACAATATTGGGGTAATACTAGATGTAGTATTTGTACATTTCGCAAATGATTACTTTGGTCTTGTGAATTATGACTTTGCTCAATGTTATGAATATAAAGAGTATCATTTGGCTAATTCTGATTGGGGAACAATGTGCTTTGATTTGGGTAGTGGACCAGTTATTTCTTATTTAATGTCTAGTGCTAATTTCTTTATTGAAAAATATCATATTGATGGTCTAAGATTTGATGCTGTATCGCATTTAATTTATCATCATGGTAATCGTGATTTAGGTGAAAATGTAGCTGGTCAAAGTTTCACTAAGCGTATTAACTATCATTTAAAACAACTTCATCCTAATTGTCTTTTAATTGCTGAAGATTCTACTGATTTTGCTAATGTGACTAAAAAAGTGGAAGAAGGTGGCTTAGGCTTTGATTATAAATGGGATTTAGGTTGGATGAATGATACCTTAAAATACTATGGTATGGATCCTATTTATCGTAAGTATCATCATAATGATTTAACTTTTTCAATGGCCTATTTCTATTCAGAAAAGTTCTTACTTCCATTTTCGCATGATGAAGTAGTTCATTCTAAAAAGACCATTGTTGATAAGATGTGGGGCAAATACGAGGATAAATTCTCACAATGTCGTAATTTGTATGTTTATATGTATACTCATCCTGGTAAGAAGTTAAACTTTATGGGTAATGAGATTGCAACAATTAGAGAATTTGATGAAAATAAGGAATTGGATTGGTTTTTACTAGATTATCCTTTACATGATAGTTTTAAAAAACTAGTTAGTGATTTATCACATCTATATATTAAATATCCTGCTTTCTATAAATATGATTATGATTCAAACTATTTTAAATGGATTGATGCCGATAATAATGAACAATCTATTTACAGTTATTTCCGTTTTGATGAAGAATATTGTTTTGTAACAATATTAAATATGACACCAAATGCTTATAGTGATTATCAAATTGGTGTTCCTTTTGCAGGGGTATATAGCGAAGTAATAAATAGTGAAGATGAAAAGTATGGTGGTTGTGGCAAGGTTAATGATAAAGCTCTTCGCTCAAAGAAAGAACCTTTCCATAAGTTAAATAACAGTATTAAAATCAATATCGCGCCATTTGCCGGTATGATATTTAGGGTGAAGTTATCACAAGATAAACTTGAACAATACTATCATCCAGAGCTAGTTAAAATTAAGAAAAAGAAAACTAAAGAAGAGTAGTGTTTAACTACTTTTTCTTTTGATGTTAAAATACATAGGGTAGAAAGAGGTTTATAAATTTATGATAAATGTTTATATTATTTCAGGATTTTTAGGAGCAGGTAAAACTACTTTTATTCAAAAATTATTAAGCGAAAAGAAATTCAAGAAAGTGATGTTACTTGAGAATGAATTTGGCGAAGTTGGTGTTGATGGTGCTTTCTTTGATAGCGCACTAAATGTTAAAGAAATCAATAATGGTTGTATATGTTGTTCTTTAAAGGGCGACTTTGAAACAGCTCTAGAAGAAATTGAAAAGATGGATGTAACTGATTTGTTGATTGAACCTTCTGGTGTTGGCAAATTATCGGATATTTTAAATGTTGTAAAGGAAGATGACGACTTTAGAGTTGTATCACATATTTGTATTGTGGATGTTAAAACATGCAAGAAGTATCACAAGAACTTTAAAGATTATTTCGATGATCAAGTAAAGGCTGCTAATGCGATAATTTTGTCTCATCTTGATGTGGCAAGTCCTGAACAAATTGAAAATGCTAAAGAAATCATTAAAGAATTACATGATGATGTAACTATTTTGGATAAGAATGTAACTGAGTATTCTATTGATGAACTAATGGATTTAATTGTTGCGGGTCATGAAGATGAAGAGGATGATCACCAACATGAATGCTGTTGTGGTTGTCACCATGAACACCATCATGATCACGATTATGAACATGAACATCACCACCATCATCACCATGATGGGGAAGATGATGACGATGATGAGGATGAATTATTCAAAAATCAAATCATTAGAACTGATTATGTATTTAGTAAAGAAGAGCTTGAAAATATCTTAAGTAATGTTGATGAAGATATTATTAGAATTAAGGGTTATGTAAATTCTAAAGAGGGAACATTATACTTAAACTATGTCTTAAATGAATATCATATTTATTTAGGTGAAAAAAGAGATAATACTTTAGTGTCAATTATTGGTACAAGTATTGATAAGAATAAGTATAAAGAGGTTTTCCATGGATAGACCTATATACATTGTTACTGGTTTAATTGATTCTGGCAAGACTACAGCCATTAAAAGAACTTTATTAGATCCTCGTTTCACGGAACAAGAGACTACTTTAATTATTTGTTTTGAAGAAGGCGATGAAGAATATGATAAGGACTTTCTAAAGAAAACTCATAGTGATGTAGTATATATGGATTTTGCAGATTTTAATAATGACAAGCTTTTAGAATTGGATGATAAGTATAATCCAGATCGTTTCTTTATTGAATTTAATGGCATGGATGATGATTCAAAGCTTTTAAATAGTGATTTGCCAAGAGGCATGGAAATTGCTCAAGTAATTTGTACAATTGATGCCTCAAAGTTTAAGGTGCAAGTTACCAATATGCCGCAATTTGTTTTTAATCATGTAAATCTTACAGAAATTGTTGTCTTGAACAGATACATGGGACAAGATTTTCGATATTTAAGAAATAATATCAAAAGTATGAATCAATACGCAGTTATTGGCTTAGAGGATGAACAAGGTAACATGTATGATATGCCTAAGGATGATTTGTTTGATAAAAACAATCTTGATATATCAGATATGGACTATGGAATCTTCTATATGGATGCGATTGATAACTATAGCAAATATGATGGAAGCCCTATAAAGTTTAATTCTTTCTATTTAGAAGATAAGGGGGCTAATAAGATATTTGGCCGTTTTGCGATGGTATGTTGCGCTAATGACACACAAAGACTTGGTATGATTGTAAGAAATTTAAATGATAAATTAGAATTAAATCATTATTATCATATTGAGGGTGTCTTTAGGGTTGCTAAAGAAAGAAACGGTGTGAAGATTTATATTGATGGTAAATCAGCTATGGAAATTGAAAAACCAAAAGAGGAGTTTGTAAGCTTTAGTTAATGTCTTTGTTTGGCCTATTTTTAGAAGGACTATTGTCTTTTCTTTCACCATGCGTCTTATCTATGCTTCCTTTATATATGTCTTATTTATCAAGCGATTTAAAGGAAGTGAAAGAAGATGGTGAAATAAAATATAACACTATCAAAGTATTTATTAATACGGTATTTTTTGTACTGGGCATAAGTGTTATCTTTTTTGTGTTAGCTTTATCAATAAATACCATTAAACCCTTTATTGAAAACTATCAAGAAATAATATCAATAATTGGTGGAACTATATTAATTATTTTTGGCTTAAAAGAATGTGGGATAATCGACTTACATTTAAATTTAAGTAATCGTCTTAATATCGATTTAGATTTAAAACACATGAGCTATTTAAAGGCCTTTCTTTTAGGCTTTGTATTCTCGATAAGTTACTCTCCATGTATTGGCCCCTTGCTTTCTAGTGCTATTATAATAGCCGCTAGTAAGCCTTCTGGATATTTATATATATTAGTATATGGACTTGGATTAATTATTCCTTTTCTTATAACTGGTTTATTTACAGGAAACATTCTTAAGTTTTTAAATAACAAAAGAAAGTTTAGTAAATATGTCATGATACTAGCTGGTCTTATTCTTATTATTTATGGTGGCAACATGATTTATAAATCATCAATAACGCTAGTTACTTATAAGGAAAATGTAAGTGATAATTCTTCTGGTGCAACAATTGATGTACTTGATGTAATCTATTATGATCAAGATGGCAATGAAGTAAATTTAAAAAGCTATAATGGCCAATATGTCATGCTTAACTATATTGCAACATGGTGTACATATTGTATGAATGAGATAGAAGACTATACAACATACGCTTTATCAAATGATGATAATGTAAAATGCTTTTATGTAATGTCGCCATCTTCTAGTAACACAAGTAAAGAAGCGATAATTGAATTTATTAAAGAGAAGAGTATTAATATACCAGTTATCATTGATGAAGATAATCGTTTATTTACTGCTTGTGGAGTTAATGCTTTTCCAACTTTATATATAATTGATAAAAATAGTGAATTTCTAGGATATGCACAAGGAATGATGGACTTAGAAGGTTTTAATTCCTTAATGGAACAAGTTAAACAAGGCGCATAATATGCTAGAATTAAAGAGTAATTAAAAAAGGGGGACATATGAAAAAAACATTAATTGTTTCTTTGAGTACACTTGTATTATTATCTGGCTGCAGTATAAATGTTAAAGTGAATGATACTAGTTCTGATGCTTCATCTTCAAATCAACAATCTACTAATCCATTTTTAGAGGTTTCAACAAGCGAAGAACCAACTGTAACTGAAGAAGCTGTCCAAACAGAAGAACCAGCGACAGCTAGCCAAACTGTTGAATATGCCGACATGAAAATAACGATTAAAGATGGGTGGTCTTATAGTAAAGAATTTATGAATTCGGATTTTCGATTTGATAGTAAATCTAGTATTCAAGTTCCAGTGATTAAAGTTTATAAGGGAGATGTGAATGATTCAAATCCATATGTGGTATTCTCATCATTTGATCCAATGGAAGAATTAGGTGGCCTATATGAATATAAACATGATTATGGCAATAAAACTTATGGTAATTATACATATTATGTTACATACAATAATTACGCTCCATATAACGCTGTTTTCTCAAAAGATAGAAGCGAAGATTGGTATGAATATTCTGGCGCTATAACAAGCTTAAATGGCGCTAAAAGATATATTCATGTTTCTTACTTTGACCATGGTACAAGTGGCTATGAAGATGGTGATGTAATTGACATGATTAGCTCACTTGAAATAACTAACAAATTAGGAAAGATAAGCGTAACGGCTGATAACTTAAATGTTAGAAGTGATGCAAATAAAGATGCAACTAGACTATGGCTTGCCCATAAAGGTGGGGAATATGAAGTATATGAAATTAGATCAGATAGTGGATATACTTGGTATAGAATTGGCGCTTATTCTTGGGTTGCTGACCAAAATGGTGAATGGGTAAATTATTCTCAATATTAATAAATTAAGGCTTTCGAAAGAAAGCTTTTAATATACATTGATAGTGTCAATAATAGAAAAATGTTAAAATCTAAATAACAAAGTAAGAAAGAAAATTTATTTCTTTATATTTGTTCTAATACTGCAAGAGTGTAGATGTTTAATCTTGTTGTGACTTATTAAATTATGCTTGAGAAGTAAATGGAGGAAATATGGAAACGGGCAATAAGAATAATTTTATTACTTTCTTGATTTTAATATCATCAATTGTAATAGAAACATTAGTTTTAGCGGCATTTAAATTACCTTCTGGTATACCAAAAATTGCAAGAAGGGTCATATCTACACTGTTAACAATTCTCATAGCGTATATTATTAGATTCGTTGTTTTATCAACAAATCGTATAAAAGATAAAGAGGATTTTAAAGTAGAATTTAATCAAAAGTGTAATTTCTATATCGTGACGGTGATTATTGAAATATTGTCTGATGCAGTGTTTGGCTACGCAGCAACATTAGGTTAATTCTTAGACTATAAGTTAGTTATAAATAAATCATTCAGCATAAAAGAAAAGGTTATCTCACGATAACCTTTTATATAATTATTTAATCAATTAGTAATTATTTAATGATTTCTGTAACGTTACCAGAACCTACAGTTCTACCGCCTTCTCTGATAGAGAATTTAGTACCATTTTCAAGAGCGATAGGAGCGATTAGTTCAACAGTCATTAATACGTTATCACCAGGCATAACCATTTCCATAGCGCCACCGTTGTTATCTTTGATTTCTTCAACAACACCAGTAACATCTGTAGTACGGAAATAGAATTGAGGACGGTAGTTTACTACGAATGGAGTATGACGACCACCTTCTTCTTTAGTTAATACGTAAACTTGAGCTTTGAAGTTTGTATGAGGAGTAACTGAACCAGGTTTAGCTAATACTTGTCCTCTTTCGATTTCATCACGGTTTACACCACGAAGTAATGCACCGATGTTATCGCCAGCTTCAGCTTCATCAAGTTGCTTTCTGAACATTTCAAGACCAGTAATAACTGTCTTTCTTGTTGGCTTGATACCTACGATTTCAACTTCATCATTTAAGTGAGCAACACCACGTTCTACTCTACCTGTAGCAACAGTACCACGACCAGTGATAGTGAATACATCTTCTACAGACATTAAGAATGGCTTATCAGTTTCTCTTTGAGGAGATGGAACGTATTCATCAACAGCGTCCATTAATTCATCAATCTTTTCTTCATAAGCTGCATCACCTTCAAGAGCCTTAAGAGCAGAACCTCTGATGATTGGAGCGTTATCGCCATCGAAACCATATTCAGATAATAATTCTCTTACTTCCATTTCAACTAAGTCGATTAATTCTGGATCATCAACCATATCGCACTTGTTTAGGAATACTACGATGTAAGGTACACCAACTTGTCTAGCAAGTAGGATGTGTTCTCTTGTTTGAGGCATTGGTCCATCAGTTGCAGCAACAACTAGGATAGCACCATCCATTTGAGCAGCACCAGTAATCATGTTCTTTACATAGTCAGCGTGTCCTGGGCAGTCAACGTGAGCGTAGTGTCTCTTTGCAGTCTTATATTCAACGTGTGCAGTATTGATAGTGATACCTCTAGCTTTTTCTTCTGGAGCACCATCAATTTGATCATAAGCCTTGAATTCAGCTTGGCCTTTTTCTGCTAATCTTTTAGTGATTGCAGCAGTTAAAGTAGTTTTACCATGGTCAACGTGACCGATAGTACCGATATTGACATGTTCTAGTGAACGGTCAAATTTCTCTTTTGCCATTTAAATTTTTTCCTCCTATTTAAACAATTTTAATTTTAAGATAAAACGCCTTATTTATCAATTAGTCTTTAGCGTTTTTCTTGGCAATACTTTCAGCGATGCTCTTTGGAACTTCTGCATAGTGATCCATTTGCATCATATAGTTTCCACGACCTTGAGTAAATGATCTCAAGTCTGTAGAATAACCAAACATTTCAGATAGAGGTACATAAGCTCTAATTACTACAGCATTTCCTCTTTCTTCTTGTTCTCTAATTTGTCCACGACGCTTAGTAACATCACCCATTACAGCACCTAAGTACTCACTTGGAGCAGTTACTTCAACATCCATGATTGGTTCAAGTAATACTGGATCACATTTCTTAGCAGCTTCTTTTAAAGCTAGAGAAGCAGCAGTCTTGAATGCCATTTCACTTGAATCGACTTCGTGGTAAGAACCATCGAATAATGTAGCTTTGATATCTACAACAGGGTAACCAGCAACTAGACCATTGTTTAAGGCAGCTACTAGACCATCTTGAGTTGGCTTAATATATTCTCTTGGAACTGATCCACCAACAACAGCGTCAATGAATTCAAATCCTTTACCTTCTTCATTTGGTTCAAACTTAATCCAAACGTGACCATATTGACCTCTACCACCAGATTGTCTAACGAATTTACCTTCACAATCAGCAGCTTTTCTAATTGTTTCTCTAAAGGCAACTTGTGGAGCACCAATATTACATTCTACTTTGAATTCTCTCTTCATTCTATCAACGATGATATCTAAGTGAAGTTCACCCATACCAGCGATAATAGTTTGGCCAGTTTCTTCATCAGTGTATGTTCTAAATGTAGGGTCTTCTTCAGCTAATTTAGCTAAAGCAGCATCCATCTTATCTGAGTCAGCCTTAGTCTTAGGTTCAACTGACATTTGGATAACTGGTTCAGGGAATACCATTGATTCTAGGATAATTGGGTTCTTTTCATCACACAATGTATCACCAGTAGTTGTATCCTTTAAACCTACAGCAGCCGCGATATCACCAGCGAAAACTTCTTCGATTTCAGCACGGTGGTTAGCATGCATTTGTACAAGTCTACCAAATCTTTCTTTCTTATCTTTAGTAGCGTTTAATACATAACTACCTGCATTAGCCTTACCAGAGTAAACTCTGAAATATGTAAGTCTACCTACAAATGGGTCAGTCATTACTTTAAATGCTAAAGCAGCAAATGGTTCGCTGTCGCTTGGATGTCTTGCTTCTTCAACACCATCTAATGTAACACCCTTAATTGATGGAACATCTAGTGGAGAAGGTAAGTATTCAACAACTGCATCTAGTAATAATTGGATACCTTTGTTCTTATATGCAGAACCACATAGAACAGGGAAGAAATCAGCGCCAATAACAGCTTTTCTAATTGTCTTTTTGATAAGTTCAACAGAAACTTCTTCACCTTCTAGGTATTTTTCCATTAATTCATCATCATATTCTGATAATACTTCAAGAAGTTCAGCTCTTAATAATTCAGCTTCTTCCTTGAATTGGTCATCAATCTCAGTTACAGAGATATCAGTACCTTGATCGTTGTTGTACATATATTGTTTACGTTCAACAAGATCGATAATACCTCTAAATGTATTTTCAGCACCAATAGGCATTTGGATAGCAGCAGCTTTTGCAGCTAATCTATTACCGATTGATCTAACTGACATCATGAAGTCAGCACCAGTAGCGTCCATCTTGTTACAGAAAACAATTCTTGGAACACCATATGTAGTAGCTTGACGCCATACTGTTTCAGTTTGAGGTTCAACACCTGCTTTAGCATCTAAAACAGTTACTGCACCATCTAATACTCTTAGAGATCTTTCAACTTCTACTGTAAAGTCAACGTGTCCTGGTGTATCGATAATGTTAATACGATTCTTAGGGAATTGATGGTTTTGGCCAGCCCAGAAAGTAGTAGTGGCAGCACTAGTGATAGTGATACCTCTTTCTTGTTCTTGGGCCATCCAGTCCATTTGTGAAGCACCATCATGTGTTTCACCAATTTTATGTGTCTTACCAGTGAAGAAAAGAATACGTTCAGTACAAGTAGTCTTACCAGCATCGATGTGAGCCATGATACCGATATTTCTAGTATTTTCTAAGCTATACTCTCTTGCCATAATATTCCTTTCTTATTACCAGCGGAAGTGAGCGAATGCCTTATTAGCATCAGCCATCTTATGAGTATCTTCCTTCTTCTTAACAGATTGTCCAACACCATTAGAAGCATCGATAATTTCGTTTGCTAATCTTTGTTCCATAGTCTTTTCACTTCTTAAACGTGAATAGTTAACAATCCATCTTAAACCTAAAGTTAATCTTCTTTCTGAAGAAACTTCAACTGGAACTTGGTAGTTTGCACCACCAACTCTTCTTAATTTTAATTCTAATTCTGGCATAACATTGTCAAGTGCTTTTTCGAACACTTCCATAGGTTGTTGACCAGTTTTTTCTTCTACGATTTGAAATGCATTATATAAAATGTTTTCAGCAACATCTTTTTTACCGTCTAACATGATTTTGTTGATTAAACGTGTAACAAGCTTTGAATTATAAATTGGATCTGCTAATACATCTCTTTTCGCAATATGTCCTTTTCTTGGCATAATTTAATCTCCTTTCATGTTTTACTTAGGCTTTTTAGCGCCATATAATGAACGACTTTGTTTACGTCCATCTACACCAGCACAGTCAAGTGTGCCTCTAACGATATGATATCTAACACCTGGTAAGTCCTTTACCCTACCACCTCTGATAAGTACAACTGAGTGTTCTTGTAGGTTATGGCCGATACCTGGAATATAAGCAGTAACTTCCATACCATTACTTAATCTAACACGGGCATACTTTCTTAAAGCTGAGTTTGGCTTCTTAGGTGTCATTGTACCAACTCTGGTACATACTCCTCTTTTTTGAGGAGAAGCCAAGTTGATTGGTCTAGACTTTAAAGAGTTATATCCTCTGTTTAATGCAGGTGATTTAGACTTAAAAGTTCTAGCTGTTCTACCTTTTCTTACTAATTGATTAATTGTAGGCATTTAATTCTCCTTTCATTTTCATGCACACATTTTCAGGTGTGCCAAACATGTGCTTAATATATAGATCCCCTCGGGATCCACTTAAGCTTTTCTATAATACTATGAAAAAAACCTTTATTCAATGGCTTTTTTAAACTTTTTTGCATATTTTAAGCTTTTTTCTCATAATATAGATATAAGGAGACTCATCTTATGACATTTTTTAAATCGCTTAAGCCAATAATGCTGTTGGTAAATATTGTTTATATTATAGTTGGCTATCTTTTAATCGTAAAAGGATCTGCTTGTGTAGAGATGGTTGTAACTGTATTAGGCTATGTTTTAATGGCTTGTGGTATTGTTGAAATAATTCGCTACTTTATAACTAAAATTGACGAACGCTATAAAAGGAATGATTTTATTTTAGGAATTGTTTTAATGGCACTAGCTATTGTTGTTATTATTTGTCGCTACTCTTTATCGGATGTTACAACCGTTGCCTTAGGTATTGCAATTATTGTATCAGGAGCCTTAAAAATACAAGATGCAATGGATGAAAAAAGACTAGGTGGCCATAATTTTGTTGCCTATCTAATATTAATGCTTGTATGCTTTGGCTTTGGTGCTCTTGTAATATTTAATTATTTCTATAGTTTTAGTGTAAATATTCTATATTCTAGTGCAGGCATTGGCCTATTGTTTGCTGGGCTTAGTGATCTTATATCTAATATCTATTTAGCGATATTAAAAGTTAAATATGAAAAAGGAAAAGATGAAGATATAAATGACAAACAAGACAGTGAGGCTAAATTTACAACTATTGATGTGGATAATACAAGTGAGGTTATTGATGTAACCCCTGATGAGGTAATTGATAGTGCTTTAAGTAAACAAGATGATGAATCTGTTTTAACTGATAATAATTTGCCAGAAGAAAATGATAATAAGGACAACTGATGTCCTTTTATTTTATAATTAAGACATGTCACAAATAACTAAAAAAGCTCTTGAAGAATCATTGAAGAAACTGCTGCTTCAAAAACCCTTGAACAAGATTACGGTGAGTGATATCACTGAAGATTGTGGTATTAATCGTATGACTTTCTATTATCACTTTAAGGATATTTATGATTTGGTAGAATGGTCTTGCCTTGAGGATGCTTCTAAAGCTTTATCGGGTAAGAAAACCTACAACACTTGGCAAGAAGGCTACTTAAACATATTTGAGGCCGTCAAAGAAAATAAGCCCTTTATTATGAATGTATATAATTCAGTAAGTAGGGAACAAGTAGAAAACTATTTATATAAACTTACTTATAAATTGTTGGAGGATGTGGTTGAGGAACAAGCTCAAGGCATGTCTATTAATGAAAAAGATAAGTATTTTATCGCTAATCTATATAAGTATGCTTTTGTGGGATTAATGTTAGAATGGATTAAGGATGGTATGAAACAAGATCCCAAATTAATAGTTGATAAACTATCTTTGGTAATACAAGGTAATATTAAGGAAGCTTTAAATCGCTTAAGAATTGATAAAGTTAATCAAAATGATTAATTTGATAAAAAAATATACATAAGAAGGTTGATGTTTAAATACTAAACAAAAGCCTTCTTTTGTTTATATAAAGTATTTGAAAATAAAAATATATTAGAAGTGTAAAGAGTAGGAGGTAAATGTTAAATGTATTACTCTAGTGGAAATTATGAAGCATTCGCTCATCCAAGAAAACCTGAAGGTGTTGATCAAAAGTCAGCATATATTGTAGGTAGTGGTCTAGCTGCATTAACAGCTGCTTGTTATCTTGTAAGAGATGGTCAAATGAAAGGTGAACATGTCCATGTTTTGGAAAAAGGTAAGCTTGCTGGTGGAGCATGTGATGGCTACAAATTTGAAAATGTAGGTTATGTTATGAGAGGTGGAAGAGAAATGGATAACCACTTCGAAGTAATGTGGGATTTATTTAGAGATATTCCTTCAATCGAAACAGAAGGTGTATCTGTTTTAGATGAATATTATTGGCTAAATAAAGAAGATCCTAACTATTCACTATGTAGAGCTACAGTAAACAAAGGTGAGGATGCTCATACTGATGGTAAGTTTGATATCTCTGATAAGGGCGCCATGGAAATCATGAAGTTATTCTTTACACCTAATGAACAACTTCAAGATAAAAAGATAAATGATATCTTTACTGATGAAGTATTTAAGTCAAACTTCTGGTTATATTGGCGCACAATGTTTGCGTTCCAAGAATATCATAGTGCGCTTGAAATGAAGTTATACTTCCAAAGATTCATTCATCATATTGGCGGTTTACCAGATTTCAAGGCCTTAAGATTTACTAAGTTTAATCAATATGAATCAATGATTCTACCAATGGTTAAATATCTTGAAGGACATGGTGTATCTTTCCATTATGGTGTTCATGTTACGAATGTTGAATTTGATTGTAGTGATCCTAATAATAAGTTAGCTAAAAGAATTGATGTACTTGAAAATGGTAAGGAAAATCATATTGATTTAACTGAAAATGATTTAGTATTTATCACAAATGGCGGCTGTGTTGAAAATTCTACAATGGGTTCTCAAAATAGCAAGGCTGAATATAACACAGAATTAAAAGAAGGCGGAGGATGGGATTTATGGCGCAAGATTGCTGCTCAAGACCCTAGCTTTGGCCATCCTGATAAGTTCTGCTCAGATCCAGAAGCTACAAACTGGATGTCGGCAACAGTTGAAACACTTGATCAAAACATTATTCCTTATATCAAGGCAATTTGTAAAAGAGATCCATTTGAAGGTAAGGTTACAACCGGTGGTATTGTAACTGTTAAAGATTCTTCTTGGTTATTATCTTGGACAATCAATAGACAACCTCAATTTAGACAACAACCTAAAGACCATTGTCTAGTTTGGGTATATAGTTTATTCACTGATAGACCTGGCGATTATATTAAGAAGCCAATGAGAGAATGTACTGGTAAGGAAATTTGTGAAGAATGGTTATACCATTTAGGTGTACCTGAAGATAAGATTGAAGAGTATGCGACAAATAGTGCAAATACTGTTCCAGTTATGATGCCTTATATCGATGCCTTCTTTATGCCAAGAGCTTATGGTGATAGACCAGATGTAGTTCCTGCTGGTTCAAAAAACTTCGCCTTCTTAGGCCAATTTGCGGAAACGCCAAGAGATACAATCTTCACTACTGAGTATTCAATGCGTACTGGTATGGAAGCAGTATATACTCTATTAAATGTTGATAGAGGTGTGCCTGAGGTTTGGGGTTCTACTTATGATATAAGAGACCTATTAAATTCAACTGTTCAATTAAGAGATGGTAAAAAAATTACCGACATGGAATTAAGCTTTGGTGAAAAGATAGTTCTAAAGAAAGCTCTTGATAAGATTAAGGGAACAGATGTAGAAAAGCTATTAAAGGAACATAAAGTTATCTAATAATTAATAAGGAAAACCTTATAAAACACGCCCTATAAAGGATATATAGTCCTATTATAGGGCTTTTCTATTTTGGGGATAAAATGCCTTTACTATTAAGCGTTGAATAAAACCGTATAATAACCGTATAATAAAAATCCATTTTTGTTTTATTAGCATACTAAAACATTTAAACCCCCTCTAATTTGAATATTTATTACAAAGGGGTTTTATTTTTAATTAAATGATTTATTTTCTTATTGAGAATTCACATCCACAATAGTTTTGATGATAAAGATTAAGTTCTTTATTCAATTTTTCGTTTTTAGTTATGCCATCACCTTTTTTAAAGTCAGCATGTAAATATTTAACATCTTTATATTTATTTTCTAATGCTTCGCCAATTTCATTTAAATAATCAGCATTTTTACGGTTTGAAATAGACATGACGGTGGTGAAATATTCATAATTATTTTCACTGGCATATTTAAAGCCTTCATTCATTCTTAAGCTATAACAAAGCTTACATCTTTTACCCATTTCCGGTTCATCTTTTAATGGTTCTAATATTTTTTTATAGGATTCATAATCATATTTGCCTACTACTAATTTAATTTCATCATCTTTTAAAAACTTAAGATATGTATTTAGGGCATCTAATCTTTTTAAATATTCATCATAAGGATAAATATTAGAATTAGTAAAATAGATTGTTATTTTAAAGTACTTTCTTAAATATAAAAGAGGATAGACCGAACATACCCCACAACATATATGAAGTAATAATGTTGCTCTATCTTTTAACTCGTTTATTTGTTTGATTTGTTTTTGATAATTATTCATTAGTGATAAACATTGAATCGCCAAATGAGAAGAAACGATATTTGTTTTCTACCGCGATATTATAAGCATTTAAAGTCATTTCTCTACTTGTAAAGGCACTAATCATCATAATAAGTGTTGATTTAGGTAAGTGGAAATTAGTAATTTGACAATCTATTCCTTTAAATTCATATGGTGGATAAATAAAGATATTGGTATCACCATGACATTCTTTAAATTCTCCATATTTAGCCATTACAGATTCTAAAGTTCTTGTGGAAGTTGTTCCTACCGCAATGATACGTCTTCCTTCTTTTTTAGCTTTGTTTAAAGCCTTTGCAGCCTCTTTTGACATAGAATAAGATTCATAATGCATATTATGATTTTCTATTTCTTCTTCCTTTACAGGTTTAAAAGTACCCAAACCAACATGTAAGGTAATATCAACTATTTCAACACCTTTTTCTTTTATCTTTGCAATTAGCTCATTTGTAAAATGTAAACCAGCTGTAGGACAAGCGGCTGAGCCAAGTGGCTTTGCATAGACATTTTGATAACGATTGTTGTCTTTTAACATTTCATGAACATAAGGAGGAGTAGGCATTAATCCAATTTCTTCTAATATTTCAATAAAGATGCCTTCATATATCATCTTGATAATACGAATGCCTTCTTCTTTTATTTCCAGACATTCACCTTTTAACTTATCAGAGAACTTTATAATAGTTCCAATCTTTATGGCTTTAGCATTACCACATAGACATTCACAAATGGTATTTTCACCAATCTTTAAAATAAGTACTTCAACCTTAGCACCTGTTTTCTCTTTGACACCATAAAGTCTAGCGGGAATTACTTTCGAATTGTTTCTTACAAGTACATCACCTGCATGTAAATAATTTATGATGTCATAAAAGTGTTTATGTTCAATTTCGCCTGTATTTTTATGAAGAACCAATAGCCTTGATTCATCTCTTTTATCAGCAGGATGTTGAGCTATTAATTCTTCAGGTAAATAATAATCAAAATCTTCAAGTTTCATTAAAAGCCCCTTTCATCAAAACCATATTTAGTTAATATTTCTTCTTTATAAGCTAAATATCTATCTTGTTTAATCGCTTCTCTTGCGCCTTCTACAATTCTAATTAAGAAACGTAAATTATGAATTGAAAGAAGATTGTTGGCAAGTCCTTCATTAGCTCTAAATAAGTGATTTAAATAGGCCTTTGTATAATTTTTACAACATTGGCAATCACAATTTTCATCAAGTGGACTAAAGTCATCTTTATAGATTTGTTTCTTGATGTTGATTCTACCCTTTGAAGTCATTAGAGTGCCATGTCTTGCGATACGTGTAGGAAGCACACAATCAACCATATCAACACCTTTTTCAATAGCTACCAAAATATCATTAACCGCACCAATGCCCATTTCATATCTTGGTTTATCTTTTGGCAAATATGGCAAAGTATAATCCAACATCTCATAATGCGTCTTTTTATCTTCGCCAACTGATGTGCCACCGATTGAATAACCATCGAAGTCCATTTTTACAAGTTCTTCAGCACAATATTTTCTTAAATCAGCATATTTTGATCCTTGGACAATACCAAATAATGCTTGATCTTCTCTTTTATGAGCTTCTAGGCCACGCTTTGCCCAACGCAGGGTTCTATCAACAGAGTTTTTAACATAGTCATAGTCACTAGGAAAAGGAATACATTCATCAAATGACATGGCGATATCTGATCCTATTTTTTCTTGTATTCTAATAGAATCTTCTGGTGCCATGAAAAGCCTTGAACCATCTAGATGGGATTTAAAGGTAACTCCTTCTTCAGTAATATTGCGCATTTCCGCTAAAGAAAAGACTTGGAAACCACCAGAATCAGTCAATACTGGTCCATTATAATAGTGCATGAAATTATGAATACCACCAGCTTTATCCAAAATATCTTCACCAGGTCTAAGCCATAGATGATAAGTATTAGATAGTATGATTGAGGCACCAATTTCTTCAATGTCGCGATAATCTAAAAATTTAACGCTAGCTTGAGTACCAACAGGCATAAAGACTGGCGTTTCTAATTTGTAGCCATTTATTTCGATGGTGCCATATCTTGCATTGCCATCTTGGTGTAATAAAGTATATTTTAAATTTTTCATCTTCAATATGATAACACAGTAATGGTTTATAATAGGGCTATGATAAAGTCAAAGGAACTTAAAAGGTATAATTTACCAGAAGATAGAATTTTACTTGGCGTAATTGATGCCAAACCTAATTCAACATTGTTTATTTTGTTTATTATAGGCATGTTTTTGATTGTTATAAAAGCCTATATCTATGGAACGGCACTAATTAGTATTAGTGTTTTATCTTTCTTATTTTTGCCAAAAAAAGAAATGATTGAATTCTATGATGAATACTTGGTTTTATACAATCACGCTAATCGAAATGTTTGCGAAATGATTTATTATTCAGATGTTTTAAAGTGGAAATATAATTCGGGCGTTTACTATGATGATTTAGAAATAGTTTTATCTGATGAAAGTACTCATACTATCGATGGCTTTTCAAAAGTTGAGTATGAAACACTATTAAATCGTTTTTTGAAGGATAAAAAGGATAAAACCAAGAAAAGCCGTAGTAAAAGCGCTTAAAAGTATGATATGATATGAAATTGATGAAAGAATTTGAAAATAACGCCTATTTTTGGCAAAAATTAGATGCTGCATATATATCTGGAGACTATATGACTTTATATAAAAAAGGTCAAAAACATCCAGAGTACCCTGGTTTAATATTTCCGGTTGATTATGGTCATATTTCTCAAAGTGAAGATAATTTAAGTTCTATGAAGGCTTTCAAGGGCGAAAAAGATAATGAGGTTAAGGCTGTAGTAGTTTGTGCTAATCTTCTTGAAAAAGATTTATCAGCAATCATTCTTATTGGTTTAACTGATGAACAAACAGAAGAAGTATTATGTTTTTTAAATAGCACTGAATTTCAAAAGGCAGTAATTTTTAGAAGAGGAAAAGATATTCCATCTTGGGCAGTTGTTGAATAACTGCTTTTTTATTAGAAAGGTTTTATGCTTTATACAATTAAAAATGATTTTATTACTTTAAAAGTTGATACTAAGGGTTGCGAAATGCATTCTCTTAAAAGAAATAATGATGCCTACGAGTATCTTTGGGATGGTGATGAAAGATATTGGAAGGGCAGAAATCCTATTTTATTTCCCCAAGTTTCTTCTACCTTAAGCAAAACAAATATCATAAATGGCAAAGAGTATCCAATGGGTAACCATGGTTTTGCAAGAAATAGTGAATTTGAAATGGTTGATGAAAAAAAAGATAGTCTTACTTTCTTATTAAAAGAGAATGAAGAAACACTTAAACAATATCCTTTCAACTTTGAACTATATGTTGCATATTCTTTGAGTAATGAAACTGTTGAAATAAAATATCAAATTAAAAATAACAATGATGTAATTATGCCATTTGGTTTTGGTTTGCATCCAGCTTTTAATGTAGAAGAAAACTACAAGGATACCAAGATTGTCTTTGATAATGGAAATACATTAATAATAAATAAGGAACTATTTGAAAAATATCCTACATATTATGAACTTCCTGTTCCTAGCAGTGCTGATTTATATTCTAATAATCATCACATTAGGCTTGAATTTAAAGGTTTTAAACATTTAGCTATTTGGTCACCATTTGCACCATTTGTGTGTATTGAACCATGGAATAATCTAGGTGCTAAAGATGGTGTAGACTTTGAAAAAAGAGAAGAAAATATTAATCTAGAGCCTAAACAAACCTTTGAAATCGGCTATAAAATTATCTTATAAAATATATGCACAATAAAAAGTTGGATTTCCAACTTTTTATTTAACAATAATTGAACCACCGATAAATTCTCTAATAATTGAGTTATTAACAATCTTTTCATCGTCTTTAATTGGATCGATATATCTTAGAAAACTAAGCATTCTTTGTGCCTCAGCATATTCTTCCTCATCTCTGGTTATTTCTTTAAACAAGTCTTCGGCATACTTTTTTAAGACGGGTAGTTCATAGATACAATTAGAATTAAAGAAGACATCAGCCATACCATTATTAGGGAAGATATTTTTTTCTTCTCCATCTCTTACCCTAGGCCATTCAATAAGAGCTTGTTTTACACTTCTGCCTCTAAATTGATGATCTCTTACAATTCTTCTAAGCATTCTAGCATCGGTTGTGGGAATACGATTTTGAGAATCTATGCCAATTGGTGTTAATGGCGAAATATAAATCTTAAACTTTTCTTTTTCATCAATTCCTTCAGTTAATACAGGATTTAAAGTATGTATTCCTTCAATTACAATAACTTGATCTTTGTTTAATTTTGTTATTCGCTTACCAAAGACTTTTGTATTTTTTACAAAATCAAAGTAAGGTAAATCGACTTCTTTGCCATCTAATAAATCTTTTAAATTATTTTTAAATAGATTTGTATCAACAGCTTTGATTGATTCTAAGTCTGGTTCACCTTTTTCATCATATGTTCTTTCACTTTCTTCCACAAAATAATCATCGGTGCCTAAATATAGTGGCTTTATACCAAGTACCTTAAGTTGAATGATTAATCTATTGGCAAATGTTGTTTTGCCTGAACTACTTGGACCACAAATTAGTACAACATGAGTGTTTCTGTTTTTGATTTGATCAGCAATATTGGCGATCTTTTTTTCATGCAGAGCCTCTTGCATCAAATAAATTTCTTCAGTATTGTTTTCATTTATCTTCTTATTTAAGTCGGAACAATAATTAATGCCCATTAATTTGCCCCACATAGTAGCTTCCTTAAAGGCTTCATATAGCAGTGTTTGATCGCTGTATTCAGGAATAGATAGTGGATCACTTGGGTGAGGATATCTTAATAGTACGGCGTTTTTATAGTATCTTAGTTCAAATAGGCTCAATAGAGAAGTTGATGGAACAAGTAAAGAGTAGAAAACGTTTATTTCATCAGCCATTGAATATATTTGTACATCATCAATATTACTTATCGAAGAAAGAAGTTCATATGTTTCATTTAGCTTATGCTTTTTACATATTCTCATAGCCTCTTTTTTAGATAAATGTTCTTTATTTATAGGAAGATCTAAAGCTACAAGTTGATGCATGCGCTTTTCTATCTTTTTTACATCTTCTTCATTTATGTCAGCTTTTATATTAGTGTATAATCCCTTATTTAAAGAATTATTAATTGATACTTTTACTTCTTTACCAAGTACATCATGGACAGCTTTTATATATAGCAAGACAAGCGAATTTTGATATACAAGCCAAGTAGCTTGATTTGTAATATCTAAAAATTCTAATGTGCCACTATGAGCGATTTTATGCCCTAAAGATCGATATAAATTATTCATCTTACAAGCGTAAATAGGATAGGTTAATTTACTCTTATAGTTTTTGATTATTTCTTGTGCGGTTGTGCCTTCATTAACTTCAATAGTATCGAGTTTGTTTTTATCATAATAAATTTCAAGTGTAAGCATAACATTCTCCTTTCATAAATTTTACCAAAAATATGATTATAATCACTTTTCTTATACTATAATTGATTCGTGCAATGACACAGGGAGGATTTAAATGAAGAAGTTATTAACTTCACTACTTGTCCTAGCAATGCTTATTGGCTTTGCAGGCTGTTCTTCTAAAAGTAGCGATACAACTACTGATGCAACAGATGGACAAACAACAGAAGGGGAAACAATCAAGATTGATGATCTTAAGATTGAATTTGTTCCTTCAAAAGATGCAGATGTAATTAAGACTGGTACTGCAGGCCTTGATCAATTAATTATTGATGAAATGGCAAAACATGGTTATGAAATTGGTAATGTAGATATTACTGTTGGTACAAACTATGATGCTACTGGTGAAGCACTAGCAAGTGGTGCTATTGATCTTGGTTGGTTACCAGGTGGTACTTATGCTTTATATTCTGATGAATGTGATGTAATTTTAACTGCTACAAGAAATGGTTTAAGCAATGATTCAACTGATCCTAAGACTTGGAATGGCGATGAAAATGCTACTCAAAAGGATGGACCACAAGTTACTTACTACCGTTCTTTAATTTATGCTACTACAAGCGAATATGGCCAAGAATTAGCTGCTAAGGTTAATGCTGGTGAAGAACTTACTTGGGATGATTTAAATAAGGCTACTTGGGCTGTTCAAAAGACTTCAAGTTCAGCTGGTTATATCTATCCAACTTTATGGTTAATGGAAAACTATGATGGTAAGAAGATTTCTGATCTTGAAAATGTTGTGCCTCTAGATTCTGGATATGGTACTGCCTTTGATTATGCTGCTCATGGTTTAGCTGATATTATTGTTTGCTACGCTGATGGTAGAAACGACTATGAAGCTGCTTGGACTTTACCAGAAGGTGAAACTGATGAAACTGGTAAGCAAGGTTTTGGTAGAGAAGATTCTATTTGGAACGAATTAAATGTTATTGGTGTAACTGAAGGTATCTATAACGATACAGTAGCTATTACTAAGGCTAATGAAGATGTATACAATGAAGCATTTATCGCTGCTATCCAAGATTCTTTAATCAACATCATCAATACTGAAGAAGGTCAAAAGATTTTCAGCGTATATTCACATACTGGTTATGCAAAAGCTGTAGATAGCGACTATGATGGTGCTAGAAAAGCTTTACAAGCTGTAAGCGAATAATTTTAGCTTAAAGTTAAATTTTGAAAAGATGGTAATTTAATACCATCTTTTTTTACGGATGAATGTATTGTCCATGCCTTTTACTGTTTTTACCATATTGAATGGCAAATTTAGGACAATGATGAAGGCAAGATAGACACATCACACACTTATCTTTTATCCATACAGGCCTTTTATCTATAAGTTCTATAGCTGAAATAGGACAATTTTTAGCACATAGGCCACATCCTATACATGAACTTTCTAGTTTAAAATGACTAGTTTTACGCATATTATCATAGCTTAATGCATATACTGTTTTGGCTAAAAAATAGGGGGCTTTATTTTTAGTAAAATCACCTATTACTTTATTGTTTATCTTATCTATAATCTCTTCTATTTGCTTATCTGCTTTATTATTGGTTTTATTAACTTTATCTTTATTGTTTAAATCAAAGATTGGTGTATAAGTATCGGGCATCTTAATAGAAAAACAGGCCGTTAAAGATAGTCCCTTAGTTTTTAAAATATCTCTTATAAAGTATGATGTTCCACCAGGCGTAGTACCATAGGTGGCAACAAAATAAATATATTCTGGTTTATTTATAAAGGATAGCTGTTGCAAATAATCTTTAACAATAATTGGTAGTCCCCAAGCATAAGTAGGACTTACAATTCCTAATATCTTGGTATCTATAGTCTTTGTTAAATTAACAATTGAATAAGCTTTCTCATTTGTCTTTGATGCAAGCTTATTTGCGACATACTTACTATTATTGGTGGCTGAAAAATAAATAATCATTTAATTTAGTCCTACTACTTTCACAAGAATTATATGTGGAATGATTTTTGTGATTAGCCTATAAAACTTATAGAAAACGCCTGTTGTATATACAGCTCTTCCATTTTTGGCAGCCTTTAATGATTTATAAGCTGCAACGTTTGTATCAATAACCGGTAAATGATTTTTGTTATCTTTGGTCATTTCTGTGCGCATAAAGCCAGGACACATCGCACATACATTTATATTTCTATCTTTTAGCTCTTCTTTTAGTCCTAGGGATAATGCTGATACATATGATTTTGTTGCACTATAGACCACTAAATTAGTATTAGGTACAAAGGCTGAAGTAGATGATACTTCAAGAATTGTTCCCTTATTTACCATATAAGGCAAGCATAATCTTGTAATCATGGTTGTTCCCTTACAATTTAAATCAATCATTTTGACTATATTATCTAAGTCCGTTTCTTCAAACTTACCAGAAAAACATGCTCCCGCATCATTTACCAATACTTTTATTTGTGGTTTTTCTTTTTTAAGTTTATCTTCTAATAATTTATAGCTATCCATATTGGCCAAATCCATGGTTACTATAATGCATTTTTTATCCGTATATAGATTTGCAAGCTCTTTTAATTTATCTTCTCTTCTAGCTATTAGCCATATCTCTTCAATTTCAGGAAACAGTTTTCTAAGGGCACCTACATAGCTTTTACCAAGTCCTGATGATGCACCAGTTATAATTGCGATCATAAATTCTCCTTATCATATGAATAAAGTTGGACATTTGTCAAACTTATGTTCTAATATTAAATTAATGATAATTATTAAACTAGAAACAGATATAGATGTTTGTTTAAACTTAGACAATTTTTAAATTATGTAAAGGATGTTTATGAAATACGATACAAGTAAGAAATTAACCAAAGGTCAAATAAGGACACTAGATGCCTTTAGTAAGGCAATGTTTTTAATGTTGGCAAATAATTCTTTTGAAGAAATAACAGTTGGGCAATTATGTGACAATGTTAGTTATCCTCGTGCTACTTTTTATAACTATTTCGATGATAAATATGATCTTCTTAATTATTGTTGGTATACCTTAGCTAAAAAGATAAAACTAGATGAATATAGGCATTGTAGTAATGATGAAATGCTGTATCTTTACTTTGATAGAATATGCGATTTTACTAAAGAGAATATTAAGATAATTGAAAAGATACTATCGCATAATAGCGAAGTTGCTTATATGTTTTCTAGTTTTCACAATTTTCTTAACAATTATATGCGTCAAATCTTTAAAGATTGTCCTGATGCATCAAAAAAAGAAATTCCAAATGAACTATTGGCTGATCATTACAGTAATACCTTGTTGCTAGTGTGGCAATATCTGCTACTAAATAAAAGATGTACAAAAAAACAAGCATATGATTATTTAAACTATTTGGTTAAGAATCTTTAAATTTAATAATGTTATTGTATAAGTTTGATTATTAGGATATAATCCTAATAAGGAATGAATCCTGTTATGGAAAGAAGAAATACGATACAAAAAGAAATTATCAAAGATGCGGTATTTAAAATGAGAAGCCATGTTAGTGCTGATGAAGTTTATGAATATGTAAATAAAAACCATCCAAGTATTGGCAAAGGTACAGTATATCGTAATTTAAATATTCTAAGTGAAGATGGACAAATTAGAAGAGTTGAGGTACCAGATGGCCCAGACTGCTTTGATTTTACTTTAGAGAATCACTACCATTGTAAGTGCTTAAAATGTCAAAGAATATTTGATGTCGATATGAAAGAAATTAATCTTATGGATAAGATTATTGATACTCATGGCTTTAAGTTTAAAAGTTATGACATCTTTTTTAAGGGAATTTGTAAAGATTGTAAGGAATGATTTTAAATATGGAGGAGAGTAAAATGAAATCAAACAAGTATTCAGGAACTAAAACAGAAAAAAATCTAATGGCGGCTTTTGCGGGCGAATCAGAGGCTAGAAATAAGTATACTTATTTTGCTTCAGTGGCTAAAAAAGAGGGCTATGAACAAATGTCAGCAATTTTCTTAAAGACAGCTGAAAATGAAAAAGAACATGCTAAGATGTGGTTTAAGGAATTAGCTGGTTTAGGTAATACTAGTGAAAACTTAAAGGCAGCTGCAGAAGGCGAAAACTATGAATGGACTGATATGTATGAAACTTTCGCTAAGGAAGCTGAAGAAGAAGGCTTTAAAGAATTGGCTGTTAAATTTAGAGCAGTAGCTGCAATTGAAAAGCACCATGAAGAAAGATATCGTGCATTATTAAATAACATCGAAACTGCGCAAGTATTCGAAAAGAGTGAAGTTAAAGTTTGGGAATGTAGAAATTGTGGCCATATTGTAGTAGGTACTAAGGCACCTAATGTATGTCCTGTATGTAACCATCCACAAAGCTATTTTGAAGTAAGAAGTGAAAACTATTAATCATGAAAAAAGATGTATTCTATATTGGCGTAGATGATCATGATATTGACTTATTTGAAGGTCAATATGTAGTTAAAAATGGGATATCATACAATTCTTATTTAATTAAGGATGATAAGATTTGTATCATGGATACAGTAGATATCAGTAAAGTAAATGATTGGCTTTTAAATATCGAAAATCTTGTCCAAGATAAAAAGATTGATTATCTAGTAATACAGCACATGGAACCAGACCATGCGGGATCAATAGGTGAATTTGTAAAAAAGTATCCTGATACTACACTAGTAACAAATAAAATTGCTTTAGGTATGCTTAAACAATTCTTCCCTGATTTAGAGCTTGGAAATGTATTAGAAGTTAAAGAAAACGATACTTTAAGTCTAGGAAAACATAATCTTGTGTTTGTGATGGCACCCATGGTGCATTGGCCTGAGGTTATGGTTACTTATGATAGTTTTGATAAGACTTTATATTCAGCAGACGGATTTGGTAAATTTGGTGCTTTAGATAGTGAAAAAGAATGGACAAGTGAAGCTAGAAGATATTATTTTGGTATAGTTGGCAAATATGGTAAACAAGTACAAGCGCTTTTAAATAAAGCCAAGGGCTTGGATATTGCAAGAATTTGTCCATTACATGGTCCAATTTTAGAAGATAATCTAGGCTATTATTTAAATTTATATGATATTTGGTCTAGCTATAAGAGTGAAGAAAAAGGTGTTGTAATATTTTATTCTTCGGTCTATGGCCATACAAAAAAGGCAGTATTAGCTTTAAAAGAAAAGTTAGAGAAACTAAATGTACCATATGTTGAAGCTGTTGATTTGGCAAGAAGTGATATGAGTGAAAATGTTGAAAAGGCATTTAGATATGATAGTATTGTTCTTGCTTCAATTACCTATTGCAATGATGTATTCCCGCACATGGCTACATTCTTGCATAATTTAGTTGAAAGAGAATATCAAAATAGAAATATTGGTATTATTGAAAATGGCTCATGGGCACCTGTAGTGGGCAAAGTGATTAAAAAAACTTTTGAAAACAGTAAAGACATAAACTTCTTGAATAATGTTGTTACTATTAAGTCATCGCTAAATAATTCATCTGATAATAAAATTGATGACTTAGCCAATGAAATTGCATCTTTATACAAATAATAATAAAAAGTTTAGTGAAAGCTAAACTTTTTATGTAGTTTTTTTCAAAATATTTACATTTATCTTTTATTATTGACATTTAACAAAGTAAAATATAGTTTGTGAGGGGAATTTTAGATGATTGAATTTAAGAATGTTTCAAAAACTTATCCAAATGGTACAAAGGGCCTAGAAAATATTAATTTGAATATTGAACAAGGTGAATTCGTAGCTATTATTGGTTTATCTGGTGCTGGAAAATCAACACTTATAAGAACTATTAATAGAATGATTGATATCACTGGTGGACAATTAATTGTTGATGGCACTGATGTAATGTCTTTAAAAGGTAAAGAACTTAGAAAATTTAGAAGAAAGATTGGTATGATTTTCCAATCGTTTAATCTTATTTCAAGAAGCTCGGTAATCAACAATGTTTTAACTAGTAATGTGCCTGATATGCCTTGGTATAAAGTCTTATTTGGTTATTATTCAAAAGAACAAAAGCTAAAAGCTTTAGAGGCTTTAGATAAAGTAAATATTTTAGATAAGGCATATAGCAGATGCGATGAACTATCTGGTGGTCAGATGCAAAGAGTTGCTTTAGCACGTACTTTAAACCAAAATCCAAGTATTATTTTGGCTGATGAGCCTGTTGCTTCACTTGATCCAATAATGGCTGATGTTGTAATGAGTGACTTCAAGCGTATTAATGAAGAAATGAATATTTCTATTCTAATTAATATTCACCATGTTGATTTGGCATTGAAGTATGCAACAAGAGTAATTGGCATAAGAAAGGGTCATATTGTCTTTGATGGCAAGACTAGCGAAGTTACTAAAGATATCTTGCATGATATTTATAATGGCACTAGCATTACAACTAGCAAAGATGAAGAAAGTGGCGAATAATGAAAGAAAGAAGAAGAGCACAAAAAGTAAAGAAGATGCCTTTGCTTGATCGAATTATTAAGCCAAAACAAATAACTCTAGAAAATGGTCATAGTGTCGCAAAGCCAGTTTCAAGAATGCCATTTATTATTGTCATCTTGGCTATTGTGATTTATATTTCTGTTTTAATGACAGGCTTTGATTTTTCAATAATTATTTCTAGGGGGCATTATTTCTTTGATATTTTAAAGAAAATCTTTAATCCAACATGGTCATATTTCCCTAAGGTAGTAGAGCCACTTATTGCAACAGTACAAATGTCTTTACTTGGTACAATTGTTGGCTGCTTGATTGGTCTTCCTATTGCGATACTTGCCTCTAGCAATATCAACAAGAATAGACCTACATTATTATTTTTTAGATTTGTATTATCAGTAATGAGAAGCGTACCAACTCTAATTCTGGCTAGTGTATGTGCATTAATGTTTGGTCTTGGTACATTTGCTGGTACAGTTGCAATTGTGTTTTTCACAATTGGTATTGTAGCTAAGATGCTATTTGAAAGTATTGAAACAATTGATATGAAACCATTTGAAGCTATGCAATCATTTGGTGCGACAACTTTACAAGCATTCTGGGCTGCATGTATGCCCCAAATCTTGCCAACTTATCTATCACATTCTTTATATTGTTTTGAAATGAATGTCAGAGCTGCCTCAATTTTGGGTTATGTTGGTGCTGGTGGTTTAGGCATTCTTATAAATGAAAGAATTGGCTGGCGTGATTATGAGGGACTTGGAATGGTATTATTATCACTTTTTGTCCTAGTATTTATTATTGATATCTTCACCAACTGGTGTAGGTCAAAATTATCGTAAGGAGGCCATATGTCAATACTTGAAACTTATAATAATCGCCCACGTAAACTTTGGGTTAGAATCTTAATATTTTTGGCTGTTTTAGCATTAGCTATATGGAGCTCTGGTGGCATAAATTTAAGCACCAACATGGATATTACGGCTGCTAATGGCATTTTATCAGGCTTAACGCACCCTGATACTTCGTTAATGTTTGATATGTCTAGTGAAGGTGTACCTTATCTTATTTTACAGACGATTGCAATTGCTGTGCTTGGCACATTAATTGGTGGCGTTCTAGCTTTACCTATATCTTTCTTAGCTAGTACAAATGTTGTGCCAAAATGGATTGCCTATATCTTTAGAGCTTTAATTTTAGGCATTCGTACTATTCCATCTTTAGTATGGGCTTTAGTTTGGATAAGAGTAACAGGACCAAATGCGTTTTGTGGTGTAGTTACCCAATCAATTTGTTCTATTGGTATGATTTCTAAAATGTATATCACGGCCATTGAAGATTTGGATACAGGTATTCTTGAAGCGCTTGATGCGTCAGGCTGCAACACTTTTGAAAAGATTAGATGCGGCATTTTGCCTCAATTAAGCGCAAGCTTTGTTTCAACTATTATTTATCGTTTTGATATTAACTTAAAGGATGCAACAACTTTAGGTATTGTTGGAGCAGGTGGTATTGGTGCTAGTATGTTGATGGCAATAAATTCAAGACGTTGGTCAATGGTGGGATCATTCCTTTGGGCCTTAATTGTTCTTGTTTTATTAATTGAAGTATTCTCAACTAAGATTCGTGCTAGACTTGCTAGAGGTGAAAGATAATGGCTAGAATTTCTATTCTTGCCACAAGTGATGTACACGGTTATATTTATCCCTATAATTACGCTAATAAGCATAGTGAAAATTACGGTTTAGCCAGAATATGTACGCTTGTTAATGAATTAAAAGATGAAAATACTATTTTAATTGATAATGGTGATAATTTAGAAGGCTCGCCTTTGATGTATTACTATATGCATAAATGCACTGATTCTAATTCGCCTATAGTGGAAGCTTTAAATTATGTTGGCTATGATTACATCAACATCGGTAACCATGATTATAACTATGGTGAAGATGCTTTAAATAATTATTTGCGCAGTTTAAATGCCAAATGTATTACTTGCAATATTGAATATAAAAACAAGCCTATATCTAACTATGTTGTAAAAAATATTGCGGGCAAAAAGATAGTTTTATTTGGCTTGACTACACAATATATTCCTAATTGGGAAAAGGCTGAAAATATCAAGGATACAAAGTTTATTGATGCCTTTAAATGTTGTAAACAAACGGTAGAAAAGATAAAAGAAAAGGAAAATCCTGATTATTTAATTTGTGTTTATCATGGCGGCTTTGAAAGGGATTTAAATACTGGTGAGCCAACAGAAGCCTTAACAAATGAAAATGTGGGCTATCAAATGCTTAAGGAAATAAGAGGTATTGATGTTTTGATAAGTGGTCATCAACATCGCAGTTTAAGTGGCAAGCTATTTGATAGTGTCTACACTCAAACCAAAGACAAGGGGGCACAACTTGCTGTAGTTGAAATTGATACTGAAACAAATGAAATTACCTCAAAAGTTATCGAAGCTGAGAAGGAACCTGATGAAGGGTTAATGAAACTTGTTAAGAATGTAGAAGAAAATTGTCAAAAATGGTTAGATATTCCTCTTGGCAGCAGCAATATCAATTTAAAAATCGTTAATGAAGATGATGCTCGTTTACATAAATCACAAGTTATCACTTTCTTAAATAAAGTAGCCATGGATTTTACAGGTGCTGATTTAAGCGCTAATGCTTTATTTGATAAAGCAACTGGCTTTGGTAAAGAAATTACAATGCGTGATTTGGTTAGCACTTATGTTTATCCTAATACTATGGTGGTTAAAAGAGTAAGTGGTAAAGTTTTAAAAGAATATTTAGAAAAATGTGCTGAATTTTTTACACTAAAGGATAATGAAATAGTTGTTTCAAATGCCTATTTAACTCCTAAACCAATGAAATTTAATTATGATATGGTTGATGGGATTGAATATACAATTAAAGTATCAAACAAAATCGGAAATAGAATTACCTCACTTACAAGAAACGGTAAAAAGATAAATGATGATGATCAGTTTAGTTTATGTGTGAATAATTATCGTGCAAGTGGTGGTGGGGACTTTAAGATGATTAAAGATGCGCCTGTTATTAAAGAATATTCTAATGGCATGGTTGATTTATTAGCTGATTATATTGCTAATCATAAAGTAATTGATTTTAAAGAAGTTAATAATATTACAATTGAAAAGTAGATTATTTAGCGCTAATATATATTCATAAACTGTTGCGTAGGAGATCAAACATATTGGTCACTAATAGAGAGCCGTGAGGGTGGAATACGGTAGAAGGATGATATGCAAATGGACCTACAAGGGTGTTCTTGAATTAAGTAGAGGACAACGGGTAACCCTATCCGTTATCAGTCAGGGCGTGTATGATGGTACATGTAGCGAGTGGATATATTTATCAATTTGAGTGGTATCGCAGAAGAATTTAAAGCTTTTGTCTCATGTGGGCAAGAGCTTTTTTGTTTTTTATCATCTGCCACTAAGGAGGAGAATATGAAAAAAGTATTATGTTTATTATTGATGGTGTTTATGCTTGTAGGATGTGAAGTAACTAGTGATGATACTAGTGATAGTGGCCTTACAACTTATAAGATTGGCATTTGTAATTATGTAGAAGATGCTTCTTTAAATCAAATTGTAAGTAATATTGAAACCCAGTTTAAACAACTTGAGGAAACATATGGTGTAAAATTTGAGCTTGATATTGAAAATGGTAATGGGGATGCAAGCATTATCAACCAAATTATTTCCAATTTTGTGGCCGATGATGTAGATATGATGATTGGGGTTGCTACACCTGTTGCCTTAGCAATGCAACCGGTAAGTGAAGAAAGTGGCATACCATTTATTTTTGCAGCTGTATCAGATCCTGTTGGAGCAGGACTTGTTGAAAGTTTGGATAAACCAAACTCTATTACTACTGGTACCAGTGATTATTTAGATTCGACAGCTGTTCTAGATATGATTTTTATGCTTGATGAAGATATTGATACAATAGGTCTTTTATATGATGCATCACAAGATTCTAGTACTAAGGCAATAAAAGATGCCAAGGCTTATTTAGATTTGGTGGGTATAGGATATAAAGATTATACAGGCACCAATACAAGTGAGGTGACTTTAGCAGTTAGTTCTTTAATAAGTGATGGTATAAAAGTAGTATTTACACCAACTGATAATACAATTATGACTGCTGAACTTGCAATATATGATTCTTTAGCAAGTGCAGGTGTAAAACATTATACAGGAGCTGATTCTTTTGCGTTAAATGGGGCTTTTATTGGCTATGGTACAAACTATGTAGCACTTGGAAGAGATAGTGCTGATATGGCGGCTGATATCCTTGTTAATAAGAAAGATATTTCTACTTATCCAGTTAAAGTTTATGATGGTGGTAGCATAACAATTAACAAAGATACTTGCAGTAAACTTGGCTTAAATTTAATGACTGTTCAAAAAACCTTATTTGAAAAGTATGCTAGTATTACTGTTTTAAGTACTGCGGAGAACTTTAATGGTTAGTATACTAAGCTCAATTTTAAAGACTTCAATTGAACTAGGTTTAATCTCATCTTTAGTATCATTAGCCTTATTTTTAAGCTATAAGATGCTTGGAGTATGTGATTTATCAACTGATGGTTGCTTTACACTTGGTGCTACAGTAGGGGCAAGTATTACTCTATTGGGCCATCCCTACTTAGCAATTCTAATGGCAATAATATCAGGAATAATTTCAGGTTTTATTACGGCAATTTTACAAACAAAAATGAAGATTGAGTCCTTATTAGCAGGCATTATTGTAAATACAGGATTATATTCAATTAATATTTGGATTATGAAGGGTTCTTCTTTATTAAATCTAAATAAAAGTGAAACTATCTTTACTTTATTTAAAAATATAAGTAATAGTAACTATAAAATATTAACTAGTTTATTGTTTGTGGTGCTTGTGCTAGCATTTTTAAACTATTTTTTAAAAACAAGACTTGGTCTATCTATAAGGGCCACAGGCGATAACATGAAGATGTCTAAAAGTTCGTCAATTAATACAGATTTAATGATAATTATTGGTCTTTGTTTGGCTAATGGTATTACAGCCTTAAGTGGCTGTTTATTAGGCTTTTATCAAAAGTCTGTATCTATTGATATGGGCGATGGTATGCTTACTATAGCTTTAGCTTCGCTTTTAATTGGCTATAGTTTTCATAATAAAAACAATATTTTAATTAATAGTATCTTTGTAATAGTAGGTTCAATTATTTTTAGAATAATCTATATGCTTGCTTTAAGATTTAATATGCCAGCCTACATGCTTAAACTTGTATCAGCTATTATTGTAATATTGGCTATCTATTTACCATATCTAAAAAGGAGAAAACATGCTTAAACTAGTTAATGTAACTAAAGTATTTAATAAAAATACAGTTGATGAAAAAGTTGTTTTAAATCATTTAAATTTAGATATTGAAGAAGGTGACTTTATCACCATAATTGGTTCTAATGGTGCTGGCAAATCGACACTTTTTAATTGTATTGCTGGAAGTATTGATATAGATGATGGCCAAATACTATTAGATGGACAAGATATTAGTAAAGTAAAGGAACATAAAAGAGCTAAATATATTGGCAGGGTATTTCAAGATCCATTACTAGGTACTTGTCCCAATTTAACAATATTAGAAAATTTGTCTTTATCCTATATGCATACTTTTAATTCAAGCTATCTTTTACCATTAAAGAAAAAAGATTTAGATATTATAAAAGAAAAATGCAAGGAACTTGATATGGGACTAGAAAATAGATTGAATACGCCCATTGGCTTATTGTCTGGTGGTCAAAGGCAAGCTTTAACTTTGTTGATGGCCACATTTGCTAAGCCTAAAATCTTGCTATTAGATGAACATACAGCGGCCTTGGACCCTAAAACAAGTGAAAAGGTCATGAATATTACTAAGAGTATTGTTTCTAAATATCAAATTACTACTTTAATGATTACACATAATATAAATAGTGCCTTAAACACTGGCAATAAAACAATTGTTTTAAATGATGGCCAAGTATTTAAGACACTATCTTATGATCGAAATAATTATTCTTATAAGGATATCCTTAAACTTTATGAAAATAGTAAGGATGGGGTATCGGATAAGGATTTACTTTTTTAATTCATTGACAAACTCTTCAATTCGATTTAATGCTTCCTTTAAATCTTCCATTTTAGAAGCATAAGAAATACGAATATTATAATTGCTGTTTCCACCAAAGGCTAGCCCCTCAACTACGGCTACGCCTTTTTCTTTTACTAGGGCAATAGAAAAATCATGACCATTTAAGCCAGTGGAAGAAATATTGGGGAAACAATAGAAAGCACCTTTTGGCTTATTGCACTTAAGGCCCATTTCATTAAGTCTATTAACGACATAATTTCTTCTTCTTTCAAATTCGAGTTTCATTTTTTCAATATCTTTTTCACCATGTCGCATAGCTTCAATGCCACCATATTGGGCAAAGGTAGCAGGACCCATAATTGAATAATCACGCATCGCCTTAAAGACATTGATTATTTCCTTATTACCACAAGCATAACCTAGTCGCCAACCTGTCATAGCGAAAGCCTTAGAAAAACCTGATATCAATAATACTTGATCTTTAATTTCGTTATATGAGGCAATAGAAACATGTTTTTGATCGTATGATAGTTCAGCGTAAATTTCATCGCTAACTACAAAAATATCGTGTTCTTTAATTAAAGGAACGATTTTGTCTAAATCTTCCTTATTCATAACACCACCAGTTGGATTACTAGGGAAATTTAAAAGTAACATTTTAGTCTTTGGACTAATAGCTTTTTGTAAGTCTTCTTTAGTTAATTTAAAATCATTTTCTTCTTTTAATTCAATAGTAACTGGTACACCACCGGCCATTTTAATCATTGGCTCATAGGCAACATAAGCTGGCTTTAGGATGATAACTTCATCGCCATCATTGATAAGACATCTAAAAGCTGTATCAACTGCTTCGCTTGCTCCAACAGTTACGATGATTTCATCACTTTGATACTTTAAATCAAATCTTCGATTTAAATAATTAGCGATTTCGCTCCTAAGCTCTATTAAGCCACTTGAAACAGTATAGTGTGTTTTATTATTCTTTAAAGCATAAATAGCTTCTTCTCTAATATGCCAGGGCGTATCAAAATCAGGCTCACCAATTGATAAGGGGATAATACCTTGTTTACTAGCACAAAGTTCTTGAAGCTCGCCAATTGCACTGCTTTCAATGCAATTTATTTTCGAATTTAAATAACGGTTCATTATAGTTTCACCATCAAACGATCGTCAATCTTTCTTTCGCCATTTATTATTACACCCTCTACCTTATATTTAGCTAAGATAAAGTAAGTTTCAGTTCTAGTTACACCATCAATAGGAGCCAAGTGGTGGGCTACAAAACTAGCTACTTCTTTCATGGTTTTGCCATTTATTATGACAATAAACTCTGATTTACCAGACATTAGATACATGGTAGAGACTTCATCATATGAATAGATTTCTTTTGCGATATCATCATAGCCTGACTCTCTTCTAGGGGTACAGCCAACTTCAATAACAGCTGTAACTTCCTCACCATTGCTTTTATCATAATTAATGATTGTGTGATAACCACAAATTACTTTCTTATCTTCTAAACTTTTAATAGCTTCTTTTAAATCATCTTCATTTTCATCTAATTGCATAGCCAAATCTTTTAAATCAAAGCGAGCGTTTGTTTCAATTGCTTTTAATAATTTTTCTTCATTCATAAATTAATCTCCCTAACTTTTTTGATATCCTTATCTACTTGTTTTTTTACTTCATTTAAATTATCAAACTTTTTTATATCTCTTAATTTCATGATTAAATCAATTTCGATTTCTTGATCGTAAATATCTTCATCAAAATCAATAATATTGACTTCAACCGTCTTTAAATCATCTATAGTTGGTCTATTACCAATGTTACAAACACCAAGATATTTCTTTTGTTTAACATATACAATCGCGCCATATACGCCATATTCAATGTTTGTATCAACTTCTTTTATGTCAATGTTTGCGGTAGGCATGCCAACTTTTTTGCCATTGCCATTACCATGTATTACTTTGCCAACAATTTTGTTCATATCTCTATTTTAATTAATATAATTAATTTATGCTTATAGAATTTATTGTAAACAACATTTTCCTAGTGTGTATACTAGCTATTGAATTTATCTTATTGTTGGTAATTAATATCTTTTCAATTAAAAGAAGTAAGAAAATATTTTATATATCGCTTTTTATGATGGTATTTGAAGTAATGTTGATAATCTATTTTTTACTAAAAATAAATTCATTAAAATAAATTGATGTTGAACTAAATTTTATTATTAACAATTCTATCTTAAAGGAATAGAATAATTTCATGACTAATAAAATGTTTTCGAATGTTCAACTTAAAAGATTGATTTTACCATTACTTGTAGAACAATTACTTGTAATGTTAGTGGGTATGGCTGATACCGTTATGGTTTCTTCAGCTGGTGAGGCTGCTATATCTGGTGTAAGTATTGTAAATGATGTAAATAATTTAATTATTGCGATATTAACAGCGATTGCCGGTGGTGGTTCGGTTATTGTTACACAATATTTAGGCAATAGAGATAATGAAAATACAAAACTATCAGCTTCTCAACTTATTACTATCAGTTTTATTATTTCTTTATTTTTTGGTGTATTTTGTGTAATATTCCATGGCGCAATTTTAAATCTTCTATATGGAAGTGTTGAAGAAAGTGTAATGAAAAATGCTAAAGTTTATTTTTGGATTACTTCTTTATCATTTCCTTTTCTTGGTGTCTATAATAGTTCAGCAGCTCTATATAGAAGTATGAATCATACAAACACTACTATGAAAGTTTCTATTTTAATGAATATCATTAATGTAGTTGGTAATTATGTTTGTGTTTATTTGTTTGGCATGGCTTCGGCTGGTGTTGCTTGGCCTACTTTAATAAGTAGAGTAGTCGCTTCATTTATTATGTTCTATCTATGCTTTAATCAAAATAATCCTGTTAGTGTTACTTGGGAAAATATTTTAACTTTTAAAAAGCATATTATTTCTAAGATTTTATCAATAGCTATTCCAAATGGAGTGGAAAATGGTCTTTTCCAACTTGGTAAAGTACTGGTTTCAATGTTTGTCGCAACCTATGGCACAATTCAAATTGCGGCAAATGGCGTTACTAATTCTTTAGGCGTATTATGTTACGCTAGTGAAATGGCTATGCAACTGGCAGTAGTGACCGTAATTGGTCAATGCGTTGGGGCTAATGATTATGATCAAGCTCGCTATTATGTAAAAAAGATGTTGATTATAGCAGCTATTATGGCACTTGTGAACAATGTGCTATTGTATGTTTTATCGCCATATGCTTTATCATTATATGCCCTAAAGGGTGAGACATTGGCTATTGCTGAACAAATACTAGGTATGGAATGTTTGGCGGTAATTATATTTCATGTTTTAGCCTTTGTTTTACCAACTTGTTTAAGAGCCAGTGGCGATGCTAAATACACGATGTATGTTGGTGTTGCCTCAATGTTTATAGCTAGAGTTTTGGGAGCTTATATTTTAGGTACTGTGCTAGGACTTGGCGTAGTTGGAACCCGTATTGCGATGTATCTAGATTGGATTGTTCGTATTATCTTCTTTGTGATTAGATATAGAAGTGGCAAGTGGATGGCTTATCGAACAATATAATTGTTATAACTTTCACGAAATTTAAGCGCTTACATTGTATAATTACATTGTGGCTAAATTTCACGAAAGGAGAATAAAAATGAAACAGCTAAATGAAAAAGTTGCGATTATTACTGGTGCTGGACAAGGTATTGGTAAAGGCATCGCATTGTCTCTGGCTAAAAGAGGTGTAAAGATTGTTTGTGTTGGTAGAAGAATTGATCCAATTACTCAAACAGCTAAGGAGATTGAAGAACTTGGTGGCCAAGCTATCGCAATTTCGTGTAATACTGCTGATAGAGATGCGGTAAATGAGGTTGTAAAGAAAACTGTTGAAACATTTGGTACGGTTGATGTAATGATTAATAATGCACAATCAATTCCACCTAATGCTCCAGTAGAAGAAACGACATATGAAAATATGTATCTTGCTTGGTCTACTGGCACAATTGGTTCACTTAATTTTATGCAAGCTTGCTTCCCATATATGAAAAAGCAACATGAAGGACGAATAATTAACTTTGCAAGTGCTACAGGAATGTTTGGCTATGCTGGACAATTAGCTTATGCATCTAATAAGGAATCGATTAGAGGTCTTACAAAGATTGCAGCTAAGGAATGGGGCCAATATGGTATTAGTGTCAACTGTTGTTTACCAGGCGCTGAATCTCCTGCTGCCAAAGAGTGGGCAAAGAAGTTCCCTGAAAAATATCAAGCTATTTTACAACAACAACCTATGCGAAGACTAGGCGATCCTGAAAATGATATCGCTCCTGTTATTGCTTTCCTTGCAGGGCCTGATAGTTGTTACTTCTCGGGTCAATGTTTACTTGTTGATGGTGGTTATTCAATAATGCCATGATAAAAAATGCATAGAAATATGCATTTTTCTTTTACAATCTTTTTACAGTAACAAATATTTAGCTTTTACATGGATTCATTATAGTAGTTGATGTAGGAAATAAACCTATGGAGGAAAAAATGAAAAAGATTATTAAGTTAAGTATTGTATTTGTCTTAATGCTAAGCCTTGTAGCTTGTGGTAGTAAGACAAATGATGAATCAAGTTCAACTGATACAACAGCTGAAACAACTACTGAAACAGGAACTGTATCAACTGATGGTTCTACTTCAATGGAAAAGGTAATTGGTGCCTTAGGTGAATCATTCATGGCTAATAATGAAGGTATCACATTTACTTATAACCCAACAGGTTCAGGTAGTGGTATTACAGCAGTAAGCGAAGGAAGATGTGATATTGGACTTTCTTCAAGAGCTTTAAAAGATGAAGAAAAGGCTAACGGCCTAGTTGAAACAGTGCTTGCATATGATGGTATCGCTGTTATTGTAAATAACGATAATCCTGTAACTGATATTACATTAGAAGATTTAGCTAAGGTATATACTGGCGAAATCACTAACTGGAAAGAATTAGGCGGCAATGATGCTGAAATCGTTTTAATCGGTAGAGAAGCAGGAAGTGGTACTAGAGATGGTTTTGAATCAATCACAGGTACAGCAGACAAGTGCCAATATAGACAAGAATTAACAAGTACTGGTGATGTTATCACTACAGTATCTACAAATCCAGATGCAATTGGCTATGCTTCTTTAGCTTCAGTTAAAGATAGTGTTAAGGTCTTAAGCGTAAATGGTGTTACAGCTAGTGAAGATACTATCAAAGATGGAACATATGCAATTCAAAGACCATTTGTTCTTGTAACTAAAGAAGGTGTGACTTTATCAAGCGCAGCCCAAAAATTCTTTGATTACGCAACAAGTAGCGATGCTAATGAAATCATTACTGCTGCAGGGTGCGTAAGTGCTAACTAAAAGTATTTGAGGGCCTAGGCCCTCTTTTTATTTATTTATGAAAACTAAAAGACTTAAAGAAGATATAATACACGCAATCTTTTTAATACTAGGTCTAATTACGGTTGCTTGTGTATTACTTATTTCGATTTATCTAATAATTGCGGGAATTCCAGCTATAAGAGAAATTGGTTTTGTGAAATTTATGTTTGGCAAAAAGTGGGCGCCAACTTATGCTGAGCCAAGTTATGGTATCTTACCATTTATTCTAACTAGTGTATATGGAACTTGTGGTGCAATTGTGATAGGTGTTCCTATTGGCTTTCTTTGTGCAGTATATTTATCAAAGATCGCAAATAGTAAAGTAAAAAAGATTGTATCAAGTTGTATTAGTATGCTAGCGGGTATTCCATCAGTTGTATATGGTTTGGTTGGTATGTTAATACTTGTTCCTAGCATTAGAAAAATATTTAATGTACCAGATGGATCTAGCTTATTTGCGGCAATTATAGTGCTTGCCATTATGATACTTCCTTCAATTATCAAAGTTAGTATTACTGCTTTAGATGCGGTTCCAAAAGAATATGAAGATGCTTCTTTAGCACTTGGGGCAAGTGAGATTGAAACTTATTTTAAGGTAAGTGTTGTTGCGGCTAAAAGTGGCATTATCACATCAATCGTCTTAGGAATAGGTAGAGCAATTGGTGAGGCCATGGCTGTTATGATGGTATCTGGTAATGTACCTAATATGCCTAAACTGTTTGAATCAGTAAGATTTCTAACAACGGCTGTAGCTAGTGAAATGTCATATGCTGCAGGACTTCAAAGACAAGCCTTGTTCTCAATTGCTTTGGTACTATTTGTATTTATTATGTTAATAAATGCATGTCTAAATTTTTTCTTAAAGAAGGTTAAATAACATGAATAAATTATCTAATCAAAGAAAAACTTATATTATGACAATGAAGGTTCTAATGTATATTTCGATTGCTTTAACAGTAGGACTTGCTATCTTTATGATTGCCTATGTTCTTATTAAAGGTATTCCAAATATTACTTGGACTTTGCTTTCCACTTCACCTAGTTATTTAAGCGATTCAATTGGTATCTTGCCTGATATTTTAAATACTGTTTATATTATCATTGCAACTTTAATCGTAATTATCCCACTAGGAGTAGGTGCGGCAATTTATTTAAATGAATATGCAACAAATAAAAAACTAGTTAGTGTAATCGAATATGCAACTGAAACTTTATCAGGCATTCCATCAATTATTTATGGTTTGGTTGGCATGTTATTCTTTTGTGAACTACTTGGGCTTAAGACTTCATTACTTGCGGGAGCTTTAACTTTGGCAATTATGAATTTACCAACAATCATTAAAACTACTTTAGAAAGTTTAAAGACAGTGCCAAGTAGTTATAGAGAAGGCGCATTTGGTTTGGGTGCTGGTAAGTGGCGTGTTATTAGAACGGTTGTCTTACCAGGATGTGTTGATGGTATTGTAACAGGCTGTATCTTAGCTATAGGAAGAATTGTGGGAGAGAGTGCAGCATTACTATTTACAGCAGGTCTATCACATACCCTAAATGGTTTTAGACAAGGACTACAATCATCTGGTGCAACACTTACTGTTGCCTTATATGTTTATGCCAAAGAGCGTGGTGAATTTGGTGTAGCCTTTGGTATTGCAGCAATTTTGATGATACTTACTTTAATAATTAATATGCTTGCGGAAATAATCGGCAATCAAATAAAGAGGAAAAATAATGGATAATAATACAATAATTAGCGTTAAAAATCTTGATTTATATTATGGTGATCATAAAGCGCTTAATGGAATTAATATGGATATCAAAGAAAATTCTATTACGGCCTTTATTGGTCCTTCAGGATGTGGAAAATCAACTTTTCTTAGAACTTTAAATCGTATGAATGATTTAATTCCAAATGTTAAAATTACTGGATCAATCATTTATAACGGCCAAGACATTTATTCTAAAAATATTGATATTTATAATTTAAGAAAAGAAGTTGGTATGGTTTTCCAAAAACCCAATCCCTTCCCAATGAGTATTTATGACAATATTGCCTATGGCCCAAGAACACATGGCATAAGAAAAAAGAGTGAACTTGATCAAATTGTTGAAGAGTCTTTAAGGGCTGCTGCTATCTTTGATGAAGTAAAAGATAATTTAAATAAGAGTGCCTTATCTTTATCAGGTGGCCAACAACAACGTTTATGCATCGCTAGAGCATTAGCTGTTAAACCAAAAGTTCTTTTAATGGACGAGCCAACAAGCGCTCTAGATCCTATTTCAACTGGTAAGATAGAAGAACTTGCGATGAGTTTAAAAAAAGACTATACAATTGTTATTGTTACTCACAATATGCAGCAAGCGCTAAGAATCTCAGATACTACAGCCTTTTTCTTGCTTGGCGATTTAATTGAATATGGTGATACACAAAAGATTTTCTCTATGCCAGAGAATAAGAAAACAGAAGATTACATAACAGGAAGGTTTGGATGATATATGCGTGAATATTTTGATAATGAGTTACAACAATTAAATGATGATTTGGCTAGTATGAATGATATTGCGATGAAGATGATATCAATCGCCACTAACAATATCGGTACTAACAATAAGGAAGAACTAAATTTAGTAAAGTCTCTTTTTGAAAAGATAAATCGAAAGGAGAAATACATTGAATCAGAATGTATGAAACTTCTTCTTTTACAACAACCAGTAGCCTCTGATTTAAGACGCATCAGTTCGATTATGAAAATTATTAATGACCTTCAAAGAATTGGTGATCAAGTAGAAAATATTGCTGAAATTCTTGAGATTACATCTAAGACTTGTCTAAGTAAGGATGATTTAGTATTAGATATGGCTAATATTACAAAAGATATGCTAAGCAATAGTGTTAAGTCTTTCATTGAAAAAGATTTAGATCTAGCTAAAAGTGTGATTAAAGCTGATGATAAGGTTGATGATGATTTTAATAAGGTTAAAAATCAATTGATTGATATCATTCACGAAAATAAAAATGATGGTGAATTTATCATCGATATACTAATGTGCGCTAAATATTTTGAAAAGATTGGCGATCATTGCGTAAATATTGCTAAGTGGACTGTATATTATATTACTGGAAGTCATATAGCCTAATAAAAACTATTAAATTGGCAGCTATTATTAGTTGCCTTTTTTGATTTTTGCGATAGTATCATTAAAACAATAATTATTTAAGTTAATTAAACATGTTATAAAAAGTCCTTGTAAATTAGTCTTTTATAAGGACTTTTTACATTCTTTTTACATAAGTTTGTACAATAAATAACAATTATCTAGTAGCATTAAATTGTAAAAAAGGAATTGTAAAATGATTTATTGTGTTGAAGATGATCGTGGAATTAGAGAACTTATGACCTATACCTTAAATGCTTCTGGCATCAAGGCTGTTGGTTTTAAAGATGGCGAAGAATTAGATGAGGCTTTAAAAAAAGAAATACCTGATTTAATTACTTTGGATATTATGCTTCCAAAAGAAGATGGCATTTCTATTTTAAAAAGGCTTAAGGCAAATGAAAAGTATAAGATTATTCCTATCATTATGGCCTCAGCTAAGGGCGAAGAATATGATAAAGTAATTGGATTGGATTTAGGTGCTGATGATTATTTAGCCAAGCCCTTTGGTATGATGGAAATGGTTTCACGTATTAAGGCTGTTTTAAGACGAAGCAATAATGTATCGATCGATAATAATACATTGGTAAATGGACAAATTTTGCTTTTTCAACAACAACATATTGTTAAAGTGAATAATGTTGAAGTAGAACTTACTTTAAAAGAATATGAACTTTTAGAATTATTTTTAAATAATATTGGTATTGTCTTTACAAGAGAAAATCTTTTATCGAGAATTTGGGGCAGTAATTTTGTAGGGGAAAGTAGAACTATTGATGTCCATGTAGGTACTTTAAGGAGTAAATTGGGCGATTGTGGTTCTTGTATAAAGACATTAAGAGGCGTTGGCTATAAGATGGAGGCCTTAAATGAAAAATAAAATCTTTAAATCGACTTGTTTAGTAGGTGTCATCAGCCTTATTTGTTCGCTTGTACTTATAATGGGCGTTTTATATGAATATTTTACTAGCGTGCAATTAAAACAACTTGAGGTTGATAGTGAATTTGTAGCTAGTGCGGTAGAAAACTATGGTTTAGATTATCTAAATAATTTAGATCATACTAAATGTCGTGTAACTTGGATTGGTAGCGATGGTAGTGTTTTATTCGATTCTGATGCAATCGCTTCAAATATGGAAAACCATTTAGAAAGAGAAGAAGTAAAACAAGCTATTGAAAAAGGTGTTGGCAGTTCAGTTCGTTATTCTAATACTGTTTTATATAAATCTTTATATAGTGCAAAACTTTTAAAAGATGGTTCAATCATTAGAACATCAATTTCTCAATCTTCTATTTGGGCAATTGCCATAAGTATGATTCAACCATTGTTAATAGTTATTGTGATTACCATTGGCTTATCTTTTTATTTAGCTTATAGGATATCAAATAAGGTTGTGGAGCCCTTAAATGATATTGATTTAGAACATCCTGAAACTTGTGTTACATATGAGGAAATTAAGCCTTTAATTACTCGTTTAACTATTCAACAAAATCTGTTGCATAGTAAGGAAAAGGAATTATCAGATAAGAAAAATGAATTTTCAGCTGCAACTAAAAATCTAAATGAGGGACTTATTTTATTAAATGATGAGGGTGTAATCTTATCAATCAATGATTTTGCCTCTAACTTATTAAGCATTACTAATTATTCTGTTGGCAAGGATTTATTATTGTTTAACAATACTACGCAAATGCAAGAGCTTTTAAGTAAGGCTAAACAAGGCGAAAAGGGTGAGATTGTTATTGGGATTGATAATAAAGACTATGAATTCTATGCTTCACCAATTACGTCAAATGGCAAAGTTAATGGCATAGCATTATTAATAATTGATATTTCCCAAAAAGAAAAAAGCGAACTTATGCGTAAGGAATTTACAGCAAATGTTTCACATGAATTAAAAACGCCTTTACAAAATATATCGGGTTGTGCCGAACTTTTAAGTAATGGTATCGTTTCTAATAAAGAAGATATCCATAAGTTTTCTAAACAAATCTACCTTGAATCTAAACGTCTAATGACTTTGATTGAAGATATCATTAAATTGTCTTATCTAGATGAAGAAAAAGATGATAGCGATGATTATACTGATATCGATTTATATGATTTATCTAATAGTGTTGTAAATGAATTAAGTGTTGTGGCTAAAAACGCTAATGTAAGTTTAAGTGTAAATGGTAATAGTTCTAAAATTCTATCTTCGGCTAAACTTTTACATATGATAATTTACAATCTTGTTGATAATGGAATTAAATATAACAATAATGGTGGTTTTGTAAAAATTGATATTAAAGATGAAACTGACAAGTCCATTATTACTATCAAAGATAATGGTATTGGTATTCCAAAGGATAGTCTTGATCGTATTTTTGAAAGATTTTATCGCGTAGATAAATCACATTCCAAAGAAGTAGGTGGAACAGGACTTGGCTTATCAATTGTAAAACATGCGATAAAAACTTTAAATGGTAATATTGAAGTTAAATCAAAAGTAAATGAGGGCAGCGAATTTACAATTACTTTACCAAAACTTTAATTTTACATTTTCTTTACAATTATTTATTACATACTTAACAATCCCTTGTTAATTTTATTAAGAAGGGATTTTTATTATGAATATATTTGACGTATTAAAGATGATAGGCGGCCTAAGTTTATTCTTGTTTGGTATGAATATTATGGGCCAAGCGTTGGAAAGAAAGGCTGGTAATAAATTAAAGGACCTACTAGCTAAGATGACTAATAGTAAGATAAAGGGGTTTTTAACAGGACTTATTATTACAGCTATTATTCAATCTTCTAGCGCAACTACTGTAATGGTGGTTGGCTTTGTAAACTCAGGTCTAATGAGCTTAAGACAAGCAATTAATGTAATAATGGGAGCCAATATTGGTACTACAATTACTTCATGGATATTATCACTTGGTGGAATTGATGGTTCTAGCATTCTTATTCAATTATTAAAACCATCTTCATTTACGCCGATTTTAGCCTTAATTGGAACAATTCTTTACATGTTTGTGAGAAATGATTCTAAAAAAGATACAGGCTTAATTCTACTTGGTTTTGCAACCTTAATGACAGGTATGGAAACAATGTCTTCATCAGTTAGTGGATTAGCTGATGTGCCAGCCTTCGCTAATTTATTCTTATTGTTCACCAATCCGTTTTTAGGAGTTTTAGCGGGTGCTTTACTTACCGCTATAATTCAATCTAGTTCAGCATCTGTTGGTATCTTACAAGCCTTAGCAAGCACAGGCCAAGTAAGCTATGGCTCAGCTATTCCAATTATCATGGGCCAAAATATTGGTACTTGTATAACAGCTATCTTATCTTCAATCGGAACTAATAAAAATGCCAAAAGAGCAGCCTTTGTTCATTTAATGTTTAATGTACTTGGCACTTTTTTTGTCTTGATTATCTTTTGTATCGCTAAAAGTGTATTCTATATGCCAATATTAAACGATAATGCTTCAATGGTAGGTATTGCAATATGTCACTCATTATTTAATATCATTTGTGTAATTTTGTTATTGCCAATGTCTGGTTTCTTAGAAAAGCTTGCCTTAAAGGTAATTCCTGATAGTAAAAGTAAAGAAAAATATGATGAACTTGATAAACGTTTATTTGTTACTCCTACTTTGGCCCTAGCCCAAGCTAGACAATCTTTATTAGATATGGCTGATACATCTAAGGAAGCCATTACTAAAGCTTTAAAAACAATTAATAATTTTTCTGATAAAACATATGATGCAATATGCAAGATAGAAGATAAAAACGATCACTATGAGGATACAATTGGTACCTACCTAGTTGAGCTTAGTTCTAAAAACACTTTAAATGAATCAGAAAGCAAGGAAGTATCGAAGTATCTTAAAATGATTGGTGATTTAGAAAGAATTGCTGACCATGCGATTAATATTTGTCAATCAGCTAGAGAACTTAGAAATAATAACTTATCTTTATCAGAGGAAGCGATTAAGGAAATGGATAAGATGACAGGTGCGGTAAATGAGATTGTTTTATTAGCTTTAAAGGCTTTTAGGGAAAATGATTTAAAAACAGCTTTAAAGATAGCACCTTTAGAGGAAGTGATTGATGGCCTTAAGGAAAATTTAAGAAGCAATCATATTGATAGAGTTAAAAAAGGTGAATGTAGTATTGAAGCTGGTTTTGTTTGGTCAGATCTTATTACAAACCTTGAAAGAGTAGGTGATCATTGCAATAATCTTGGGGCCGAGATAATTGATGATATTAGTTTTGATAATATGTATATTCATAAAACGAAGGCTCATGCCAGCATGGACAAGGATTATGATGCTTTATTTAAAGAATACTCTAGCAAATATGCTCTTTAATAGATAAAATATAGACATGGCTATAAGAACTAATAAGGCTATTATTTCAACGTTTGAAGAAATGCTTGATGAAATGCCTTTTGAAAAGATTACTGTATCAGAGTTGGCGAAAAGATGCGAGATTTCACCAAATACTTTCTATTATCATTATGAAGATATATATGATCTTCTTTCAAAGTGGCTAGAAATAAAAAGAACGGAATGGTTACAATTAGATGATGTAAAGGCATCGTTAAAACAATTTATTTCATATTGTAAAGATAATAAAGGAAAAATTTATCATATCTATAATTCTTTATCAAGAAATTATTTGGAGCGTATGGTTTTTAAATATGAGAAGGAACTTATTGAATCATATTTAAAAAACAATATTGATACTAGCATGTATTCAAAAGAAAAGATTGAACAAATGACTGATTTTGTGCTTTATGCTATTATTGGCTCTTTCTTAAAATTTATGTGGAATGATATGAAAGAAGATACTGATGTTTTAGTTAATAGGTCAGTTGATTTTTTAGAAGGCTACATTGAATTTTGCTTAAATAGAAAATGAATACTAGAAAAATAACGCTTCTTTCTTTATTATTGGCAATGGCTTTAATATTGTCTTATATTGAAAGTCTTATTCCCTATAATTTTGTAATACCCGGAATTAAAATCGGTTTATGTAACATAGCTGTTATTTTTGTTTTATATAAGCTGGGAACAAAAGAAGCTTTTGTTGTGTCTTTATTACGTGTATTAATTATGGGTATTCTATTTAATAATGGCATAACTTTTATTTATAGCTTATCAGGAGCTATCTTATCCTTAATACTAATGAGTATAGTCAAGAAACTTAATCTATTAGATGAATATGGTGTATGTATTATAGGGGCACTAGCTCATAATATTGGCCAATTATTAGCGGCTTATCTGTTATTAGAGACAAGCACTATTGTATATTATTTGCCATATTTATTAATATCTGGAGTTATAAGTGGTTTTATAATTGGTACACTTGCTTATATGATGATTAAAAGGGTAAATATATGAAAAAACTATTGATTGTATTATTACTGGTGACACTTGTTGGTTGTAATAATAATGAAACATATGAAAAATATTACTATACTTATTTTGATACTGTTAGTTTAGTTAAGTCTTATTCAAATGATGATGAGACTACTTTTAATAATAAGGCAGATGATATTGAAACTATCTTAAATAAATATCATAATTTACTAGATACTTTTGAAGATCATGATGTCAATGGGTTATATAAAATAAATCAAAATGCTGGAGTAAAACCTATTGTCGTTGATGAAGAGTTATTTAACTTATTAAAGTTTGGTAAAGATATCTATTATCTTACAAATGGCAAAACTAATATCATGATGGGTTCTTTAACTTCTATTTGGAAACAAGCTATTTCAGATGAAAAGTTGCCCAATGAAGAATTACTCAGCGAGGCCAGCAAACATATTGATATTGAATCTTTAGTGCTTGATGAAGATAAATTAAGCGTTTATATAAGTGATGAAAAAGCTTTGATAGATGTTGGAAGTATTGCCAAGGGCTATGTTTGTGATGTGATTAAAGAAGAACTTGGTGATATATTAAGTGGCTATTCTATTTCCCTTGGGGGTAATGTATTACTAATAGGAAATAAATATGATGGATCAAACTTTAAAATTGGTATCAAAGATCCTTTTAAAGATAATAGTTTGGCTAAAACACTTGAAATAAGCGACACCTCTTTAGTTACATCGGGTAATTATGAACGCTATTTTGATTTAGATGGTAAAAGATATCATCATATTGTTGATCCTGATACTTTATATCCATCAATGTATTATGCTTCTGTTACGGTTATTTATAACGAAAGTAAGATATGTGACGCCTTATCTACAGCCCTTTTTTCTTTAAGTATAGAAGATGGTAAAAAGATACTTTCTAATTATCCTGGAATAAAGGTTACATGGATTGATTTAGATGGCGAAATAAGTGAATACTAAACTTGTTTGTATTGTTTGTACAAACAAGTTTTCTTTGTATGCCGGGCGAGGCATATATCTTGGAGGTGCAAGTCCTCTGTGGGGATTA
>CAVKAO010000002.1:0-107004 GCA_963654705.1 Oscillospiraceae bacterium
GCGACTGTTAAGCCGTTTTAGAACATTTTAATGGTTTTGAAGTGTTAAAGTACCGGATGTGGACGCTGTTACATATCATGTCGTGATGGTGGGCATGAAGCGATACATATGACAAATAATAAACCAATTATGGATCCTAGAATTTGTGTTGGTTGTCATTTATGTGTCCTAGTATGTCCAGCTAAAGCAATTAGCCCATATGGTAAACGCGTAAACCTATAGCGTATAAAAAAAGCTTTTATTACTAAAGTTTTAACAAATTATCTCTTTTAAAGTATCATAAAAAATAATATAATAGTAGATAAGAGGGTAGAATATGAACGAAAAAGGAATTGAATTAAAGAACGAGTTAGTAGCTAAGGCTAAAGAACTTGCCGAAAAAGGAGAAAATGCTACATTCGGTGAAGTTAATGAACTTAAGAAAAAATGGAGAAGAGCTAGCAGTGAGGATGAATCACTTGCTGAAAAAGAGCTAAACGACGAGTTTGATAAATTAATGGCTGGTATCAGTTCTAAAGCTGGTGCACTTAGTCAATCAGTTGAAGAAACAAAGAACGCTATCATTAAGGAAGCTAAAGAAGTTTCTACAAAGAGTTATAAAGAAGCAACTGCTAAAATGAATGAGCTTATGGACAGATGGAAAGCTGCTGGCAGATGTGGAAATAAAGAAAAAGATGATGAGCTTTGGAATGAATTTAGAGCTGCTAGAGATGAATTCTTCGAAAATAAGAAAGCTCATTATGAAAACTTAAAAGAATCTTTCGCTAAGAGTAAGGAAGAAAAAGAAAAGCTTATTGAAGAAGCTATCGAAGCTAATAAACTAGATAGTTTTAAAGATATCAATGCCAAGATGGACGAGCTAATGGAAAAATGGAAAGAAGCTGGTCATGCTGGTAAAGAATTCGAAGATGATTTATGGAATAAGTTTTCTGAACAAAGAAAGATTTTCTATAAAAATAGAAAAGAATACTATAAGAACATGAAGGAAACTTATGCTGCTAGAGTTGAAGAAAAGAAAGCTATTATTGCTAAGGCTAAATTAAATCTAGCTAGATCTGAATTCTCTGAAGAAGAAATTAACGCCATGAAGGAACTAAGAAATGAATGGAAGGCTGTTGGCTCTGCTGGTAGAGAAAATGAAGATGCTCTTTGGGAAGAATTCAATGGTGTCGTAAATAAATACTACGATAACATGCGTTTCTATAAAAACAGCAAATAAAAAACTAAAGGACCTAACGGTCCTTTTTTAATGGAAAAGAGTATCTTTTAGATACCCTTACATCAATTGTAATATGTAGAATTTTAGATAATCAGTTTGATTAGAACTCAACAATATTGGATGATCTTTGCCTTGTTGGGTATAAGATATTTGCTTTAATACCATGTTGTTTTCTTTTGCTGCTTCAAGAAGCATTTTTACAAATAGATCCTCATTCATAAAATGCGAACAGCTACAAGTAACAAGATATCCACCCTTTCCAAGTAAGTTCATAGCTTTAGAATTGATACGTTTGTAACCATTAAAGGCGGCCATAATTGTTGATCTAGATTTTGTAAAAGCAGGTGGATCTAGAATTATCAAATCATATTCTCTTTTCTTAACCTTATCCAAATAATCAAAGACATCAGCTTTTACATATTCAACTTTATCTTCTAAGTTATTTAACTTGGCATTCCTTTTTGATTGTTCAATAGCTAAAGGTGAGACATCAACCGAAACCACTTTGATAGCACCATTAATTGCACAATTTAGACCAAATGATCCGGTATGGGTAAAACAATCAAGGACTTTTTTGCCCTTGGCAATTTTCCCTACAAGCTCTCTATTAAATCTTTGATCTAAAAAGTAGCCTGTCTTTTGGCCATCAACATAGTCAACATAGTACTTAACACCATTTTCTGATATTATCGTTTCTTTTTGATTAATATCAAAATCTTCATCCGCATAGTAATAGCCCTTATACAATTCAAGCCCATCAAGAGCTCTAGAATTAACGTCATTGCGTTCAAAGATAGCTGATATCTTTACACCAAATTCTTTAAAAACTTCAAGCATTGCCTTAAAAATGATGTCCTTGCGCATATCTAGACCAATGGTTGTTACTTGAGTGACTAAAATGTCGTTATATTTATCAACTGTTAAACCAGGAAAACCATCCGCTTCCCCAAAAACCATACGTCCACAAGTAATATCACCTAATACCGTAAGACGATACTCGATTGCATATTTTATTCTTCTTTTAAAGAATTCATAATCAAAAACATCATTAGTATTTTTTGAAAAGATTCTAACTCTAATTTTAGATAAATCAGAGATAAAACCAGTTCCTAAATATTTGCCTTTTTTAGAAGTAACATCTACTATATCGCCATTATTGTGTTCCTTAGAGATAGAAATAATCTCATTCTCGTATACCCAATTATTACCACTTTCAATAAAGTCTTCACCTTTTTCACTAATAGTAATTAGGGGATAAGTTCTCTTAGTATCTTTCATCATAACTCCTTTAAAAATTTAAGCATTTGTGTAAATGAACCTTTTTTGCCATTGTAGGGATGATTTTCAGATTTAATTAAGCAATCGTCCACGATATAGCAATCAACACCTAAGCTAGTGCAAGGATAAGCATCTTCTTTTTCATCATTACCTATCATAAGGCATTCACTAGGCTTAGCATCATATTTCTTCAATATTTCCATATAATACCTTGTATCTGGTTTAATATATCTTTGATCCTCATAGGCTGTAATGAAATCAAAATCATCTTTTTTCAAGCCAATAAAAGAGAGCCTAGTTTCTTGAGCCACTAGTGGAAATAAAGGATTAGTAGCAAGCACTACATATTCCGCTTTTTCTTTAGCTACCTTAACAGCTTCAACTGCAAGCTTGTTTTCACCTGTAAAATCCTTCGCTTTTTTAAAACCATTTCCATAAAATTCATCACAAATAGGCTCAATAATACTTCTTTCAGTATTTGTTTTTAAACTAAAATCTTCCCAAAAAGCATCTTGATTTGTAATTAAACCATTACTTTCACCCATAGCTTTAACGCCACTCCAAATGGCCTTTACAAAATCTTCGGGTTTTACATAATCAATTACTTTTTTACATAATAATGAAAAGTAGCCATTCACAAATTCATCTTGATCCATGGGAAGTAATGTTCCATCCATATCAAACATTATAAGTTTATATTTCACACTTAGCCTCCTTTTTTAAATATATATTTAAGTATCCTCCGATAAAGAAGAAATAAAAGAAAAAATTAAAATAAATCATTATAACCACAATGGCCGCTAAAGAACCATACATAGAAAAACTAATATAATTATTTATGACAAAATTAAATAGTTTCGAAAATAATTGACATACCAATGTTGAAAATATAGCTCCTGGAATTACATCTCTTACCTTATTATTCTTAGCTGGCACAAAAGCATATAAAACAACAAAAATAAAGAAATAACTTATCAAAGTAATCAACAAGTGATAATCTACAACCACTTCCATTATCTTGATAACAGGTAAATTATATTTATAAAGAAAAGTATGTAGTTTGCCACCAAATATCGTCATCAATGATATGATAAATATCACAATAATTGCTACAACCGTATATAATGTAGCGATTAATCTTACTAATAAAAAATTCTTTTTTTCATAAAAATCATTGATATCATTTAAACCATTTCTTATTGATACCATAGTTTTAGAAGCTGTCCAAAACATGACAATAATTGAAATCGGCAAAACAGCTGATGAATTGGAATATATCTCATTAATAATACTATTTGATAAATTATATGAATATGATGGAAATACTGTTTGTATTATAGCCATCAAATTGTCAGATGTAATAGCTGTATAAGGAATTAAATAAATTAATATTGTAAGAAAAGGAATAAGGCAAATAAAAACAAAATAAGCACTTGCAGCTGAATAAGTGCCTATGCGATGTTCACTCATTTTACTTAAAAAATCATTTATATACCATAAAGTTTTTTTCATCTAAACAATTATATTACATAAAGTAAGCCAAACAAAAACTAGATTTTCATCTAGTTTTTGCAATATTTTAATTAAGCAAGTTTTGCAAGTTCTACAGCAATTTGACTGGCAACCTTTGCATTGTTATAGGCAAGTTGTAAGTTACTAGCCAAGCTTCTTCCTTCTGTATAGTCTTTAATATGAGCTAATAAGTAAGGAGTAGTAGCTTTACCATGAATATGGTCAGCTTTAGCACTATCTAATGCCTTTTGAATAATCACATCCATTTCCTTAGAATCCATACCATATTCTTCAGGAATAGGGTTAGCAATTAAGCCACCCCCTTTAAGGCCAAGATCAACTTTTGTTTTAATAATCTTAGCAGCTTCGCTTGCATCACTAACTTTATAGTCAACGCCAAAGCCAGATTCTCTACAATAGAAAGCAGGGAAGTTTTCAGTCTTATAACCAAGCACTGGAACACCGTAAGTCTCAAGATATTCAAGTGTTAAACCAATATCTAGAATCGATTTGCATCCCGCACAAACAACAAACACTGGAGTATTTGCAAGTTCTTGCAAGTCGGCAGAAATATCCATCGTAGTTTCAGCGCCTCTATGTACGCCACCAATACCTCCAGTAGCAAATACTTTAATACCTGCTAAAGAAGCAATAAGCATTGTAGTAGCAACAGTAGTAGCGCCAGTTTGACCAGTAGCTAAATATACAGCAACATCTCTTCTAGAAACCTTACCAACATTTTCAGCCTTGCACATAATTTCTACTTCTTCAGCACTTAGACCAACTTTTAATTTACCATCTATAATAGCTGTAGTAGCAGGAATTGCACCCTCACCTCTTACGATTTCTTCAACCTTATGAGCAAATTCCAAGTTCTCAGGATAAGGCATACCATGAGAAAGAATTGTACTCTCTAAAGCAACAACAGGTTTGCCAGCTGCAAGTGCTTCACTTACTTCTGGTGTAATACTTAAATAATCTTTGTAATCCATTTATTTATTCTCCTTTATAATCTTTTTAAGTAATCTAATCGACATCTTAGGATTAATTGTCTCTTCACAAATAATAGCGGCAATTCCAGCACCAAGTGCATTGTTAATTGTATCATCTAAACTGACACTATTAACAAAACTATAGATGATAGCTGCAAAAAAGCTATCGCCTGCTCCTGATGCATTCACAACATTTGTAACTTCTTTGAATTTTCTTGTATAGACAATATTATTATCATCATTATACATGCAACCATCTTTGCCTAATGACACATATATTTTCTTAACACCTTTATCGAGTACAATCTGATAAGCTTTTAGTAAATCATCATGATTTTTGATTTCAACATCAGCCAAAACACCAAGTTCGCTCTTATTTGGCTTAATACAACAGATATGCTTTAAATAAGGCTTAATCTTAGCAGCATACATATCTGATATTGGATCTAAGAAAATAGGAATATCCTTATAATTTTCAAAAATATATTCCAATACTTCATTATCTAGTGAAGGATCCAATACAATAGCGCTAGCATTTTTAAAAGCCTTAGCCTTCTTCTTTATATAATCAACATTAATATGTTTTAAAACGCCCATATCACACATTGCTAAATGCATGTCATTGTTAGAATCCATTACTTGCACAAAAAGGCCAGTTCTACCACCCTTTATAACCGCAATGTCCTTGTTATCAATGCCCTCTTCAGCAGTCTTTTCAAGTAGATAGTGGCCATAAATATCCTTACCTACCGCCGTTAATAATTTACACTTTAAACCAAGCTTAGTAATATTTTCAAGTATATTTCTAGTAACACCACCAGAAGTATAACGGATAGTACTAGGATGATCAAAATGTTCTCTTATTTCAATACTAGACTTACAATATAAATCAACATTTGTGGCGCCAATTCCTACAACATATTTTTCCATTATTACCTCCTTTCTATCGCACAAGAAAAGATGTGTTATATCTTTTAATTATCTTTTAAAAACAAACAACATTCTTTGCATAATCACAGAATAATTATATCAAAACACACAAATAATAATTAAAACAATAATATATAATACTCAATTTTCATCAATAAAATTAGTTACAATATTTTGTATCTTTTCGCTCCAAAACTCACTACCACCATGGTCAGCGCCTTCTAATATATAAAGCTTAACATTTTTGCCACACTGCTTTAATTTCTTGTATACAGTAACACTTACTAGAGGATTAATTGTTCTATCTTTTGAACCATGAAACATTAATATTGGAGGCAATTTAAGATCTCTATTAACATTACATTCAACTGACATCTTTTTACACATTTCTATATTTTCCCTCATATTAATACCACCAGCAAATATTCCTTCTGGAGAATCAGGTAAGTGATGATTAATAGTACTTGGCATTCCATCTAGCAACATCATACTATTGGCACCATAAAAGGATATAATACCCTTAACTTCACTGTTAATATTAGGATATAAATTCAATTGTTCTTCATCTTTTATAAGTTGCGAAAAGAAAGCTGCGTGACCACCAGATGAATCTCCTGCGACAAAGATTTTGTTGATATCTACTTTATATTCGCTATAATGCAATTTCATAAACCTAATAGCATTTTTAGTATCCAAGGCAACAGATGGAAAAGATGCAATACTTGAGTCTCTATATTCAACAACAGCTATTACATAGCCTTTTTCCGCAATTCTGGATAAAACACCAAGCTTAGCATTTATATTTTGTTTTCGCCAAGCCGATCCTTGAACATAAACAAGACAAGGATATTTGATATCTAAATCCTTAGTGTTTCTTGTAAGTGGTGTAATAATTTGTAAATGCAACTTAACACCATCTATATTCGCATATTCTACATTCGAATAAATATAAGTACCCTTTTCATCCCCGCTTGTCTTAATTCTTTCAACACCTTCTATTTCTTCATCAAACGAGGGATAATCTTCATATGACCAATTTTTAATTTCCATTTTTACTCCTTTAAAAAACGCAGAACTTAAGTCCTGCGTCATCTTTATCTTTGTCCTTTATCGTAAGGAACACCTTCTGCCTTAGGGCATCCAGATTTATTCCTTGAAATAATTAGCACAATAATTACAATCAAGAACGGGATTATATTATAGAAATATATATCTAATCCAAGATTGCTTAAGAAAGTAACTTGATTAGCTAGTGGACCTATGCACTTTAAAAAGCCAAACAATAATGACCCAAAGAAGATTCCTATAGGATTCCAGTTACCAAAAATCATGATTGCTAAAGCAAGGAAACCCATGCCACCAACGCCAGATTCAGCAGTACCAGCAGATACAGTTGCAATATAAGCATATCCTCCAATGCCAGCTAAGAAACCTGAAATAGTTGTACCCAAATATCTCATTTTATAAACATTGATACCTACACTATCAGCAGCTTGAGGATGTTCACCACAAGCTCTTAAATGCGTACCTGTCTTAGATTTGTATAGCCAAATAGATAACACTACATATAACACAAATACAATATAAGTTGAAATATAAGCCTTATTAAAGAAAATTTCATAAACAGGATTCATATCACCACTATGCAATATTACATATTCAGGCATTGGATTCATAACTAGTTTTTCTTGATTGAAGAAAACAAGACAAACAGTAAGCATAATAGCTGGAGCAAGCATATTAAGCGCCGTGCCAGCAATTGTTTGGTCAACTTTTAGTTTAATTGCTGCAAACGACAACAGTAATGAAAACAGTGCACCAGCAATACCTGATATAAATAGAGCAAGCACAAACATTAATTGTTGATTATCGGCAAATGTACCAGCAACTTGCCAAATATTTACAAATAGTGCACCAATAAAAGCACCAAATATCATCTCGCCTTCTAAGGCCAAGTTAATAATGCCTGATCTTTCTGCGAAACATCCAGCAAGGGCAACAATCAATAATGGTGTTGCATAAATCATTGTTTTTTGCAAAATCAGAATAAAGTTACTCATGATTATTTACCCTCCTTTTTGTCCAAAACAATTTCTGTGTTATATCTTTGGTCAAGCATACGCTTATCCTTCTTTTTAGAAATATTGGTAATAGCCTCTTTGATAATTCTTGTAAAACCAGCCATATAAATAATTACCGCAACAACAACATCAGCCACATATCTATTAAAGCCTACCTTTACAAGATAATCACCACCAGCATTTAAGTATCTAATCAATAATGACGAGAAGACAATGCCGATTGGATTACAATTAGCTAAAAACGCACTAGCGATACCATTGAAACCATATGAAGGAAGACTAGAGTATTGTGATACATACTTATATTCAATACCTGGATTTAAATAATATAAGGCAGCACCCATGCCAGCTAAAGCACCAGCAATCGCAATAGATATTACAATATTACGTTTCTCACTAAGACCAGCATATCTAGCTGCATCCTTGTTAGCACCACAAGCCTTAAGTTCATAACCAAACACTGTCTTATTCATAATAATATAAATAACAATCGCAACAATAATAGCGATAATAATACCACCATCAATTAAAGAACCAGGGAATATTTTATCTAATCCCATCTTTGGCGTATAGTTATTGCTTACTTTAGCTAAGAAACCACCCTTAGTATTTTCGCTAGATTGAATAGCAGTTGTATATTTAAATAACCAAGAAGAAATATTAGCCGCAATCCAGTTTGTCATGATACAAATAATTACTTCATTAATATTAAAGAAAGCTTTTAAAAGTCCTGGAATCATTCCCCATAAAGCACCGAGTAAAGAACCAGCAAGTAGTGCCAAAAACCAGACACCAACACCACCAATTCTACTTGTGGTAGGGATATATAAAGCAACCAATAAAGCCCCGATAGTGCCCATAATGTATTGTCCTGGAGCACCAATATTAAATAAACCCGTTTTATAAGCAATCGCAACTGATAAACCAGTAAAAATTAGTGGTACTGCATAGAATATCATATTACCAGTATTAGATAATACATACTTGGTAATATTGGAAGAAAATGGACCAGAAAACATAATCTTCAAGCCACCAAAAGCATCACTTAAAGTATTGTTTGGACTGATAAAGGTAATGATTACCATAGCCAAGAAACCAACAAAGATGCCAATTAAAATAGAAATGATAGAAGATAATAGCGATTTAAAACCATCACTCTTTAAAAGTTCTTTAAACTTTGAATCTTTTTTCTCACTCATTATCTATCCTCCTTAGCTACATTATCCTTTTTAGCACCAGACATATATAAACCCAACTCTTGCACTGTAATCTTCTTAGGATCTAATTCACCAACAATCTCACCTTCATACATAACATAGATTCTATCTGATAAATCCATAACTTCATCAAGTTCAAGTGAGACAAGCAATACAGCATCACCATTATCTCTTTTCTTAACAATCTTTGAGTGGATGCCTTCAATTGCACCAACATCAAGACCTCTTGTAGGTTGCACAGCAATCAAAAGTTCATGGCTTCTATCCATTTCTCTAGCACAGATAGCCTTTTGTTGATTACCACCAGACATAGAACGAGCAATCGTAATAGGGCCTTGTCCACTTCTTACATCATATTCATCAATTAGTTTATTTGCGTATTCTCTAACTTTATCAAAACGAATAAAACCATTTTTTTGGAATTCTGGTTCAAAATATCTTTGTAAAACAATATTTTGTTCCAAAGAATAATCAAGAACTAGTCCATGTTTATGTCTATCTTCAGGAATATGTGATAAACCATGGGTGTTTTTATAGTGGATTGACTTATGTGTAATATCTTCACCCTTATAGATAATCTTGCCTGATTCAACTTTATCAAGACCAGTAATAGCTTGTACAAACTCTGTTTGGCCATTGCCATCAATACCAGCAATACAAACTATTTCACCTGCTCTAACTTTAATTGAAACATTATTTACCGCATTCTTTTTATGAGTATGCGATTTAACAACTAAGTTTTCAATATCTAGTACAACCTCTTTAGGTTCAGCCTTCTTTTTGTCAACCGAGAACTTAACATCACGGCCTACCATCATACTAGATAAGTCTTCTTTGGTGGTATCCTTAATATCAACTGTACCAATACATTTGCCTTTTCTAAGTACAGTACAACGATCAGAAATAGCCATTATTTCATTTAATTTATGAGATATAAATAAGATTGACTTACCCTCTTTTTTAAGATTCTTCATTATCTGCATTAATTCATCAATTTCTTGAGGAGTTAAAACAGCAGTAGGCTCATCAAAGATTAAAATATCGTTATCCCTATAAAGCATCTTAAGGATTTCGGTTCTTTGTTGCATACCAACAGTAATATCAGAAATCTTGGCATCAACATCAACGTGCAAACCATAAGTTTTTGATAATTGTAGCACTTTTTCTCTAGCCTTTTTCTTTTCAACAAAGCCCATCTTACTGTCTTCACAACCAAGAATAATGTTATCTAGTACGGTAAAACACTCAACTAGTTTAAAATGTTGATGAACCATACCAATGCCTAGTGAAGTAGCGACATTTGGATCGGTTATTTTAACAGGTTTCCCATTAAATAATATTTCTCCCTCTTCTGGCTGATATAAGCCAAATAGCACCGACATCAAAGTTGATTTGCCAGCTCCATTTTCGCCTAGTAAGGCGTGAATTTCCCCTTTTCTAAGGCCAAGATTAATATCATCGTTGGCGATAATACCTGGGAAGACTTTTGTGATATGGCGCATTTCAATTACGCAATTATCTTCCATAAACTTTCTCCTATCTATATCTTATAAAAGAAGACACCCCAAAGGGTGCCTTCTAAATGAATGTTAATTTAATTAATATACAAGATTTAAATTAACGTGAGTGCATTCAGCTTGTAAAGCAGCCCAACCTTCAGCAGTAGATAGATCAGCGCAATCAGAGCTTATTACAATTTCACCAGAAGCAACTTTAGCCTTAATAGCTTCATATTCTTCTACAGTGAATGTGTTAAATTTCCAAGAAGATTCAGCAGTAGGAAGACCTGTAGCATTCTCACTAACACCTAAGTTAGATAATTGATCAGCTAATTTGCTATCCCATTCGCCATTGTTCCATTCACCAAGAACTAGTTGAACAGATTCACTTAAGCCCTTAACAGCAGAAGTGATAACTCTATCAGATTCATTAGCTTGGTCAACGTCAACACCAATGATCTTGCCATCAGCAGTTTCAGCAGCAGCAGCCTTTACAGATTGAAGCATAGAACCACCACATGAGAATACTACTTGAACGCCATCATTGTACCAACCAGAAATTTGAGTTTGAAGTTCAGTAGAAGATGAGAATGAACCACCATATAAGAATGACATAGTTACATCAACAGTTGTACCAAGTTCAGCAGCAGCAGCTTCAATACCTTGTACATAACCATATGCAAATCTGTTACATGCAGCATTAGTACCAGCTCCACCAAAAGTACCACCTAAATTAGTGTAACCATCTTTAACTGCAGCATAACCAGCGAAGAAACCAGATTCTTCTTCATGGTAAGAAATAGCAGTTACATTGTCTAAACCAAGTGCCCAGCCATCAACAAATACAAACTTAACATCAGGATTTTCTTCAGCAACAGTTTGTAATGCAGTAGCTTGTAAATAACCAGGAGTTACAACAACTTCAGCACCGCCTTCAACAGCTTGTCTCATTGCAGCAATTCTGTCATCATCAGTAGCATCAGAACCGTTTGCTGGTTGATAATACTTGTAAGATAAACCATTAGCTTCAGCAAAAGCAACAGCACCTTCATAAGTACCTTGGTTGAAACCACCATCGTTTAATTGTCCAACATCTGTAACAACTGCAACTTTGTAGCCCTCAGCTGCATCACTTGTGTCACCACCTTCAGTTTTCTCACTATCTGAGCTTGAGCAGCCAACTAGTGCGAAAATCATGAAGAAAGCTAACAAAACGTTTAGTAACTTTTTCATTTTTCTCTTTATCCTTTCGTAAAAATTACCAAGAGTTTAATAACCCTTTACATAATTCTAGCATACTTAGCAAGATATCAAAAAAGTAAAATATTCACAATAAAATAAAAGATATCTTGCGATATCCTATTTCTTGTTTTCCTTTCTCAATTCCTTTTCTGTTTTAACATGTTCATAAGATAAACCTACTGTCTTAAATGCCAACCATAGGCCAATCTTGTCTGATGTAGAACTGATGAAGAATGAAATTAAAATACAAGCCAAAACCAAAATAATTAAATTTGTTGTAACTAAAAATAACAACATCACAAGAACTAGCGATAATAAAATAGAAAAACCATAACGATATATCTTATACCATCTATTACTTTTCTTATCTAATGTCATCTTACCTTGACAATGTGGACAAGTTATTTCCTCTCCTATTGTTTTACTAGTTAATTCAATTGGTGTGTCACAACGGAAACACTTTACTTCATTTTTCATAAACATAAACCTCACACTTATTATAATTAAAGAAAGGCTACAATTGTAGTCTTTCTTTAACATCTATATAAAAAAGGGGGGAGATATTTGTAAAGCTTTATTAACTTTACAAATACATAATACCGAAACAATGTGAACTAGATATGGATAATTTATGGAAAATTATGTGATTATTTTTTTCTTTTAATTCTCTTGCTTTTAAACACATCAGCCTTGTTCTCTAAAATCTCACTATATTTCTCTAAAGTATCCTTTAAAGACATATTGTCAATCTTGATAGGATTAAAGAACTTAATCTTTTCAGTAGCCTCAAGTCGCTTTTTAGTAAGCACATCCTTTAGTTCTTCATATCTTATAACAATACCATTGACATCACCAAAATGTTTAATATCAATAGCATCCTTAGTTGATACAATATCATCAATAATAAATATTCCAAAAAAGAAACCAACAAAGAAAGAAAAGGCTAGATTATTAGAAAGCCAAATTATTCCATCGATCGCTAAAGGATGGATTAATAAATAATATATTGCCCCAATAAGTCCCCAAAAGAAAGAAAACAAAGGACAAATAACACCCATTACATTACCAAAGCGATCCCTATAATCCCATAGGCGCATATTCATAACCTTTAAAAGAAAGACGCCGCCTACAAATTCAATCAAAGTCATGGCAATAGTAATGCCAATAATAACTACCAAGGCAGGTGGGTTTTCAATATTGGTTGTAACTAGATAAGTAATAACAAACATTACCACTAGACCCACACCATATATTGGCAAATAAGGCCCTTTACAAAATCCTGGATTAATAAAATATTTGCCCCTTGGTCCTGAGTGACTAATAAGGTTTCTAAATAAGAATTCTAGGCCATAACCAAGTAAGGCACCCACAAAAAATAGAAATGCTAACGCTAAAGGTGTATTCATATTTCCTCCAAATACAGTTATTTTATCATCAACAAATGAAAAGTGGTATCTGACTACTCCCACGGGCAAGCCCGTGGGGTTCTTTCTACCAAGTTTAGCTTGTAATCGTACATCATTTTCAGACTTTGGAATACAAGTGTAAATCTATTTGAGTAAGAACTTTTATTACCAAGCAATCTTACGACCACATTAGCGGTAATTTTCTACCTTTCGATAAGGAAGGATAGTCAATCTCCCTAAAATATTTAGTTTATGCTACTTTAATTCCACTATTTAATATTTTAATCTTATTAGCCTTAATCCATTCGATTAGGGCTTTTTCTTTATTGTAACAATCCTCAAATTTAAGAATACATTTATCTTTATCTATAGTTTTTGTTTTAAAATTGTAACAGTACAGCAAAAACGATGAATACCAATCTCGCTGCACTAATACTTCATCTGAAAGTTTATACATCCTATCAGACAACTTCTTTTTAATATAATCATCTATTGTATGGTTATATTGACTTGCTCTGTAATTATTAGGTACTTCTATATATGCGCCGCCTGATACTTTAAACTTCTTTTCTACAGTTGTTTGAAATCCAGATGGGCACCTATTTTTTATGGACTTACCAAAACGCTTTTTCTTGGTGAACTTGCCCTTGCTGTTAACTGTGGTTTCTTTGGCTCGTTTCATAAGTTTACTGGTGTTTTTAGGTTCCGTGATAAATACATCTCCAAGACTTCGTAAATGGTTAGCGTCTTCATTTATTGCAAGCTGTCGATTTATAGCATTGATACGACATAATTCGGAATGTTTAGCTTTTAATTTCTTATAGTGATTAGAATATTTCCAAGACTTGCGACCTTTTTTAACAGTTCCATTTTTATTATAATTTTGAGGATTAGTTGCTCGTCTTGACCTATCCATAGCACGATAATATAGTCTTTCTAATCGTTCTGATTTTTGAATGCTATTGCCTTTTTCAGCAAGGTTTTTAAGTCCTATCTCTGTATCAGATGTGTAAGCAACTGTTTGTGTGCCTATATCAGCTCCAATAATACCTCTGCCAAATCTATGCCTTGGATTACCAAATCTATCATATTTAGACTTTGCTTTACCTTCGATAGTTAGATGTAAATACACTCTGTATTTACCACGAATTAGTTTTGGTACAAGAGTGGCATAGCAAGGTCTGTAAGTATCAATACAGTATGCTTCATCTAAAAGTGTTTGGATTGCTTTATTGTCTACAATCTCTGGTTCGGCAAGATAGTTTAATATTGCGTTAACCTCATCTGTTTGAAATTCATCATTGATTTTTATACCAAAGGCAGATTTACCAAGCTTAAATTGTAACTTATTATCTTTAACAGACATTGGAATACCACGGTTTATCTGTTTTGCTCTAATACAAGGCAAATCTCCATATTTGGAGAAATGAATGGTATTACCATTATTATATAAGCACTTTTCTATACCTCGCCATATATCTTCAGCTTTAGTAAGAGCAAATACGGCATCAATACCATATTTCTTACCAATAGGTATCATAGCAATTCTACAATAATCCCAAGTAACATTATATTGTTTTTGCATTTCATTAAGCTGATTGGCAAGAAGTTTTCTTTTGTTTTTATTTTCCGTATTGCCATATAATTTAAGTAATTTGCGATACTTTTTAGTACGCATAAGCTGGTCATAATTCTTTCTCATAAAACCAGTAAGCTCGTTTCCTGCCTTTCTAATCTTATCAGAGAGATTTACAACCTTTTGTATATCAGAAGAAGACATATCGGTTTCTACAACCAAGATGTGTCTGTCAGAAAGTTTATGAAATTGTTTCAGAAGTTTCTTATATTTTTCATCACTTATCATTTTTCTGCTCCTCAATATACTTAATTACTGTAGCTTCGCTTATGTGATCGACAGTTGATACAAAATAGCCTCTTGACCATAAAACTCCGCATCTCGCATAAAAGTGTTTTAATCTTGGGTATACCTTAAATAATTCAATAGCACTAATACTTTTAAGCGTTCTAACCACATCGCAAGGTGCAACCGTTTGTGGTACATCTACAAATATATGGATATGGTCAGGCATTACTTCAAGTGCTTTGATTTTATATCCGTAATCATCGCATATCTTTTCCAATATTTGCTTTAGAGTGTCGTCTACATTTCCCTGTAATACAGAAAATCTAAATTTAGGACACCAGATAATGTGATATTGTATTAGATATTTACAATGCGAAGCACTATGATATTGTTCTTCGCTCATTTTCTTGTTCTCCAAGTTGATATTTTTCCTGAATGCCTCTACGCATCAAATCAAGGAAAGTAATAGTTTCTCCTTCTTCAACTGAATAGATACGAGCAAGATTTTCAAGTTCTGTTTTCCATTCCATAGGAATAGAGATATTTATTTGTACATTATTTGACTTAGGTCTACCCATTTATTTATCCTCTTTTCTTGTAATAGTTGCTATTCCTATATCTCTCAAATATTTTGCCTTTAAAAGAGATTTACACTGGTCAATAGTTGGATTGATTATTTTACTCCAAATACCATAATTTTGATAAGGCTGAACATAGGCTGCATCTTCTTCAGCAAGTAAACAATCCCATTCTCCGAAAACCCACCCATGTTTTACTAAACCTTTATCTGTAATATAAGGTCGAGGATTTTGTTCCTTACATTTATTACAGGGACACCATAAATGTTCGCAATGAGTTAACTCGTAATATGCATATTTGTCTATTTTCTTTTTAATAGTTTGTTCGTAACCACAAAATTCACATTTTAATGTAAACATTAGAAATACCTCTTTTTTATATTCTACATATATTATATATCTATTCTATGCGAAACTAAAGTAAAAAATATATGTGGCTTTCATCCCATAGGCAAGCCTATGGGTTTTCGCCACGAGTTTATAACCACTTACTCATTATCTGCCCAATATAGTGCTGTATTAACTGCTCTTTTCCAACCCTTTATTTTCTTTTCTCGATCTTTTTCGCTCATTAAGCTAGAGAAACTTTTTTCAATAGCCCAATTATATTTAATTTCATCGATATCGGAATAAAAACCAACTGCAAGTCCAGCTAGATAAGCCGCACCAAGCGCTGTAGTTTCCGTTATCATTGGACGATATACTTTAGCATTTAATAAATCAGCCTGGAATTGCATTAATAAATTATTATTAGAAGCACCACCATCCACTTTAAGTTCTTTAACATTTACACCCGCATCCACTTCCATTGCCTTAACGATGTCATATGTTTCATAGGCGATTGACTCTAGTGTTGCTCTAATTAAATGATTTTTATTAAAACCTCTAGTAATGCCAACAATAGTTCCTCTTGAATGTTGAGACCAATATGGTGCACCAAGGCCAGTAAAGGCTGGCACAACATAAGCTCCTTGACAATCATTTACTTCGCTAGCTAACATTTCACATTCTCTTGGTGAACTTATAACCTTTAGTTCATCTCTTAGCCATTGTACTGCGGCTCCACCTATAAAAATAGAACCCTCTAAAGCATATTTGATCTTCCCATTTTCACTTGCTGCAATCGTTGTAACTAAACCATGAGTTGATTTAACTAGCTTTTCACCTGTATTCATAAGAAGGAAACAACCTGTTCCATAAGTGTTTTTCATATCGCCTTCATTGAAACAACATTGGCCAAATAAAGCGCATTGTTGATCACCTGCTGCCCCACTTATTTTGATTGGTTCGCCAAAAAAGCCTTTAAATGTTTCACCATACACGCAACTTGATGGTTTAACTTCAGGAAGTAAAGAACTTGGAATATCTAATAATTTCAAAAGATCTTCGTCCCATTTTAAAGTATTGATGTTAAAAAGCATCGTTCTTGACGCATTTGTATAATCTGTTACATGAACTTTTCCACCCGTCAAATTATAAATAAGCCAAGTATCAATAGTACCAAACAAAAGTTCACCATTATTAGCCTTTTCCCTAGCACCCTGTACATTATCTAAAATCCACTTTATCTTACTGCCTGAAAAGTATGCATCAGGAATAAGTCCGGTTTTTTCTTTAATCATGTCACTATATCCATCTTGAATTAAAGAATCGATGATATCGCTTGTCCTACGGCATTGCCAAACTATTGCATTATAAATTGGTTCCCCTGTCTTCTTGTCCCAAATTAAAGTCGTCTCTCTTTGATTGGTAATGCCAATACCTGCAATATCCTTTGGATCGATTCGAGCATGTTTAATAGCCAATCTTGAAACTTCAAGAATCGAACTAAAAATTTCCTTACCATCATGTTCTACCCAAGCAGGATGAGGATAGTATTGTGTAAACTCTTTTTGTGCAACCGAAATCATATTGCCAAGTTTGTCAAAAATGATACAGCGAGAGCTAGTAGTCCCCTGATCTAGAGCCATTACATATTTCATATTTTTTCTCCGTTTAATTGTTAATTAGATTATATAATTTTGAATATGATATATCCAAATTTTTTAAAGAAAAACGATACAATTGGCATTAGCGCCTTAAGTGCTGGTGTAGGCAAAAAACTTGATGATTATCAAAAATCACTTCATATTCTTACAAAATATTACAAGATAAAAGAAACAAATAGTGTAAGAAATAATGCTTTGGTAAGTAACGAGGCATCCATTAGAGCCAAAGAATTAGATGAATTAGTATTAGATGAAGAAGTAAAAATGATAATGTGTGCAGCCGGTGGTGATGGTCAAATTGAAACTTTGCCTTATATTAATTATGAACATATTAAAAAACATCCAAAATGGCTAACGGGAGCCAGTGACCCCACAAATTTATTGTTTCCTGTTACTACTATGTTAGATATCGCTACCATCTATGGTTTTAACGGTGGCTCGTATTATGGTGAAATAAGTGAAGAAGCTAACTTAAGCATTTTGAGTGGCAACATCATTAAACAATTTTCCTATCCAAAATACAAAAGTTTTATTGATGCCATAAAAGGAAACGAAATATATCACAATGTTTACTATAAAGGTGAAATAGAAACAAGAGGTCGAATAATTGGCGGCTGTATTGACTGTATAGCTAAGATAATCGGCACTAAATACGATTATGTAAACAGTTTTATTGACAAGTATCAAGAAGATGGCATCATATGGTACTTTGATAATTTTGCCCTAAGCGCTTTTGATATGTATTTAACCTTGTTACAATTTAAAAATGCCGGCTATTTTAGAAATACTAAAGCTATCTTATTTGGTAGAATTGCCTTTGCAAATACTGAAAATAGCGAATATATAAAAGATTATAATGAGGCTTATAAAAAAGCATTGGATGATATACCTTATATAAGTGAAATGGATATTGGCCATACCCGCCCTACTTTTACTATCATAAATGGTTCTATCGCCAATATCAAAATAAAAGATGGCCACGGTGAAATAAGCCAAGAATTAATCTAATAATATATTTTTAAAAGGTACAATCCACTACCAGTGATATTGTATCTTTTTGTATTCTTATTAGGACAATCAAGCATGTTTTTGATATCATCAAGGCTTTTTTGATTTCTGCCTAAGTCAATCAAAGTGCCAACCATGATACGCACCATGTTTCTTAAAAAGCCATCGCCTGTAACTGTTATCTTTAAGATATCCTTGTTTTTAGTAATCTTAAATTCATATATTGTGCGTACTTGATCAGCCTTTTCTTCATAAGGAGTAGTATTAAAAGAAGAAAAATCATGAGTACCCAAAAACAAAGAAGCCCCTTCTTTCATTTTTTCAATATCTAATTTATAAAAACATTGATAGGCAAAACCATCTAAAAAAACATCATATTCACCAATATTAATTAAATATTCATAAGTCTTCTTTTTTACATTAAACCGACAATGAAAATCATCACTTACATGTTCCACTTTTATAATATGAATATCCTTAGGTGTTAAAGCATTTATCGAACCCTTTAGCTTATAAGTATCCATTACTTTTTCACTATCAAAATGAATAACTTGGCCCTTGGCATGAACACCCTTATCAGTTCTTGAAGCCATAATTATTCTAATGTTTTCTTTAAAAATTATTTTTAGAGCCTTTTCAATCACATCTTGAATGGCTAAACCATTAATCTGCGATTGAAAGCCCACGTAATTATTGCCATTATAAGCTAAAGTAACTTTGTATCTCATAAATATATTTTAGATAATATCGATAGTGTAAGCATAAACATAGACCCAAAAATAAAAACAAAATCCTTAAAGGTATACTTTAAAACATGATACCTAGTTCTTTCTTTATCAGGCACATAGCCTCTTGCTTCCATGGCATCAGCCAATTCATAAGCTCTTTGAAAGGCCACCGTAAATAAAGGAATGATTAAAGACAATATCGCATTAATCTTTTCACTAAACTTGCCTTCCTCAAAATCAACACCTCTTGATTTTTGAGAGTTCATGATTCTAATTGTTTCCTCAATAATTGTGGGAATAAATCTTAAGGCGATAGAAATCATCATCGCTACCTCATGATAAGGAAAATGAAAAACTCTAAGAGGAGATAATAATTGTTCTATCCCAAGTGTCATATCAAGCGGTTTTGTAGTAGCTGTTAAACATGTTGTAACATTTACCATCAATAATAATCTAACTACTATGAACAAAGTATTAAATATTGCATCACTATAGATATCAAAGCCAAATAAATTAATTAAAACATAGCCTGTTTTTACCGTAAGGCAATTGACAATCAATAGAAATACCATCATGAAAATAGTTGGTTTAAATGTTTTTAGTATCAACGATAGTTTTATTTTAGCCATAAGAACCACAAATAAAATAACAATCGCCAACACTAAATACATCCACCATGAGCTAGGTACAAATATTGCAATTATCATCAAGAACATAGCTATTAATTTAGCTCTTGGATCTAGACGATGAATAATTGAATCAACTGGCATGTATTTTCCAAAAACCATATTATTCATCTTTTTAGTTCTCCTTTTACATACTTAGCCAATTGATCAATTGTTCTAACATCTCCTGGTATGTCAAAGCCCTTTTTATTTAATTCGCTTTTTAAGCTTACTAATTTTGGTTTAATCAAATGATAATCCTCAATATAATCATCATTATTAAATAACGATAAAGTTTCGCCACTATATACAACATTACCCTTTGACATCAAAACAGTATTATCACAATAGTTATAGACCATCTCATTATCATGAGAAACGATAATGATTGTCTTATTAAACTTTTTATTTAAAGTTACAAATAAATCAATTATTTCTTCACTGCCCTTAGGATCAAGCCCGGCTGTGGGTTCATCTAATACCACCATTTTAGGATCTAGTGCTAAAATACCAGCTATGGCAATTCTTCTTTTTTGCCCTCCTGATAAGTCAAAAGGAGATACATCATATTTATCTTCGCCAATGCCCACCAATTTTAATGCTTTCTTAGCTTTTTCAGTTGCCTCTTCAATAGAAAAACCATAGTTTTTTGGTCCAAAGGCAACATCTTTTAAAATAGTTTCTTCAAAAAGCTGATATTCAGAAAATTGAAAAACAAGTCCAACTTCTTGCCTTAATGCCTTCAAGTTCTTATTTTTCTTGCCAGCTTCAATATTAAAATCAAATACTTCTAGTGCACCAGAGCTTGGAAGTAATAGAGCGTTTAAATGTTCAACCAAAGTTGATTTACCCGATCCTGTAGTGCCAATAATAGCAGTAATCTTACCCTCTTCCAGTTGCAAATCGATTTTATTTAAGGCACTAGAAGCATATGGCATACCTTCATCATATATATAACTTAAGCTCTTGAATTTAACTGCCATAATTCTTCCACCATCTTATCTAATTCGCTATTCTTTAATTTAATACCTTCTTTTTCAAAAGCTTCCTTAACCTTTAAATTAAAAGGAATATCTAAATCGATTTTTCTAAGTTCTTTTGCATGCTTAAATACTTCACTTGGAATATCATGCATAAAAACTTTACCCTTGTTTAAAACAATGCAATCACTAGCCTGTAAAACTTCTTCTATATCATGTGTAATAGAAATAATTGTATATTTCTTTTCTTCATGAATTTTATGCATTAAAGCTTTAATATCACTTTTACCCTTTGGATCAAGCATACTAGTTGCCTCATCAAAGATTATAATATCAGGATGCATAGCCAAAACCCCCGCAATGGCAACTCTTTGTTTTTGGCCACCAGATAAGGCGGTAGGCTCCTTATCCAAGTATTCATCAAGTCCAACAATGCCTGCATATTTTACAATAATGTCTTCCATATCTTCACTTTTTACTTGTCTATTTTCAAGACCAAAAGCAATATCATCTCTTACAGTTGAACCTATGAATTGATTATCAGGATTTTGAAAAACAATACCCATCTTTTTTCTTATATCATATATATTTTCTTCATTTAATTTTAATCCATCAATATAGATATCACCGCTTTTAGCCTCCAAAAGCCCCATTAAAAGACGTGCTAAAGTTGATTTTCCAGAACCATTATGACCAATAATAGTCACATAAGATCCTTCTTCTATATTAAAGGAAATATCATCTATCACTTTTACATTTTCCGTATATGAAAAGTTTAAATTCTTTACTTCTATTAAGCTCATAACCATTATTATAACAATATTTTTTGTGAATAATAAAAGTGATATTAAAAGGTGTTTTGTATTATAATTAGGAAGGTAAAAAAGGAGAATAAATTATGCCATTAGTTACGACTAAAGAAATGTTTAAGAAAGCTTATGATGGCGGTTATGCAATCGGTGCTTTCAATGTAAACAACATGGAAATTATCCAAGGTATTACTGAAGCTGCAAAAGAATGCAACGCACCAGTAATTCTACAAGTTTCAAAAGGAGCTAGAGCTTATGCTAACAGAACTTATCTTGTTAAGCTAGTTGAAGCTGCTGTAATTGAAACAGGTCTTCCAATTTGTTTACACTTAGACCATGGTGATTCATTTGAAACATGTAAAGAATGTGTTGATGATGGTTTCACTTCTGTTATGATTGACTGTTCTAGTAAACCACTTGAAGAAAACATCGCTATTACTAAAAAAGTAGTTGAATATGCTCATGCACATGGTGTAGTAGTAGAAGCTGAACTTGGTACTTTAGCTGGTGTTGAAGATGATGTAAAAGTATCTGCTGCAGATTCTAGTTACACTCGTCCTGAAGATGTTGAAAGATTTGTTAAGGAAACTGGTTGTGATTCACTTGCAATCGCTATCGGTACTTCTCATGGTGCATACAAATTCACACCTGAACAATGCACAAGAAATGAAGAAGGTATCTTAGTACCACCTCCTCTAAGATTTGATATCCTAGAAGAAGTATCTAAGAGACTTCCTGGTTTCCCAATTGTACTTCACGGTTCTTCTAGCGTACCTCAAGAATACGTTAAGATGATCAATGAACATGGAGGAAAGATGCCAGATGCTGTTGGTATCCCTGAATCTCAACTTCGTGAAGCTGCTAAGATGGCAGTATGCAAGATTAACATCGACTCAGATTTAAGACTTGCAATGACAGGTACAATTAGACAATTCTTTGACGAACACCCTGAAAAGTTCGACCCAAGAGAATACTTAAAGCCTGCTAGAAACAACATCAAGGAATTAGTAAAACATAAAATTACTGACGTACTTGGTTGCGATAACAAAGCTGATCTATAAGATACAAGCCACTGAAAAGTGGCTTTTCTTATACAACAAAAAAGATGAGCTAATCAAATAACTCATCTTCATCATCATCCAAGAATTCAAAGCTGTAATCTTTAATAAATACCTGATCTCCGTTTTTGCATCCCTTTTCTTTTAAAGCTTCATCGACTTTCATCTTACTTAAAGCACGAGCGAAACGAAGTGCAGATTCTTCATCCTTAAGATTTGTTCTAGCAAATAATCTTTCAATCTTGTCGCTTTCAATTCTAAACACACCATTGCCTTCGTTAAATACCTTAAATTCTTCTTCAGGAGTAAAGGTATAGACAACCTTTTCATTCATTTTATTAACATCATATAAAGCAAATGCAGGTAAATCCTTAAGTTCTTTAACAATCTCATACAATACAGGTTTTAAGCCTTCATTTAAAATAGTGATAGTTTCAAATACTTTAATATCTGGATATGCTTCCTTAAAACGTTTCAAGTTGTCCTTAGCATTATCGCCATCCATCTTATTAGCGATAACAATTTGAGGACGACTTTCTAGGTTGCCTGGATATTGTTTTAATTCTTCATTAATAACTTTATAGTCATCAAGTGGATCACGATATTCACCAGACATATCAACAACATGCAAAATCAATCGGCATCTTTCGATATGTTTTAAGAATTCATGACCTAAACCCTTGCCCATGGCTGCCCCTTTTATTAAACCTGGCAAATCTGCCATAACAAAGGAACTATCGTCCACTTTTACCATACCAAGTTGGGGAACAAGGGTAGTAAATGGATAGTCAGCGATTTCAGGTTTAGCCTTTGATACAACCGATAATAGTGTTGATTTGCCAACACTTGGAAAACCAACCAAACCAACATCAGCTAAAAGTTTTAATTCAACTTCAACTTCTTTTTCCTCTCCAGCTTCGCCAAGTTGGGCCTTTTCTGGAACGGAATTTCTAGATGTTGCGAAATGTCTATTTCCCTTACCACCTTTACCACCTTTGCAAATTACCGCGCTGGCATCAAGGGTATTCAAGTCAGCAATGATACTATTATCTTTCAAGTCTTTAACAATAGTGCCAAGAGGAACTCTAACAATGACATCTTCTCTAGATTCGCCATACATATTGTTAGATTTACCATCTTCACCATTCTCACCCTTAATTAACTTGGAATATCTTAAATCAAGTAGGGTGCTTTTGTTAGTATCGACCTTAAAAATAATGGAAGAACCATCTCCCCCATCGCCACCCATCGGGCCGCCAAAAGGATTGTATTTTTCTCTTCTAAAAGCAACAATGCCATTGCCACCATTTCCGGCTTTTAATTTAATTTTAACTTTATCTATAAATTGCATAATTTTCTAAAAATAAAAGGCCCAACAAAGGCCTTTATGATCTTAAGCAGCAGGATAGCAAGAAACTTTCTTCTTGTCTTTGCCAAGGCGTTCGTATTTTACGATGCCATCGCAAGTGCAGAATAATGTATCGTCGCCACCTTTTTTAACATTTGTACCTGGATGAATCTTAGTACCTCTTTGACGGTAAATGATAGAACCAGCAGTAGCAAATTGACCATCGGCAACCTTCGCACCTAATCTCTTCGAATGAGAATCACGGCCGTTCTTAGTAGAACTAACACCCTTTTTAGAAGCGAAGTATTGAATATTTAAGATATATTTCATATACTTATTTCCTTTCTACTTTGATAAATTCTCCAAAAGACTCTTCAATTGTCTTAAGTTGAATTATTGTAAGTTTAAAGAAGTTATTTACTTCACTTAACTTACTATCGTTAATAATTTCAATGTGATTATTTAAATCTCTTATCGTAATTCCTTTATATTCATCTAAACAATTCATTAGACCAAATATAATACTAGAAACACTAGCACAAACTAAGTCTTTGCCAAACTCATCAAAGTTAGCATGGCCTTTAACACTTAGATATGTGTATTCATCATCAACAAGTTTATATGTGACCTTGATCATTAAGCGATCTTAGTAACAGTTAACTTAGTATAAGGTTGACGATGACCTTGTTTACGACGAGTAGTACCCTTCTTAGACTTGTACTTGAAGATAACAATCTTCTTTTCCTTGCCTTGTTTTTCAACATTGCAAGTAACTGTAGCACCATCTACATAAGGAGTACCAAGCTTTAACTCACCATTACTAACAGCTACAACTTTATCAAAAGTATAAGTTTCTCCTTCTTTAACGTCTAATTTTTCAACGTAAATTACAGAACCTTCTTCAACTTTAAGTTGCTTGCCGCCTGTTTCAATAATTGCGTACATCATATTCTCCTTTCTTTGATATAGACTCGCCATTAAGGTGCTATGCTTATAACCTTTTCTGTGCGGTTGAAACCCAATATGGGAGACAACGTATATATAGTACCATATTTTTTTAAAAAATTAGTACTATTTTTAAAAATAAGCCTATAAATTGCACTTTTTAGCCAATTTATAAATATGACCATCATATAGATGGCCATAAATTAATTAAGCTTCTTCTTCCTGTTCTTCTTTATGAAATTTTCTACCAAAAATTACCGCAACAACATTGATAAGTGTTAATACAAACATTAATAAAGTCCATCTATCAACAAGTACCATTGGATTAGTCATATTTTCGGTTAAAATGAATAGAATAATAGACAACAATGCATCAATAACCACAACAACTTTCCATCTTCTATGACGTACTTGAGTCGTATTTTCTTCTTCATTTTCTAATTCTAGATTCTTGTTTTCTTCTTCGTCTTCTTCTTTTTCATTTTTAGACATCAACAAGAATATACCAAGAAGCATTGATATAACAACGCATATTAGATTGATTAATGCCCAATGTTTGTCTTTTGTAGCCCACTCTGGCGTTACATTATCATCAATTGTTATTTTCTCTGTTTCATTATTTGAATCATCATTAGAATCATCACTAGGATTTACGATAATACTTGAATCTTCTTTTTTATCCTCACTTGTATCACTACTTGGACTAGGAGTTGGTGTAATATCGCTAGGCGTAGGTCTTACAGGTGTTGGTCTTACATTTGGAGTAGGTGTAGGACTAGGAGTTGGTGTAACATCATCCTTCTTATCAGGGATAGGATTAGCTTTTTCATTAACTGTTAAAGTGCCAAGTTTTTCTTCCACCTCATAGTTGTCCTTTTTAGCTGTTCCATCCCAAGTTAATGAATAGCTATTTGTTGAACTGCCAACGCTAGTTTGACGACCAGTTGTTGTAAATGATAGCGTTTCATCATTTACAAGACCAGTAACACTGCCACCAGCTGTTAAAGGTTCTCCATCATAATCCTTAGAAGCACTTTCTGTTATAACAGTAATAGTTTTTTTAATAACAGTTAGCTTACCAAATGATTCATTAACAATCTTATAGTTAGACTCTTTAGCACTATCCCAATTGATTGTATATGAATTATTATCTGATTGACCAAAGTCAGTTCTTGATGAAGTAACTATCAATGTAGCTTTTTCGCCATCAACCAAGCCTTCAATTTTACCATCGCCAACTAAAGCACTACCATCATATGTCTTCTTATCAGAATAAGTGATAATTGTTAAAGGAGCTTGGGTAATTGTTAAAGTTCCTTCCTTTACAATTTCAATATCATAGTTATTTTCATTGTATGAAGAGTTCTTATTTACAATTTCGATAGTATTTATTACATCACCCTTATCAGTAATAGAACCTGTTGCGATAGCATTTGCCTCACCTTTTACAAAGCCATCGCCACCAATTGTAACTTCTGGCTTAGTTAAAGCAGTTCCATCATATATCTTAGAATCACTATCACTGCTTAACTTAACGCTTCTTTTAGTAATGTTTAATGATCCATCTTCAACAACAAATGTTACTTTATCAAAGTTTTCATTGTTATTTGTAAAATCATCTTCACTTAGGCCCATGTAGTAAGTTCCAGCTGCAGTTGCCTTAACTTCTAAATTGCCATTGAAAGAGAAATCGCTTTCTTTATATAAGCTTCCAGTAGTTATTTTTACATCATAACCAGATACAAGTTTTTCATTCCCATCATATAAATAATTATCACTATGTCCTTTAATAGTAACAACTACTTCATCTACTTTGGTAATTGATAGATCGCCTTCTATTTTGGTTATTTCATAGTTAGACTCTAGAGTATTGCTATATAAATCATACGTAAAACTATTTTTTCTTGAACCAAAATCTGTAATACTACCAGTCACATCATATATAGCGCCTTCTTTATCTGCAAAGCCATCGCCACTAACTGTAACCGTGCTATTTGTTAAAGGAGTACCATCATATACCTTTGAATCATTTGCACTAGTTAATCTAAGCTCTCTTTTTGAAATAGTTAATGCACCATCTTCAACAACAAATTTAACATTAGAGAAGTTTTGGTTAGTGTTTTCAAATTTCTTTACATCTAAACCAATATAATATGTATCAGCATTCTTTCCAGAAACATCAGTTGAACCTTCATACTTAAAATCGTTTTCACTATAAAGATTATTACTAATACTTGTTACAACATAGCCAGAAACAGAATGATTTTGACCATCGTATTTAAAGGTATCACTATTGCCCTTAATGTTTACCACTATTTCTTCACTTAAAGGTGTGATAGTTAATAAACCATTTTCAGTCTTAATATTATAGTTATTAGCCTTCGTACCATCATTTAAAGAATAAGTAAATTCGTTTTCACTGCTACCAACAATTAATTGTTTACCACTTGTTTGATAGCTATATCCTTCGCCTTCAACAAAACTTCCTTCACTTACATAAACTTCATTCTTTGCCAAAGCACTACCATTGTATTCTCTTTCATCAGATGCACTTGTTAAAGTTACTTCTCTTTTTTTGATATTTAAAGTAGTATCATTTTCAATAATAAAGGTTACTTTATAATTTGAATTTAAATTTTCAAATTGGTCTGCCTTTAAGCCTAAATTATAGACACCTGCATCTTTACCACTTATAGTAGCGTCTTTTTTAATAAACTTAAAATCATCTACAGTATATGTACTACCTTCAGTTATTGTATAAGTATAGCCACTAACTTCATGATTTTCACCATCATAAGTGGTTTCTAGTGTATTACCCTTAATTGTAACAACAACATCTTCTGCATTTGTTACAGTAAGCTTTCCATATTGAATAGTTATGTTGTAGTTATCAGCTAATGTATTTTCTTTTAATGTATAAGTGAAAATATTATCGCTTTCACCAACATTTGTTTGGCTACCAATAACACTATACAAAGCGCCTTCGCCATCTACAAATCCAATAGCGTTAACTTCACTGTTTGTTAAAGCGGTTTTATCATAAACTTTTGAAGCAGATCCACTTGTGATAGTTACATCTTTTTTAAGAATTTCTAGTTTACCCAAGACACTTTCAATATTATAGTTAGACTCTTTAGCTGTACTGTTATCCCAATCTATTTTGTATGTGTTATCAGTTTTACCATAGTTTGTAATAGTACCAGTTGCATTTATTGATAATGTTTCCTCATTTACTAAACCTTTAATTTCTTTTATACCGGCAGTTAATGCTTCGCCTGTATACTCTCTTTTAGCCGACTCAGTATAAATAGTTAACTTAGCCTTATTTATTTTATAAGTTCTAGTAACAACGCCAACATAGTTTTTGATACCTGTTATAGTAACTGTCACTGTGCCAACATTTTTAGTATCTTCACTAAAACTAATTGTATAATCAACATCCTTTGTTAAAGGAACATTATTTTTATCAGCAACTATAGGTTCTTGTTTTTGATCTAAACCATTATAAGTAACATCATCTAAATTCCCAACAATAATTCCTTTATAATTTTCCACATCACTAGGATTGATGGATTGAGCTTTGATTTCTAATTTTCCGATTGATTCAGTAATATTATAGTTATTACTATTAAACTTACTACCTGTTGTATAGAAAATTGTATTATCTACACTTCCTACATTAGTAATAGTACCATTAGCCTTTATATCACTTACTTCTCCATCAACAAAACCATCACCAGATACAGTAACTGTAGGTCTAGTTAAAACTGTTCCATCATATATTTTAGAAGCATTTTCACTAGTTAAGGTTACATTACGTTTTTCAATTGTAACTGTCCCTTGGCCATTAATTTCTACTGTTTCACCACCTAATTGGATGTTTTCTTTTACATAAACTGTATATGTACCAGCATCAGTAAAAGTAGGCTTTGTTTCCATCCAAGTTTGACCATCTATGGAATATCTAATCGAAGTCTTATCTTCAGTAATTAGAGCCTTTGCTTGTTTAGCATATTCTTCTTTTAGTGTAGTGCCTTGGTTAATCGCTACATTTACATCGCCAATTGTATAAGCATTTCCATCATACTTAGTTGTAGTATTTCCTACCGAGATATTTGCCCATAAAGCATCCAAAGTATAAGTGTCATTATCATATAAATATGTTAATTCGACGCCACCATGAACTATTAAAGCAGATTTATTACCTCTTTCTTTGTCCAACCAGCCGATAAATGCATAGCCATCCGCAGAAGGTTTGTTATCAGTAACTGTAAATATATCGTTTTTCGCAAATTGCTTATCGTAATAATATTTAAGTTTATTATTAGATGTTTGGGAAATGCCATCTGGAATATTCCAACTAGCATTGCCTAATGTAAGATAGTAGCCAACTTTGCCACTTTTTTTCTTCCATTCCCATTTACCTGTAAAAGTAATGCCATCTTCAGCCATCGTCTTTGATGTTTTATCCCAACCTTTAAAAGTCCAATAACCATGTTCATTATCGTTATCAACATCAACTCTAGTAGTTGGTACATCTTTTGCAGTTACAGTTGTATTAACAACATAACTATCTGTATCTTCAGGACGTAAATTATAAACCTCTAAAGGTAAATTTTTGCCCTTTGTAGCAGATTCAAATTTATAAGTTACTTGTGCTTTTTTCGCAATATCACATGTAGCTGTCGCTTCTTTGGTAATTGTAGCAGTTGTAATTGATGTTGCACCACTATTCATAGAAGCAGAAGCTTTATATCCAACCGTTCCATTAACCTTAAGTTCAATTGTTTTCTTTTCGCAATCTTCTTTTGTCGCAACATAAGTAAGAGTGCTTAGGTAAGTACCATCGCTTTGTTTTTCTAGTTCACCTATATTGCTTACATCAACCTCATTGCCATTAATCGTAATCGAATTTATTACAACGCTAGTAATTTCATCTTTTTTTGATTCTGTTTTCACTGGCGTAATTGTTACAGTAAAAGTAATTTCCTCGCCTTCAACTACATCATTAGCCTTATTAGGCACTGCGCTAATTTTCATATCAGGAGATTGTGCAATAATGGAAAATTTAACCCCTGTTTTGTTTGACCCTTGACAACTATATCCAAACATACCAATATAGCCTGCATCTTCAGCGGCTTTTACAACATTACTATTAACCCAGCTAATATTTCCATAATTTCCAGATCCTACAATATAGTAGTCACCATTTCCATCTGCGTTAATCCCAGTAAACATATAATTGTCTTCAGGCTTTACAAAAAATACCATATAGCCACACTTATCAGAAGTGTTGTATTGTTCTAAGGTGATTGTATCGCCAGAATTTTCAATTATATGTAAATCATCTTTTGTTACACTAGATAAATCATCACCAGACTTCCAAGCATACCAAGCAACTGTTGAATGCTCAAAAGTAGGTATAAATTCACCTATATAATAGCTTGTATTATTAGAAGCTACCGTAATATTTTCTTCATTGTCATCTTCAGCCTTGACGTTATAAATATTAAAGTTTGTAAGTAACATTAATAAAGATAACGCAATTGTAAATAATTTATTAAAAGATACTTTCTTAAAAACCATAAAATGCCCCCACAGTCCAACTACAATATAATACAGATTATCGGTTATATTTTGGTTATATTTTACAAATTAATTACAATTATACGTGAAAAGTTATCTCACCTGATTGTAGATTAAGAATATCATTATCTTTTTTCACTTTTAAAGAATAATCTTTATTTATGCCTAGAACCTTTATATTGCATAGCTCATTATTTATTTCGGCATAAACTTCTTTGTTTTTTAAATAATCTAACTTAACAATTTTTTTATAAAAATCATAATTATTTTTTACCAACTTAAAATTAGATTCTATTTGTTTGTAAACTTTTTCTTTAAGTGTTTCGATATTGATATCTTTATTTAAAATCTTACATAAAGAAGTAGGTTCTCTTTTATAGTCACCTATAAATTCTTTTTGATTAACATTGATACCAATGCCAATGATTAAACATTCTATTTTATCTGTGCTCACTCCTTCTAAAAGGATACCCACTAATTTATTGTCTTTATAGTAGACATCATTTGGCCACTTAATGCTTAAATCAGGTAAGTCAATCGCTTCAATTACAGATAAAGCGCTGATGATGGACAAACTTTTAAACTCTTTTATCAGCGATTCATCTTTAATTAAAAGCGAAAAGAGCAAATTTTCACCCTTTTCGCTTTTCCAATTACGATTATTTCTTCCTCTACCAGCACTTTGAAAATCAGCACTCACAAAAGTAAAATTATCTAAATCTTTATAATTTTGTTTTAAATAAGTATTTGTAGAATCAATAGTTTCAAAGTGGATAGTCTTCATATTAACCAAAAATAGTAAGTAAGATACCAGCTGCGATAGCTGAACCAATAACACCCGCAACATTTGGTCCCATTGCGTGCATTAATAAGAAATTGCTAGGATCTTCTCTTTGCCCTTCTTTTTGAACAACTCTAGCAGCCATTGGAACAGCACTAACACCTGCTGCACCAATCATTGGATTAATCTTACCATGGCTAAACTTGCACATTACCTTGCCACCTAAAATTCCAAAGGCAGCCGCAACTACAAAGGCAAAGATACCTAAGGCAAAGATTGATAGTGTTTGTAAAGTAAGGAAACTTGTTCCTTGGGCAGTAGCACCAACAGATAAGCCTAAAAGAATTGTGCAAATATATAACAGTGCATTTGATACAGTATCTGTAAGATTTGGTACAACGCCACATTCTTTAATTAAATTACCAAGCATCAAACAGCCAATAAGTGGTGTAGCACTAGGTACAATTAATGAAACAACTAATGTAATTACTATTGGGAATAAGATCTTTTCTTTTTTAGAAACTGTTCTTAATTGTTCCATCTTAATTAATCTTTCTTCTTTAGTTGTTAAGCCCCTTATAATTGGTGGGAAAATAATTGGAACCAAAGCCATATAAGAATAAGCAGCCAAGGCAATAGGAGCCAAATATTGAGTAGACCCAGAAATTGTAAGAAGTCTATTACTTGTCAAGATTGCCGTAGGTCCATCAGCACCACCAATAATGCCAATAGATGCAGCCTCATAGAAGTTAAAGCCTAAGAATAAAGCACCAAAGAAAGCCACAAAGATACCAATTTGAGCAGCAGCCCCCAGTAGCATTGTTTTCTTGTTGGCGATAAGTGGCCCAAAGTCAGTAGTAGCACCAATGCCCAAGAAAATTAAACAAGGATATAGTTCACATTCTACGCCAAGGTGTAAATAACCAAGTAGACCTCTAGAAACGATTTCACCAGCATCATTATATGTAATGTAAATTTCGGGTAATAAATTAACTAAAATGATACCAAACGAAATAGGAATTAATAGATATGGTTCAAAACCCTTTTTTAAAGCTAAATAAAGAAAGGCGCAACCAATAAGAATCATTACTAGATTCATCCAACCATTGCCAGAAAAGAAATTTGCAATGCCTGTTGAAGCTAGAAATTCTTTTAAGAATACTCCGATATCCATAAACTAACCTAAGACGATTAATGCATCTCCATTTGCAACTTGGCTACCCTTGTTAGCTCTTACTTCCACAACCTTGCCATCAAAACCAGATTGAATTTCATTTTCTAGTTTCATAGCCTCGATAATCGCAACAGTTTGACCTTTTTTAACAACGTCACCAACACTAACTTTTATATCTAACACCTTACCAGCAATAGGAGCCTTGATCACATTAGCACCATCACTTGTTGGGGCACTAGCATCAGCCTTAGGTGCTTCAATATGACCTTCGCCCTCTTTTACTTCCTCAAGTTCAACTTCATAAACTTTGCCATTTACTTTTACTTTATATGTTTTCATTTATTTCACCTCTTTAATACTTACTACTCTAACATTACTCTTATTCTTTAAACGATAATCAATACTGGCAACAAGTGCTGCAACAGTAGCATCCTCATCATTTAAATCAAGTCTAGATATTGGATTACTTGTAACAGGAGCTACAATCTTTTCTTCTTTAATTTCTTCTTTTTCTTCACCCTTTAAAGCTTTCGCAACAAGTTCGGTCAAGAAAATAATAAGAACCAAAATAAGAAAAACCATAATAATTGCCACTATTGCAACTATGCCACCTGTTAGGTAATCATATTTTGTAAATCCATCTAACATCTTTAATCACCCTAAATAAATAATTCAAATTCTTCAGTTTCATCTTCTGGAACTAACTTATATTTCTTCTTTAAGAAATCAGTCGCAACAGATTCAAATAAAGCCAAAGACAATACATCTTCATCGCATCTTGCAATATCTTTATATTTTTCCTTCATTTGCTCAAATTCAGGTTCCAACAAATCAGCAGGACGACAAGTTATTGGTTCTTGATCACCTATGATCTTTTTCTTTATTTCTTCATTAACTGTAGCGGGAGCTTTACCATACTTACCAAGTAAATAATCCTTAACTTCTTTTACACACATCTTGTATCTTTCGCCATTTAAAACATTTAATACAGATTGTGTACCAACCATTTGTGACATTGGTGTAACAAGAGGTGGATAACCTAAATCTTTTCTAACATTAGGAATCTCTTTTAATACTTCTTCGTATTTATCCATTGCCCCTTGATCGCTTAATTGCTTAATCATATTAGACAACATACCACCAGGTACTTGATAAGTCAAAATATTCGGATTAACCTCAAAAGACTTAGGATTCAACAAACCATTCTTAACATATTTATTAACAATATCTGTCATAATTGGTTCAGCCTTATGAAGTACATCCATATTTAACTTAGGATCATATTCACTGCCCTTTAAAGCATATGATAATGCTTGTGTTGAAGGTTGAGCAGTACCATTTGATAAAGGTGATAAAGAAGTATCAACAATATCAACACCAGCTTTGATAGCTGCCATATAAGTCATTTCACAAATACCAGCTGTACAATGTGAATGTAGTTCCAACGGAATCTTTATTTCCTTCTTTAAAGCCGTAAATAATTCAGTTGCATCACTTGGTGTAAGAACACCAGCCATATCTTTAATGCAAATTGAATCAGCTCCTAGTTTTTCAACTTCTTTAGCAAGCCCAACATAATATTTAACAGTATGCACAGGACTTGTTGTATAAGATAAAGCAATCTGGCACTCACCACCATATTTCTTAGTAGAAGTAACAGCGGTCTTTAAGTTTCTTAGATCATTAAGGGCATCAAATACTCTAATAATATCGATACCATTTTCAATAGATTTCTTACAAAACATATCTACTACATCATCAGAATAATGACGATATCCTAAAATGTTTTGTCCTCTAAATAACATTTGTAGTTTAGTGTTTTTGCAAACTTTTCTAACCTCTCTTAATCTAACCCATGGGTCTTCATTTAGAAAACGCATACAAGAGTCGAAAGTTGCACCACCCCAAACTTCAATTGCGTAATATCCAGCATCATCATATATTTTGCATAAATCAACAACCTCTTTGGTTGTCATTCTTGTCGCAAATAACGATTGATGACCATCACGCACTGATGTTTCAACAATTCTAACCATATATACCTCTTATAGTTTAGGTCCAGCTTCTACTAATGCTTTTCCTTCTTCATTTGTTTCATATTTCTTAAAGTTCTTGATAAATCTAGAAGCTAAATCCTTAGCCTTTTCATCCCAAATGCTAGGGTCTGCATAAGTATCTCTAGGATCTAAGATGTTTGTATCAACACCCTTTAATTCAGTAGGCACTTCAAAGTCAAAGTAAGGAATTTTCTTTGTAGGAGCACTATCAATATCATGATTTAAAATAGCATCAATAATACCACGTGTATCCTTGATAGAAATACGCTTACCACTACCATTCCAACCAGTATTAACAAGATATGCCTTAGCGTTAGATTTTTCCATCTTCTTAACTAATTCGCTAGCATATTTAGTTGGATGAAGTTCAAGGAATGCTTGACCAAAACATGCACTAAATGTAGGAGTTGGTTCTGTAATGCCTCTTTCTGTACCAGCAAGCTTAGCTGTAAAACCACTTAAGAAATAATATTTAGTTTGTTCAGGAGTAAGAATAGATACCGGAGGTAATACACCAAAGGCATCAGCACTTAAGAAAATTACACTCTTTGCACTAGGTGCGCTAGAAATAGGCTTTACAATATTTGTAATATGATCGATTGGATATGATACACGTGTATTTTCAGTTACACTCTTATCCGCAAAATCAATCTTGCCTTCATCTGATACCGTTACATTTTCAAGTAAAGCATCTTTTCTAATCGCATTATAAATATCTGGTTCAGATTCTTTATCTAGATTGATAACCTTAGCATAGCAGCCACCCTCTAGATTAAACACACCATTATCATCCCATCCATGTTCATCATCACCAATTAATAAACGCTTAGGGTCTGTTGATAAAGTTGTTTTACCAGTACCTGATAAACCAAAGAAGATAGCAGTATTCTCGCCATTTAAGTCAGTATTTGCACTACAATGCATACTAGCCATGCCCTTTAAAGGAAGATAATAGTTCATCATTGAGAACATACCCTTCTTCATTTCGCCGCCATACCAAGTGTTAATAATAACTTGTTCCTTAGAAGTGATATTAAATGCTACACAAGTCTTAGAATTTAAACCAAGCTCTTGGTAGTTTTCAACTGTTGCCTTACTTGCATTATAAACAACAAAGTCAGGCACAAAGTTTTCAAGTTCTTCATCCGTTGGCTTAATAAACATATTCTTGACAAAGTGTGCTTGCCAAGCAACTTCGACAATAAATCTAACAGCCATTCTAGTATCTTTGTTTGCGCCACAGAAAGCATCAACAACAAACAATCTCTTATTGCTTAATTCCTTTTTAGCGATATCCTTAACAGCCTTCCAAGTTTCTTCACTCATAGGATGGTTATCATTTGGATATTCTTCACTAGTCCACCAAACAGTGTCCTTAGAATTTTCATCAACCACAATATATTTATCCTTAGGAGATCTACCAGTATAAATACCTGTCATAACATTAACTGCACCAAGTTCAGTTAATTTACCCTTTTCATAACCTTCAAGTTCAGGATTTGTTTCTTCCTTGAAAAGAAAATCATAACTAGGATTATAAACAATTTCGCTAGTACCGGTAATACCATACTCTTCAAGATTTATATTTTTCATATTTATTCCTCCTTGTTTTCTCTAAAGAAAACGCTTCCAAAAATATTATATTATTTTATTCACAAATAAAAACAAATATTTGCAATTTTTGCACGAACAAAGCAAACTATCAAAAAAAGCCGAATAATAAACTCAGCTTTGTTTTTCTATAATCTTAATGATTCTATTATCTAATAAAAGGCAAATAGCCATCTTTAGCGCATCGCCAATCAAAAATGGCACAACACACGCAAGCAAGGCAGCCTTTAGTTCCATATGGGTATAAAAGATAAACCAAGCTGTGCCAAAACTATATAACACCACAGTACCTAAAACCATGCCCAATATTTTATTTTTAATATCTTTTTTATAACCAAATAAGCCTGTCAAATATACCAGTGGCAAATAGCCAAAAACATAGCCACCCGTTGCCCCAAGTAGTTTGCCAGCCCCGCCACTAAAGCCAGACATTACTGGTAAGCCAACAAAAGCCAACACAATATAAACAACAACCACCAACAATCCTTTATTGCCACCAAGCACTAAGCCAATAAGCATTACCACAAAAGTGGCTAAAGAAATTGGCACATTACCAGCTAGTGGTATTGAAAGTGGCGCTAATACACATAGCAAAGCGGCACATAAAGCCATTATAACTAAATCTTTAGTTTTCATAAGTTCTTCGGCCAATTTCCTTTAAGACAACGATTTCTCTTAAATCTTCTCTATTTTCAACACAGGTTTGTAAAGTTAAAATCTTATCATCATAATCAATGTTAACACCTGTATCATAGAAAGCATTAGCCGCTATATTATCAATGTAATTATCAAACATAGCCTGTGTGTAATTACCAATATAGAATTCATAACCATCTTCAGTATAGTAGAATGATTCGCCATTATATTCATCAAAAATCAATTGACAATAATATACATAAGCTACTTCATAATCTCTTACTTCATTTTCTAAATATAGTTTTACATACTTATTATCTTCATAATTACTTTCATCAATAAGTTTTTGTAAAGGAGTAAACATATGTGTCCTTGTTGGATCTAAACTTTCATAAACAAAATGACCAATTAAAATTAAATTTTGATCTTGCAAAGTATTAGAAGAATCAAGGAAAACACTACCCTCTTCATCATATTTCATTGTTGTCCAATTAGTACGATAGTAAGTATTGTTGTCACTACCCTGTACAAAAGGTTGTTCAATAAGACCCGAATCAAACTTAATAGTGCCTAAATAATCATCATTGATAGCACTATTTTCTTCCCAAAGTTTTTTAACTAAAGCCTTTTCTTCTTCATCGATGGTTTGGGCTGTTACATCAGTGTTTACAGTAGTAGAATCATTATTATCTTGTTTCTTAAACCAAGAAAACGGATCAGCCAACAAGACAACCATACCAAAGACAATTAAAACAGAAAGTAATCCGATTAAAAGATACTTACCATTTTTTTTCTTATTATTTTTCATAAAATCCCTCCTTAAAGAAAATCCCCATTTCTAATAATAATTGGCTTTAAGACTTTTACTTTAGTCATAGGACCAATCTTAAGCTTCATTATAACCCTAGATGCATAAGGACGCTTATCATCATGCACAAAAACCATCTTCATAATCTTCAGTTTGTATTTAAGACACATGTTATAAATTTCCGGAAATCTTTCAGCCGGATATAAAGTATATACTTCACCATTATCCTTCATATTCTTTCTAAAAGCCTTAAACATATCATCTAGTGGCAGTGTTTCCTCAAACATCGCTGTCTTATAGAATTTATTAGCTCTTACATTGCCCATTTCAAAAAACGGTGGATTACATATAACCACATCAACTTTTTCAATATCCAAGTCTTGAATACGCGAATTGATAAGTTTGTAATCATCAGTATACTGTTTAAGATTTATATCCGCTAATTCAAGTGGCTCACTAAAAATATCAACACCAATCAAAGTTTTAGCGTTATGATAGTGTGCATAAAGAAGTAGCGCTCCATTATTAGTGCCCAAATCAAGAACAGTTTTCCCTTTTAAGTCATCAAGAAACATTCCTAAAGCGGCTGTATCTGAGTTCACCTTAAACATTTGTGAGTCTTGCACTATTGGATAATTAATATATTTTAAATAATCATTCTGTCTCATTGTCATAGTCCTTTGAAAGTTCAAAATAGAAAGTTGATCCCTCTTTTAGTTTGGATGTCACACCATATTTAGCTCTATGAGCCTCAAGTATCGCCTTAGCAATAGCTAATCCTAAACCAGTAGAATTCTCATTTCTTCTAAATTTCTTATCTATTTTATAATATCTATCCCATACATAAGGAAGCATTTCTTCACTTATGCCATCCCCTTCATCTTTTACTTCAAAACGAACATAATCTTCATTATCAATAATATTGATTTCAATTAGAGTATTATCAGAAGAATATTTAATCGCATTAGATAAGAAATTATAGATTACTCTTTGAATCTTTAATTCATCGCCATAGACAATAACACTCTTTAAATTCTTACTTAATGTAATATTTTTTTCCTTAATTAAGCCATCTAATAAATTAATAACATTATTAGTGCAAACCTGCAAATCAAAATTAATCTTATTAAGTTCAATATAACCAGCTTGCATCTTTGAATATTCTTGCATATCATTGATTAACTTAGTTAAGTACTCACTTTCTTCAATTATGACATCAAGATGCTTTTTACGCTTAATGGGATCTTCACCCGATATATCTTTTATCATCTCAGCATAAGATCTAATAAGGGTGATGGGCGTCTTTAAATCATGGGATACATTAGCCAACAAATCTTTTCTAAGTTCATTAATCTTTGATAATTTATCGGTCGCATCATCTAATGTATTAGCCAAAGCATTAATTTCAGAAAAAGAATCGTCCTCTTTAAACTTTACATCATAATCGCCTTGCGCTAATTTATTAGCCTCCTGTTGCATTTTCACAATTGGCATACTGATACGATTAGCTAAAACAAAAGAGGCAATTAAAGCTACAATTATTACTACCAAAGCAATAAAAAGATATTGTCCCATAATAAAGTCAACATAAGAATCCAAAAGTTCAAGTGGCGTATTAATAACTAAATAATAATTAGCTAAATTAGTGCTTACTTTTTTGGCATACACCAACATTTCAATTCCTGAATAACTCGATATAGCAATCGTTTCTATTGAATTAGAATTATTAAGCATGGTAATAAATTTTTTAGGTTCTTTAGAAATATTGATATTAGTATCATTTATTTCAATATCCTCATTTAACATACAAAGTTCACCTAAAGAATCAGCACTATATACTTTATAAGAATTGGAATTATAAATTAAAGCACAAGCATTATTGCCATTTATAAGCTTGTCAACATCTCTTACAGCCTTTTCACTTGTTTTGGTATTCAATAGTTCATCTTGAATAGTCATAACGATTGTATCAATCGTATTAATTCTATTTTCGCGATAATAGGGCTTAATAAAAGCTACTAGTAATATTCCTAGCAAGCTTAAAATAACAATGGAAAAAACAAAGAAATATATCCATGTTTTAAATTTAATTCCCTTGAAATTAAACTTCAAATTTATACCCCATTCCTCTTATGGTCTTAATTAGATCACGATACTGTCCAAGTGACTTTCTTAGCATCTTTATATGCGTATCAACACTGCGATCATCGCCAAAATATTCCACCTTCCATACAGCCTTTAAAATCTTTTCTCTATCTAAGGCAATATTTTTATTCTCAATTAGATAAAATAACAATTCCTTTTCCTTAGGAGTCATATCCACAACTTCATCATCAATATAGACATTATAAGCATCAAAATCCACAGTTAGACCCTTATAAACAAATTTTTCATTAGTCTTTTTCTTATTACGTAAAGCCACTGCCTTAATTCTAGCCATTAACTCTTTTGGTGAAAATGGTTTAGTAACATAGTCATCAACACCCATGCCAAAACTAAATAGTTTATCTTCTTCTTCTGTTCTAGCTGAAAGCATAATGATAGGCACATCCTTATTTTCTTTAATCTTTTTACAAGCACTAAAGCCATCCAAATTTGGCATCATGATATCTAAAAGGATGCAATCATAATCGTTTTTAAATGCTAAATCGATTGCTTGATAGCCATCACTTGCTTCATCACAATCAAATTCATTTACCCTAGCATATTCTTTTACAACTTCTCTAATTCTTACTTCATCATCCACAATTAAAATCTTCATCCTAATACCTCAATCTTTTTAGCTAGTATACTGCCCACTCTATCAACATTGCCCTCAAAATAAATGTATTTGCTATTACGTAATGTTTCTTGGTTATTCTTGTATAAATTAGGCATAATCACTACCGACATATCACCACTATCATCATAAACATCCACAAAAGCCATCATATCGCCATTTTTGGTCTTGTGTTGTTTGATTCTTTTTATCATACCAAAACCCTTTTGATAGCCAAAATTATTGCCTAATATTAAAAGAGGCAATGTATCAATGTGATATTTATTTTTAATATCTAAAAGTGGATTAAAACTAAAATAGAAACCTAATACAGCCTTTTCATATTCAGCCCTAACTTGTTTATTATCCAACACTTCTTTAATAACTGGACCATCATCTAATTGATCAATTAAGTTAATACCAATTGGCTTATTATGCACATAATCTAGCACATTTGGCAAAGAAGATGTCATTGTATTACGACTTAAAGCGAATTCATCAAAAGCTCCAGCACATATTAAATTTAAGATAACACCTTTATCAACGCCATTATTACATAATCGATAAACACAACTAATGTAGTCTTTATATGGTCCATTATCATTTCTTTCTTTTACAATCTTTTCACTGCTTGTAAAGCCAACATCCTTGCATATGGTAAAAGGCATAATGATTTTATTATCTAAAATATTATATAAAGATAGAGAATTATTAATAGAAATGCCCTCTATTTGAATATTTGTTTTCTTACACTCTTTAACATAATCATAAGTTTTACTACTAGAGCCAATTGTTCCATTTAATAAAGCTTTATAGAAATACAATGGAAAATTAGCTTTCAAATAGGCCATCTTATACGCAACTAAACCATAAGCAATGGAATGCGATTTATTAAAACCATAGTTGGCAAACTTTAGTATTAATTCATATAACTTTAGCGCAATATCTTCTTTATAGCCATTTTTAATACAACCACTTACAAATTCTGGCTTTAGCTTTTCTAGTTCACTAGCCTTCTTTTTAGACATAGCTCTTCTTAATAAATCCGCTTTACCCAAACTAAAACCAGCTAGCTTTCTAGCAATCAACATAATCTGTTCTTGATAAACAATAATGCCATAGGTCTCAGACAATATTGGTCTTAACTCTTCAACTAAGTAAGTTATTTTTTCAGGATGAGCGCGATTTTGCAAAAACACAGGAATGTTTTCCATGGGTCCTGGCCTAAATAAAGCAATCATCATACTTAATTCCTCAAAAGAATTAGGTGACATTTTCCTAGCTAAGTTCATCATGCCACTAGATTCAAGTTGAAACACTCCCAAAAGATTAACATCCTTAATAAGTTTAAAAGTCTTTTGATCATTTAAAGGAATATTATTTAAATTAAAGTCTTGATTAAGTTTAATATCATCAACAATCTCAGCAATAATACCTAAATTTCTTAATCCTAAAAAATCCATCTTAATTAGACCCATTTCCTCTAAAAACTCAGCAGTATATTGAGTAGAATACAAGTCATTTTCAACTCTAACCGTTGGAACAACATCATCCAACTTCTTACTAGAAAAGACAATGCCTGCCGCATGGGTTGATAAGTGTCTTGGAAAGCCTTCAAGTTTTAGACATATATTAAATAAATCACGGAATCTTTGTTCACTATTAATCTTTTGTTTAAATAATGGTACATTATCATAAGCCTTCATTAAAGAATCACTATAGGCAAACGGAACTAGTTTACAAAGTGAATCAATTTCAATATTAGGATAATTTAAGACCCTACCTACATCTCTTATGACCTGTTTTACCTTAAGGGTACCAAAAGTAATAATATGGGCAACATGATCCATGCCATATTTTTCTTTAACATAGGCTACCACTTCATCTCTTTCATCATCTGGAAAATCCGTATCAATATCAGGCATCGATATTCTTTCTGGATTTAAAAATCTTTCAAATAATAGGCCATATTTAATTGGATCTATTTCTGTTATACCAAGACAATAAGAAACTAAAGACCCTGCTGCACTACCTCTTCCTGGGCCCACAATGATATTTCTTTTTTTAGCATACAAAATAAAGTCATAAACAATCAAAAAGTAGTCTTCAAAGTGCATCTTTAAAATTACACTTAATTCATACTCCAGTCTTTTCTTATAAGTATCATTAATGTTATTTTTAAGTCTTCTTTTTAGCCCTTCTTTACATAAAGCAATTAAATAATCTTTGCTTGAAACATTATTAGGTGTTTGATACTTCGGCAAGCTTGTTTTAAAAGAAAATAATACATTACACAAACTAGCAAATCTATCACTATTATCCATTTCTTCTTTAGTATATAGTTCGCTTAATTCTCTTTCATTTAAAAAATGACGGCCTTTTTCAAAATAAGCATTCTTATCTAAAGTTTTCTTGTCTCTAATACACTTTAATATTTCAAATTCTTTATAGTCTTCTTTTTCTAAATAATATATTCTAGGTAAAGCAACAGTCTTTAAATTATGCTTTTTATATGTAGCACTTAAATGTTCATCACGATTAATATTAAAAGCGATATTATGGTCCATTAAGCCCAAATAATAATCACCATATATCTTTTCTTGATAATCTAGGCATTTATCAATATCACCTTTTTGTTCATAGACAATAGTAAGTGGACAATTATCTGAAGGAACGACCAATAAGCAATTATCACGATATTTATTAAGTATCTCTAAATTAATAAAAGAAGTATCATTGTCATTAATATATGAAGAAAGTTTAACTAAGTTTAGATAGCCATCATCGTTTTTTGCATATAAAAACAAAGGATACTTACGGCCATCTAATAATATTTCAAATTCAAGTCCATAAATATCTTTAAGGCCTTGGCTTTGGCATATATGATGAAAAGATGCACTGGCAAACAGTACATTTTTATCAACAATACCTAATGATGTATAGCCTAATTCCTTAGCTTTTGCAACACTTTTTTTAAGCTCACACATACTGCTTAATAAGCTATAAACACTCTTAAGATATAAAGCACTTTGCATGTCTTAATTATAGCTAAAAACATAAACATTTTTTATAAAAGCTAAAGCTTAGTCTTGACAACATTATTGTCTATCATATAATAAAGATACCCTACAGGGGTATAGTATGGAGGCTATATGGAAAAAATATATGAAGTCAAAGGCATGACCTGCGTTATTTGTAAGGCCAATGTCGAAAAAGCTTTAAATAAATGCGACGGTGTAAATAGCGCTGTTGTAAATTTGTTGGAAAATGAGGTTAATATAAATTTTGATGAAAACAAGATTAGTGAAGAAAGCCTTGTGAAAGTCGTTAGTGATGCAGGCTATAAACTATTGCTTACAAAAGAAAAAACTATTAATTCAGATAAGATAAAACTTATTATTTCAATTATTTTATGCATTTTATTAATGTATTTTTCAATGAGTTCTATGCATATGGAAGATGAAATAGATCACATGATGATGGTTGGTTTAAGTTATAAAGATATCATGCAACTAATTCTTGCAACAATTGTTTTATTAATCTATAACCATATCTTTATATCGGGCTTTAAATCATTGTTTCGTTTAAGTCCTAATATGGATTCTCTTGTTGCATTATCAACCACTGTTTCCTATTTTTATTCTATTTGGGCCCTATATAAGATAAATATGGGCTTTAATAACTATAATCTATATTTTGAAACAGCTGCCATGATTGTTACTATTGTGGCCATTGGTAAATACATTGAAGGAAACACTAAAACAAAGACAACCAAGATTATTAGAGGTCTAGCTACTCTTATCCCAATGGAAGCTCATGTTTTAAAGGATGGCAAAGAAGAAGTTGTTTCTATAAATGATGTAAGAAAAAACGATATTTTGATTGTTAGACCAGGTGAATCAATTCCTCAAGATGGAATTATTATAAATGGTGTTACAAGTATTGACGAATCAATGATTACAGGTGAATCTTTACCAGTTGAAAAAAATGTTAATGATGAAGTAATTGGAGGAACCATTAATACTACTGGCACCATTAAAATGAAAGTTAGTAAGTCATCTAATATGAGTGTTCTATCAAATATTATTAATCTTACTAAGAAAGCAACCAGTGAGAAAATCCCCATTGAAAGATTTGCTGATAAAATATCTAAGTACTTCGTTTTTGGAGTAATAAGCATTTCTCTTGTTACTTTAATTGTTTGGTATTTGGTAAGTAAAGATATAGAACTTAGTTTAAACTTCGCCCTATCAGTACTAGTTATAAGTTGTCCTTGTGCTCTAGGTTTAGCCACTCCAGCTGCAGTAGCAGTCGCAACAGGAAGAAGTGCAAAAGAAGGCGTTTTAATTAAAAAGCCAGAAATATTAGAGATTGCTGGTAGCTTAAATACAATAGTCTTTGATAAAACAGGAACACTTACCAAAAATAGTTTAAATGTTGTAGAAACAAGAAAAGAAATGGATGGCTTTATTGAGGCTCTTAGTTCAATTGAAAAGACGCAAAATCATCCTATAGCTAAGGCCATTGTTAAAAAATACCCTGATGGCAATATAAGCTTTGATAAAGTAGAATTCATTGCTGGAGAAGGTGTTAGGGCAATAAAAGATGATGATATCTATTTAGCGGGCAATGATAAATTATTAAAAGATAGTATCAAAGAAGAATATATTAACTTTGCTACTTTAAATAATTATTCATACATCGGCCTTAGTAAAAATGGACGTTTAATGGGTGTTATTTATTTAACTGATATCTTAAGAGATACTTCAAAAATCGCAATAAATAATCTAAAGAAAAGAAATATCACACCTATTATGTGCACTGGTGATAATCAAATTGCTGCTAGAAAAGTAGCTAACTTACTTGGTATTGAAAAATATCTAGCTAAAGTAAAGCCTGAAGATAAAAACAAATTAATTAATGAAGAAAAACAAAATGGCAAGGTAGCCATGGTAGGTGATGGGGTCAATGATTCTATCGCTTTATCTTGTGCTGATGTATCAATTTCAGTTAAATCAGGCAGTGATATAGCTAGTGCAAGTAGCGATGTAATTTTAATGAAAAACGATTTAAACGATATTTCGTTCTTATATGATTTAAGCAAGAAAACTATTCGTATAATAAAAGAGAATCTATTTTGGGCGCTTGGTTACAATACGATTTGTATCCCTATTGCCGCAGGTGTTTTCTATACAAGCTATGGCTTAAAACTTAATCCAATGATTGGTGCAGTTGCTATGTGGGTTAGTTCAATGTTTGTCTTAACAAACGCACTTAGAATAAATAGTATAAAAAAGGAGGAAATTAAAACTATGAACAAGAAAGTATATGTGGAAGGTATGATGTGCAAAAATTGCGTTAAGCACGTAAAGGAAGCTTTAGAGGCTTTAGGATGTCAAGTAGAAGTTAGTCTAGAAGATAAGGTAGCTGTAATTACCAATACTAGCCTAGATAATGAAACAATAACTAAAGCAATTGAAGATGCTGGCTATGACGTCAAGGAAATAGTTAATGACTAAAGACCAAGAGAAAATTAAAAAATATCTAAGTATTGCCAAGGGGCAACTTGATGGCATCATAAAAATGATTGATGAAGATCGTTATTGTTTAGATGTCTCTGATCAGCTATTAGCTACTAGGTCTATTTTAAAGAAGGCTAATAATTTAATTTTGAAAAATCACATTGACTGTTGTGTAAAAGAAGGAATGTTAAATGGTGATACTAGCAAAGTTGATGAGATAATAAAGGTATTGGAGAAGCAATTATGATTAGAAGAGAAACAACTAGGCCCATCAAGGTGGGAAATGTCCAAATTGGTGGCCAAAATAAAGTAGTCATCCAATCAATGACCAATACTAAAACCAAAGACGTAAACGCAACTGTTAATCAAATACATAAACTTGAAGAAGCAGGTTGTGAGGTAATTAGAGTAGCTATACTAGAAATGGAAGATGCTAAGGCAATAAAAGAAATAAAGAAGCAAATACATATTCCTTTAGTATCAGATATTCACTTTAATCCTGATTTTGCGATTGCTGCTATAAATAATGGAACCGATAAAATTAGATTAAATCCTGGTAATATTGAAAACGAAGACAAGATAAGGGAAATAGTAAATCTTTGTAAAGAAAGACATATTCCAATTAGAATTGGTATTAATGGCGGTTCTTTAAATAAGAAGTACAAGCATTCTGAAGAAGCTATGATTGAAAGCGCTAAGGATCATTTAAGAATACTTGAAGAAATGGACTTTCATGATGTATGTTTATCCTTTAAATCATCAGATCCACTAGAATGCATAAAAGCCTATAATCTTGCCAGTAAAGAGTTTAATTATCCATTACATCTAGGTGTTACTGAAGCTGGTGGTCTTTTAAATAGTGCCATTAAATCTTCATTAGCACTTGGAAATCTAATGCTAGATGGCATTGGCGATACTATTAGAATCTCTATTAGCGATGACCCTGTTGAAGAGGTTAAGGTTGCTAAAAAATTATTGAGAGATTGTGGATTAAAAAAAGATGTTGCCAATTTGATATCTTGTCCAACATGTGGAAGAATTCAATACGATATGTTGCCGATTGTTAAGCAAATGGAAGAATATCTAGAAACAGTACATAAAGATATTAATGTAGCTATTATGGGTTGTCCAGTTAATGGCCCATTGGAAGCTAAAAGAGCTGATATTGGTGTAGCCGGTGGCAAAGATTGCGCCCTTCTTATTAAAAAAGGCGAAATTATAAGAAGTATTCCTCAAGAAGAGGTATTTGAAACTTTAAAAGCGGAGATTGAAAAGATGTAAATAAAAGACACTAATGTGTCTTTTATTTTGCGATTATCTCATCAATAAGTTCAATGGCTTCGCCAATCATGCCATCACAATGTATTTTCTTAACACCACCCTTTGCGCCGTTGGCTCTTAATAAATCAACGCAATTAAGCATACCCTCGTGTTTACTTGCCATATCATTTTTAAACTTATTCAATACGTTAACATCATTAACGCCAAGTAATCCAAGAATCATATAGGCAGCTGAAATAGTGCCGCAAATGCCACCATATTTCATACCACTTCCAAAATTAAAACCTAAATCAAAACAAGTTTTTTCATCTAAGCCCAATTCTTCACTATATGCACAAAGCATAGATTGTGCACAATTGTAATGAATATTTGGGTTTTCCCTTAGTTTTAAAGCAATTTCTAAATGTTTATTCATTAAAATATCTTCCTTCCCCTTACATACTTATGTTTAATGCCACCCTTTAAATCAAGCGATAAATAGATAGCTCTTTCTAATCTTTCTAAAATGCTTAAATCAAGTGTCGTTTTAAGGCTACTATCATCTAGCACTAAAGCATCAAATTCATAGCCCTCCTTAAATGTACCGACATCACCAAAGAATTTACCACCAGCCATGGTAGCCAAATAAAATGCTTCATTAAAATTTAGAGCTTTATATTTTTGATCTACACAACGCCAATATAATTTAGATACTTCAATTGTTTTAGTGATAGTCAAAAACATCGATTCGCTAGTGCCACCAGCCACATCGCTGCCCAAGCCCATATTCATATCCAAATCAAGATATTTTCTAATTGGTGCTATACCACTAGAAACATTCATATTGCTAGAAGGGCAATGCACTACATAGACACCATTTTTCTTCATTAGTTTAATTTCTTCATCGCTAGAATATACACAATGAGCCATTAATGTTTTATATGACTTATAAGTGCCTAATGATTCATCGTAAGTTACTCCAAATAAACCATTTTGGTTGTAGGCATCGCCATAAAATTTAGCATGAGGACAAAGCTTTTTAACATATTCTATTTCGCTTAAGTTCTCCGATAAATGTGATTGTAAAGGTACATCATAAGATAGTAACAATTGACCAAGTTTAGATAATAATACATCACTGCAACTTGGAATAAAACGTGGTGTCATTATTGGCTTAGTATTTTCAAAACACCCATCAGTCAACTTTAACCACTTTACCGTATCCTGGAAAGAATTATCTTCAACCAAGGGTTTAGGTGCGTCTCTATCCATATTAACCTTGCCAACATAACTAACTAAGCCACTTTTTTCAAGTTGTTTCATAAGTTCAATTGTTGCCTCTACGTGTCTGCTTGCGAATATAGAAAGTCTAGTAGTAGCACTCTTTTTAAGATCGTTTACAAATATTTTATAAGCTTTTTTAGCATAATCAAGATTTTCATATTTGCTTTCTTCTTTAAAAGCAATATTATCAAGCCAATCTAATAATTCATAGTCAAATCCAAGTCCCCTAAAAGCATATTGAGGAGCGTGGATATGTAAATCAACCATACCTGGAATTATTAATTGATTACCATAGTTAAATAATTCTAAACTTTCAAATTTACTAGGCAAATTCTTATATACGCCAGCACACTTGTTATTAACGCAAACTAAATAGCCATCAACAGTCTCAATCTTTTCTTTATCTTTTGAAAAGCAAATATTTCCCTTTAAAACAAAATCACTCATAGCCCTATTATAAAGTATTTATTTTTAAATGCATTATAAAAGGAACGTTTTAACGTTCCTTTTATCTAATCTATATCGTCATTCTTTAGATCTTTTGCAGCAGCAGCAATAACTTTTTCCGCAACATTATTAGGAGCTGGTTCATAACGATCAAAGTCCATAACATAGGTACCTCTGCCCTTACTCATACTTCTAAGTTCAGTTGCATACTTTTGCATTTCAGCCATTGGCACCTCCGCATCAATAGTTGCATAACCATCTTCTGTATGACCAGTATCCATAATCATGCCTCTACGTTTATTAAAATCACCAATCAAATCACCAACATATTTTTCAGGAGTAATTACATGTACCTTACCAATTGGTTCTAACAAAATTGGATTAGCCTTAGGAATACCATTTTTAAAGGCAATCTTAGCAGCCGCTTCAAACGAATTAGGCTTTGAATCAACCGGATGATATGAACCATCATATAAAGTAGCTTTTACATTAACAACCTTGCATCCAGCTAAAGGACCTTTAGCCATACAAGATCTAAGTCCTGCTTCAACAGATGGGAAGAAATTCTTTGGAACCGATCCACCAAATACTTCTTCAGCAAATACTAAGTCTTCACTATCTGGATTATATTCAAATCTAATCCAAACATCACCAAATTGGCCAGCACCACCATTTTGTTTCTTATATTTGCCTTGAACTTCTGATTTTCCTCTGATAGTTTCACGATATTGAATCTTTGGTTCTTTTAAATTAATTTCAACCTTATAACGATTCTTTAATTTATTAACCACAACATCTAATTGTTGATCACCAACACAATACAACACTTGTTCGCCTGTTTCAGCATTTCTAACAAGTTTAATTGATTTATCTTCAATTAAAATCTTCTTTAAGGCATCAGACATCTTATCTTCATCATCCTTAGTCTTAGGAGAAATAGCCATGCCTAGCATTGGACGAGGATATTCAATTGCAGGATATTTAACCACAAAATCCTTAGTACATAATGTATCGCAAGTTTCCGATGAAGAAAGTTTAGTTAAGGCCACAATATCGCCACAATTAGCCTTATCAATAGCTTGTTGTGCTTTGCCACACATTGTATAGATAGCGCCAGCTTTTTCATTAACTTCCTTATTTGCATTATATAAAGGAGTTTGTAAAGTTAAACTACCAGACATAACCTTTAAAAGAGAAATCTTGCCAACAAAAGGATCAACAATTGTCTTAAATATTTTTGCCGTAAATGGTGCATCATCACTAGTCTTAACAACCTTATCGTCAACTTCTACTTCACCAGTTTCACAATATACTGGCGCAAAAGAAACGATAAAATCTAATATTTCACCAACACCATAGCCAGAAACAGCACAACCGCCTAATATTGGCTTGATTTCGCCATTCTTTAAGGCAGCCTTTAAACCAAATTTCTTTTCTTCTTTAGTGAAAGATTCACCCGCAAAGAACTTATCCATCATCTCATCATTAGTAGAAGCTACTACTTCCATGATTTCGTTATAGTATGGATCATTTTCATCATAGATAGTCTTTCTTACGCCAACCATCTTATTGCCATCCATTTCTGGAATCAAAAACGGTACAGCGCCCTTACCATAAACATCAGTAATACTTTGCGCAATCTCATCAAACTTCATGCCTTCATCAGCATTATTGATTAAAAAGCACATTGGAATGCCCATCTTAATTGCTAAATTAGCAGCTTTTTCGGTACCTGATTGTTGTCCTTCTTTTCCACTTACAAAGATAACAGCTAAATCAGCAACACTAGCACCAGATATCTTGTCACCCTCATAATCTAAGTATCCTGGTGTATCAATGAAATTGATTTTTCTACCCTTCCATTGAATTGGTGCAAGAGAAGAATAAACCGATAAACCTCTTTTAGCTTCTTCAGGATCAAAATCCATGGCCAAAGTGCCATCAGAACTATTGCCCATTCTATCTATTTCATTTGTTAAAAGTAGTGCATTTTCAATAAAAGTAGATTTGCCACTACCAGCATGTCCTAATAAAACGACATTACGAATATCTTTACTGTCATATTCTTTCATATTAGAATTCGTCCTTTAACTCTTCAGGCACACCATCCCTAAAATAATCTTTGCAAGTCTTGCCGTTATTATCTTTAGCATTCTTATCAGCGCCTTTATTGATTAAATAAACAACCTCATCAACATTTCCTTGGTAGCAAGCTCTCATCAAAGCATCACAACCCTTATTATCTTTAGCGTTGATATCAGCACCTTTTGCAAGTAATAAATGAACTGTATCTACCTTACCAGCATTAATCGCATCAATTAAAGCTGTTCTACCTTCTTCATCTTTAATTTCAAGATCAGCTCCCTTATCAATTAAATATTCAACAACATCACTTCTACCTTCATAACTAGCTCTGATTAATGCACTTCTTTGTTTATTATCTCTAGCATTAACATTGCTTCCAGCCTCAACTAGTAACTTAACTATATCTAGTTGTCCTTTTTTAGCAGCGCCCATTAAAGGTGTCTTATTTTCAACATCTCTGCTTCTTACATCAGCACCCTTATCTAGCAAATATTTAACAATCTCTGTATAGCCTCTTTTACTAGCTCTAGCCAATGCACTTCTTCCTTCAGTATTAGTTGTCTCAACATCAGCTCCTTCTTCTACATACTTCTTTACAGCTTCAAAGTCTCCTTGTTTTACTGCAGCGTAGAAATTTTTGTTTAATTCTTGTGTCATGATTTTATCCTCCTTATGATAAAAAAAGAACGCACACAAACGCGTTCATATTAAAGAATCAATTTTAAGCAAAACATCCCCTTGGGCATTTACCCTATCGTTTTGAAATAGTAGTTTCATTATATTGTTTGCTTTCATATTCTTTTACCTTGACTTAATTATAGTAAGTTAATTTTCCAAGTACAATAAAATTGCTTGAAAAAAGATTGCTAAAATGTAACCGTTTTCATTTTTACTCAAAAAAATGAAAAATCTCTAGACAAACTAGAGATTCTGTGTTTGATTTTAGTAAATGCTTTTGATTACAGTCTCATAATTGGGCATGTGATAACTTAATACTTCATGAAATCTTTTAGAATGATTTGGTATGACAAAATGCAGTATTTCATGCCACAATACCGCCTCAAGACATTGATCAGAAAAGTGAATCAATCTTTCATTAATGGTAATTAGATTTTTTTTAGGATAGTTTATGCCCCAAGCTGATTTCATAATCCTAAACTTGTAATCAGGATTATTATAGTAGCCATAATCTTTTATAACTTTAAGATATTTATTTTCTTTTTCCTTTATTAGTTTAAATAAAACCTTGCTTCCTTCTTTATATAAAACCTTTAAAACCTCATCTATATCGTTTTTCCTTGAATAGATTGTTAAAGTATCGTTCTCAACATTAATTCTAGGATTACCATAAACAACATTTAGCTTATATTTTTTTCCTAAATAATAAATATAATCATTCACAACCAATTTACTAGTTTGATTTTTAATCTCTCTTTTATTATTAGCGTTAATTATCCAAGAACTCTTTGCATTAATAAAATCAAGAATCTCGTTCTTGCCTAAGTATTTAGGACAAGTAACTTCAAGCACATCGCCCTTGATTCTTAAATAAATATTTTTAATATTTTTTCTAACTACTTTAATTTCAAAATATGTGTCACCAATTTTTATCATGCATCTATAATTATATACGAGGTGAATTCATGAATATAAGTCTTTTAGAACCAATAGGAATAAGTAAGGAAGAAGTTAATAAACTAGCTAAGCCAATTGTCAAGTTAGGTCATAGTTTTACTTACTATGACAATAAAACAGCCGATATAGACACACTAATTAAAAGAAGCGCAAATCAAGATATCGTAATGATCGCTAATAACCCTTATCCAAAAGAAGTAATTGAAAATTGTCCTAGATTAAAAATGATTGCCGTAGCCTTTACAGGTATTGATCATGTTGATGAAGATGCTTGTAAAGAAAGGGGTATTGAAATTGTTAATTGTGGTGGCTACTCTGATGTAGCGGTAAGTGAACTAGTTATTGGCTTAACTATCGATTTGCTAAGAAAGGTAAAGGAAGCTGATATAGCGACTAGAAATAATAAAAACAGCATAGGTCTTATAGGAAATGAGCTAAACGGTAAAACCGTTGGTATTATAGGCTGTGGCAAAATAGGTAAGAAAACAGCCACTTTATTTAAAGCCTTTGGATGCAAACTACTAGGCTATTCTAGAAGCCCTATTAACTTTGAATTTATTAAACAAGTCGATATTGACACCCTTCTTAAAGAAAGCGATGTGATTTCTTTACATTTACCAAGTAATAAAGAAACTTATCATTTTATTGATGAAGAAAAGATAAACAAGATGAAAAAAGAGGCACTTTTTATAAATTGCGCAAGAGGTCCTATTGTTGATAATATTGTCTTAGCTAATGCTTTAAATAATAAAAAAATAGGTGGAGCAGGAATCGATGTTTATGACATAGAACCGCCTCTACCTATTGATTATCCTTTATTAAATGCCAAAAACACTATTCTCACTCCCCATGTAGCTTATTTAACTAAAGAGGCTATGATAAAAAGAGCGAATATTGAATTTGACAATGTTCTTAATTATTTAAACAAGATCTCTTCTAACAAATCTTGCTAAGCCTATTACTTTTACAGGCAATGATTCAATCTCGTCTTTACTAAAGAATTTAGATTCATAATTAGGATTGCTTGCTTCAAGTATCATAAGTTCATTCTTGTAATGAACTTTTTTAATAGTCACCTCATCGCCTACCATCACAATGCCAATTTGACCACTTTTTATATAATCACATTTTTCAACATAGACCAAATCACCATCAAAAATATTTGAGCCAATCATTGAATCACCTTTAACGCGTAAAAAGTAGTCACCCTTAAGCGCATCAGCCTCACCAAGTTCAATATAGCCTTCAATGTTTTCATCCGCTAATAAGTCATATCCTGCCTTAACAAACCCCATTATTGGTTTTAATCTTTGGCTTTCTTCAACAACTAAATCAACATTTAAACCAAGCACTTTAGACAGCCTATCAATAGTACCTTTTTTAAGCTTTAAACTTTCACCATTTATCCACCTATAGTAAGTAGATAAAGAAACACCAACCTCAGAGGCAACATCAATATGAGACTTGTTGTTATCTGATTCATATTTTAAAAGTAATTGTTTTAGTTCCATATCTATATATTAACAAATTTCTATGATTTTAAAAAAATAATTTATAAAATTAGTACGATTTTCCCAAATCTATCTTGTTTATACGAAAAACACTTCCTATAATAAAAACATGGAAAAAATATATATGTGTATCGATCTTAAATCCTTTTACGCTTCTGTTGAATGTGCCGAAAGAGGATTAGATCCTTTTAAAATAAATCTTGTTGTAGCCGATCCAAGCAGAGGACAAGGGGCTATCACCCTAGCAGCTAGTCCAGCAATTAAAAAATTAGGTGTTAAAAGTAGAGGCCGACTTTTTGAAATACCAAAGAATATTGAATATATTATCGCTAAACCAAGAATGTCTTTGTATATGGAATATTCAGCTAGAATATATAAGATTATTCTTAAATATATTAGCAGCGAAGACATCTATGTTTATTCAATTGATGAATGCTTCATTGATGCCTCTCCCTATTTAAAACTGTATAAGATGTCTGTAAAAGATTTAGCCAAGCTGATTTTAAAAGATATCTTTAATAGCACAGCTATCACAGCTACCGTTGGTATTGGGACCAATCTATTTCTTAGTAAAGTTGCTTTAGATATAACAGCTAAACATGTAGAAGATAACATTGGCTATTTAGATGAAGATGTTTTTAAACAAACACTTTGGCACCATACCCCTCTTACTGATTTTTGGATGATTGGAATAGGAACGGTGAATAGACTACAAAGACTGGGTATTAAGGATTTATATGGTGTTGCCCACTATGATAAAACGATTCTAGAAAAAGTTTTTGGTATAAATGCTAGGATTTTATACGATCACGCTTGGGGAAAAGAAGAAACACAAATTAGTGATATTAAACAATACGTTCCAAAAGGCAGTTCATTATCTAATTCACAAATCCTTTTTGAAGACTACAACTGCGAAGATGCTTATTTGGTATTAAAGGAAATGGTTGAATTAAATACTTTAAATATGCGTAATAAGCATGTAGTATCAAATCACATTTCCTTGTATATTGGCTATTCAAAGGATGTTATAAAGCCTGTTAATGTATCTAAAAAAATTGATAATACTACCAATTCTAATAAGATACTATCTCAAGAATTTAAAAAGTTATATGAAAAAGCAGTAAACAAAAATTATCCAATTAGAAAAATAGGAATAAGCTTTTCTAATGTAAAAGATGAATATTTTGAACAATATAATCTATTTATTGATCAAGATAAAGTTGAAGAAGAAAGAAAAATACAGGATGCCTTTATCACTGTTCAAAAAAAGTATGGTAAAAACGCCATTCTTAAGGGATATAACCTGCTAGATAAGGCAACAACAATGAAAAGAAATACACTTATAGGAGGTCACAATGCAAAGTAGAGCGCATATTTTCCAAGCCTTTGATGCCCTTAGTGGTCATCGTGAGCTTTTAGAAAAACAAGAGGCTATTGAAGTGCCTAAAAGATACTTATCACAAGAAGATTACGAAAGCCTAGATAGCACTATTAAAGAAGTGGAAATAGGAAACAATGTTAGAGTTGTTTATTACGATAATGGTAAATATATTGAAAGAGTTGGTAGAGTAGCTAAGCTAAATTTCGATACCAAAATAATTCAAGTAGTAAAAACTAAAATTGATTTTAAAAACTTATTTGAAATACAAATTGTGAAGTAAAAGAAAAGCTCCTATTTCTAGAAGCTTCTTAAAAACTAATTTGGGGCGATTGATGGGACTCGAACCCACGAATGCCAGAGCCACAATCTGGTGTGTTAACCAACTTCACCACAACCGCCACATGCTTTACTATTTTACTTTATTATTTTTTAAAAGTAAATAGTAAATACACTAGTTAGCCTTGCTTCTTGTCTTCAAGCTCTTTCTTTTTATAATGTAAGATGCCAAAATAGCCAATGACAGAAGTAACAAGCGCACCAATACAATCAATAATTAGATCGTCCATTGTATCTTGAAGAGCCAATCTTCCTATTAAATCAGTTCCATCTTCAAGTCTAAATTTTTGCATGTTTAATCCAAGTATGCCATCAAATGAGAATTCATATATTTCCCATAAAACGCCAATAGAAATCGCAAAGCAAAAAGCAAACAGGGCCACAAAGAATGGCGATAATTGAAGCTTAACAGTATCACTCTTGTTTAAAAAATTAACTACATCAAAACCTAATGATCCAAGCATTCCAGCTGAAAAAGCATGTAATACTGTATCCCAATGTTCAAAGCGATAATAAAACGATCTAACTTCGCCTAGTACTATTGCCGCATATAAAAATATCAAATAGGCAATAATTGTATTAGAAGGAATAGTTACATGAAACTTCTTGTATAAAAAACTTGGAAGGTTCATAGCTATAATACCCAATATACATTGTAGAAGCATCAAGACATAATCACTTTTTTGTCTTGTAAGTGTATTAACATCTTCGCTTGGCGCTCTTACTATCATTACAATCGAATAAATAATCGATATAATAAAGGCCGCAAGCACGAAATAATACAAATTTTTTGTTTTAATTATTTTTTTCTTCATAACCTTATTATAGCGGTATTTTTAGGAAAATATTGAATAATACTCTGCCAAAAAATCAACAATGCTTTCTTTTTCTTCGTCAGTTAAAGTTCTTTCAGTTGCATCATGTCCATCAACAGTACCAGTATGGAAGTAAACAAGTTCACCATCCTTAACAAACAATAAAATTGGAACATAAGTCACTTTATCTTCATCTAAATAATCATAAATAAAATTATAGATTGTCTCAAATTCAGGATAGTTAAAGTTGTCATCATCATCCTTATATCTTAAGTCATTTTCTTTTGTACCATCTGGTCTAACATTTAAGGCATAAGTCATATTTAAAAGATCTTCTTTATCCTTTAAATAATCACTTACAATAGGACCAAGTTCCTTACACCAAGGGCACGCATCAAAGTACATATATAAGACAAATGTTTCCTTATTTTTAATCTTAAAAGCCGCATCACTTAAACTAATTTGATTATTTGCAATTAGATAACTAGCCTTATCTTCTTCATCACAAGTTTCAAGCCCACAAGCATTTGAACCTGATTCTTCAGAGTTAGTTTTCTCATCAGTTCTATCTTCAATAATTTCTTTATTTTGACAACCCACAAACATAAACAACACAAGTAATATTAATAATATTTTTTTCATTATTTCTTCTCCTTAATCTTTGCTGGAACACCAACTGCTGTAGCAAAATTTGGCACATCCTTTAAGACAACGGCATTAGCGCCAATATTAGCACCCATACCAATTGTAATATTTCCTAGCACTTTAGCGCCACAACCAATTGTAACATTGTTCATAATTGTTGGATGCCTTTTCCCTTTTTCACTACCTACACCGCCTAGTGTAACCCCATGAAACATTTTAACATCATCGCCAATAATACTGGTTTCGCCAATTACCACTCCCATTCCATGATCTATAAATAATCCTTTTCCGATTTTAGCACCAGGATGTATTTCGATCCCGGTGAAAAATCTAGATAATTGTGATAATAATCTTGCTAAGAAAAAGAAATGAATATTATAGAAAAAATGTGCTATTCGATATACAAAGATAGCGTGAATACTAGGATATAAGAGAATTATACTAAGTACATTTGTACTTGCGGGATCGCTTTTCTTAATATTCTCTACTTGTCTTTTAATATCACTAAATATCATATTAATTAAATAAGTCTAATGACAAATATCTATTACCTGTATCAGGTAAAATAACTACAATAGTTTTGCCGAAGTTCTCTTCCTTTTCAGCTAATTTCTTTGCAGCATAAATAGCTGCACCACTTGAAATACCAACTAAAATACCTTCGCTATGAGCGATTTGTTTAGTGGTCAAAAAGGCATCCTCATTACTTACAGTGATGATTTCATCATATATCTTAGTATCTAAAGTATTAGGAACAAAACCAGCTCCAATACCTTGAATCTTATGGGCACCAGCTACACCCTTACTTAAAACTGGAGAGCTTTCAGGTTCTACACCTACAACCTTAATATCTTTAATCTTTTCTTTTAAAAATTTGCCAGTACCACTAATTGTTCCACCAGTACCAATTCCAGAAACTAAAATATCAACCTTGCCATCACTGTCTGCATAAATTTCAGGTCCAGTAGTTTCATAATGAGCCTTAGGGTTAGCCATATTTTCAAATTGGCCAGCAATTATAGAATTGCCAATTTGTTCCTTTAGTTCATTAGCCTTAGCAATAGCCCCCTTCATGCCCTTTGCACCTTCGGTTAAAATAACTTCTGCACCATATGCCTTCATTAAAGCAATTCTTTCTTTAGACATAGTCTCAGGCATTGTAATAATTAATTTATAGCCTCGACTAGCCGCAATCATTGCCAAACCAATTCCAGTATTACCGCTAGTTGGCTCAATAATTGTAGAACCAGGCTTCAATAAACCTTTTTCTTCATAGTCATCAATAATAGCTCTAGCAATACGATCTTTTACAGAACCACCAGGATTAAAATATTCTAGTTTGCCAACAATATGAGCTTTAATATTCTCTTGATTTTCATACTTTACAAATTCAACTAGTGGAGTATGACCAACTAGCTCACTTACATTTTGTTTAATATTCATCATTAACCCTCCTATAAACAAAAAAAGGAATCTTCTTATCGAAGATTCCTAATGTAACACAATCAAAAAGCCGACAAGAAAATTGTTATATTCGCATACCCCTCTTACAGCAACAACAATTTCTTAATGCAAAACTTTTCATACCACTAATATATCACTTTCAAAATTAATGTAAACAATTATTATTCATATTTTGGCGAAATCTTATCTAGTAAGCCACTCTTCTTTAATCTAGGATATAGTGCGATATAAAGCAAAGAAGCGATAATAACAGCCAAAATTGCATTTACCGCAGTAGTTACAAATTTAGCTACAGCCAAGTATTTTACTGCCTTTTCCCCATTTCCTAAAATTACTAAATAATAAACATAAGAGAATAATGGTTCGCCAATACAGTTAAATAACATGCCAGCACCACTACTTAAAAAAGCAGCCTTTCTTAAATCTTTACCTGTCTTATTATTAATTTTTAATACTTTATGAGCTACAAGACCAGTTATAATACCGATACCTAATTTCAAAATGATTGTTTTAGGCGCTATTGTGATATAAACAGGATCTAATAAATCACCTACTCCCATGCCTATAGCTCCTGCTATACCACCAGGTAAGCCACCCAATAGTAAGGCTGCAAGTACACAAAATGTGTTTCCCAAATGAAATGAAGTATAACCAACTGGAGTTGGAATCTTTATTTGTAAAAAAGTAAAGGCCACATAACATAAGGCAGCCATTAAAGCTGTTATTGATAGTTTTAATACCGTTTTATCTTTCATATACATCCCTCCAAAACAAAATTAGTATATAATCATATTGGCTATATTAAAATAACCAGATTTGAATAAATTTATATGACCAGATTAAAAGATCAGATACTATATTTAAACATCTATCAAGAATATGTAAATAAGATTAAAGGCGGTCTACTTAAAGCCAATGATAAATTGCCTAGTAAGCGAAACCTTGCGGATATTAAAAATGTTTCTTTAATCACAATTGAAAAAGCCTATGAGCAATTACTTCAAGAAGGCTATATCTATTCAATCGAAAAGAAGGGCTATTTCGTATCTAAAATAGATATTATAAAAACAAACAAGGAAAATAAAACAATATTAGAAGACAAGAGAAAAAAATATCAAATTGATTTTACTAGCACTTCTAGTGGTAGTGATGTCTTCCCTTTTTCAACGTGGTCAAAAATAACTAGAAAAGTTATTTCTAGCTATTCTAATGAATTATTATCACCATGTAACTATAAAGGACATGATTCCTTAAGAAAGGCCATTGCCCAACATTTAAATAGCTATTTAGGAATGAATGTATCTTATAGTCAAATAATTATATCAAGTGGCTCAGAAAGCTTATATTCGCAACTCATCAATCTTTTAGGAAGAGATAAAAGCTTTGCCCTAGAAGATCCAGGGCACAAAAGTATTGCCAATACATATAAAGAATACGATGTAAATTACAACTATATCCCCCTAGATGAACAAGGTATAAGAATAGATATCCTAAATAAAGTTAAACCAAACGTTATTCATGTATCAACTAATCATCATTATCCAAGCGGCATCACTATGCCTATTAAAAGACGATATGAACTTTTAAGATATGCCTATGATAATGATGCGATTATCATTGAGGATGACTATGACATTGAATTAAGGCTTAAGGGAAAACCTATTTTACCGCTATATTCTTTAGATGATAGTCATGTTATATACATGAATACCTTCTCCATTACTCTAGCACCATCATTTAGAATAGCTTATATGATATTGCCAGAAAAACTACTTCAATCATATGAAAAAAGGATGGCCAATATAGCTTGTACAGTTCCTGTACTAGATCAATTAATACTAGCTGATTTTATTAAAGAAGGTTACTTTGAAAGACTGTTAAATCGCAAGAAAAAGAAATATCGTGAAATTAGAGAAGAACTTTTAAATAGTTTAAAAGAAAACAAAGATATTGAAATAAAAGAAGCTGACATGGGCTTACATTTGCTTATTAAATACCCTTATAAAATTAGCGATAAAAAAGTAGAAGAAATCGCCAAAGTAATGAATATAAAAATATATACCTTATCTCGTTTTTTAAATAAAGAAAAAGATACTCATACTCTTTTAATCAAGTATACAAGTATCGATAAAAATAATTTAGATGAAGCAATCAAACAATTAAATAGACTATTAAATAAGATTAAAACTATTTAAGCTTTAATTTTTCAATTAGTGCTTCTTGTAAGACGTTAGAGAAATTCACATTATTTTTAATGGCAACATCATTTAGCCATTCAGGAATACTTAGTGTTTTCTTAATAGCTTTATTTTTATACTTTTTGCCATACTCAAGAGAATCATATTCTACAACTAGTACTAAAGCATCCCCATTATTTTTAATTACATCAAACACATTAGATGGTTTATTAATAACTCTATCACATATATCATCGCTTTTATCTAGATACATTCCCAATGCCTCTTTGGCATTATTAAAGGCATCTTGTAAATCATTACCTCTTGTAAAACAGCCTTCTAAATCCGGAAATTCTACCCAACAAGAACCATTTTCATCATGAAATACTGCAGGATAATAAATCAAAGACATATATACTCCTTTAATAACGCCCACATTATAATACATAATATTATGTATTGCTTAAGAATATTCTGCTAACCAGAGTTAACCAACCAATCAATAAAGTCCATATCTTGATAGCCTAAAACAGGAACTGTGAAATGATTTGCATCATCATATATAGTGATATTTGCCTTGGCTCCTTTTTCCTTTAAAAGTGCGATTGCCTGTTTTGTAGAATTGGGATTAATTATGGTATCCTTTTTATCTACAAAAACGCATATTTTATCATTACTTAAGGCGCTTATATAAGACATTTTTTATTAACATTTTTTTGATGTTATTAAAACACATGCAACATGCTTCTTCAAATAAAAAAAGGTTGAGCATAAACCCAACCTCTTAGAGTTTTAATATATTTTTAAGTTTATTTACTTAAATATTCATCAATTGATTTAGCAGCTAACTTACCAGCGCCCATAGCTGAAATAACGGTTGCAGCACCAGTTACGGCATCACCACCAGCATATACCTTATCCTTAGTAGTCTTGCCATTATCATCAACGATGATGCCACCCTTCTTAGTAACTTCCAAACCACTTGTAGTAGATTTAATCAAAGGATTAGGCGTAGTACCAATAGAGATAACAACAGTATCAACCTCTAGTTCAAATTCAGAGCCAGGAATTTCAACTGGTCTTCTTCTACCACTCGCATCAGGTTCACCAAGTTCCATCTTGATACATCTAATACCTGTTACAAAGTTATTCTTAGGATCTCTAGGATCATCAGGATTATGATAACCAAGGATTTCAACTGGATTATTTAATAATCTAAAGTCAATTCCTTCTTCCATTGCATGTTCAACCTCTTCTTTTCTTGCAGGAAGTTCTTCTAAAGAACGTCTATAGATTACATAAACCTTTTCAGCACCAAGTCTTAAAGCCGTTCTAGCTGCATCCATCGCAACATTACCACCACCAACGATCGCAACCTTGCCACCTTTCATAATAGGCGTTACAGGATCTTCATTGTAGGCCTTCATAAGATTTGATCTAGTTAAGAATTCATTAGCTGAATAAACACTATTTAATGATTCACCAGGAATATTCATAAATGAAGGTAAACCTGCACCAGAACCAATATAAACAGCTTCATATTCGTCTAATAATTCATCTACGGTAATTGATTTACCAATAACAACATTAGTATCAATAGTTACGCCTAGATTAATTAAATTATCAACTTCTTTTTGCACAATTGACTTAGGAAGTCTAAATTCTGGAATACCATAAACAAGTACGCCACCTGCTGTATGTAAAGCCTCAAAGATTGTAACCTCATAACCCTTCTTAGCTAAATCGCCAGCACAAGTCAAACCACTTGGCCCAGATCCTACAACAGCTACTTTATGACCATTACTTTCAGGTTTAACAGCTTTGTGTTCATGTGCCAAATGATAATCTGCAACATATCTTTCAAGTCTACCAATACCTACTGGTTCGCCCTTTATGCCTCTAACACACTTAGATTCACATTGGGTTTCTTGTGGACAAACTCTACCACATACAGCAGGTAAAGAAGAAGATAAGGAAATAACATTATAAGCACCCTCATAATCCTTTTCTTTAATCTTAGAAATAAATTCAGGAATATGAATATTAACAGGACAACCTTCTACACATCTTGGATTTCTACAATTTAAGCATCTTTCAGCTTCATCAAGAGCAATTTCTTCAGTATAACCTAAAGTAACTTCTTTAAAATTATGACCTCTTTCAATTGGATCTTGAATAGGCATTGGATTTTTTTCTAATTTCATATTAGGCATAACTATTAAGCTCCCTTCTTAAATAAGTTACATGCTTCATCATATTTATGTCTTTCAAAAGCAGAATACATCCTACCTCTAGACATAGCCTCATCAAAGTCAACTTCATAGCCATTAAAATCAGGACCATCGACACATGCAAACTTAGTAACTTTTTTACCATCAACATTTAGTGTTAAACGACAACCGCCACACATACCAGTACCATCAATCATAATTGGGTTCATCGAAACATCAACAGGAACATTAAATTCCTTACATGTTAAAACAACAAACTTCATCATGATAAGTGGTCCAATAGTGATTACTTTATCAAAGTGTCTGCCATTTTCTAACATTTCTTTTAAAGGAACAGTTACATTACCATGTCTACCATATGAGCCATCATCACTCATAACGATTAATTCATCACTAGTTTCCTTAAATTCATCTTCAAGAATTAATAAATCCTTATTTCTGAAACCGATGATGCTAGTAACATTACATCCAGCTTTTTTAAGTGCCTTAGCAACCGGTAAGGCAATTGCACAACCTACACCACCACCTACAACACAAACATCTTTTAATCCTTCAACTTCTGTTGGAACACCAAGCGGGCCAACAAAGTCATGTAACTCTTCTCCTACTTTCTTTTGATCAAGCTCCAAAGTAGTAGCGCCAACAATCTGATAAATAATTGTTACAGCACCTGTTTCAGGATTAGAATCAGCGATAGTTAAAGGGATTCTCTCGCCTGTTTCAGATACTCTTAAGATAATAAATTGGCCAGCTTTTGCTTTTCTGGCAACAAATGGTGCTTCTACCGTCATTCTTGAAACAGTAGGATTCAATGAATCTTTTGCTAAAATCTTATACATTTGCTTTCTCCTTAAGTGCCAATCTTAATCTTATAAAAGTTCCCATATATTAACTTTAATAAAATCAAAATTTCACAAGTTCATTTTATCATTATCATAAAAAAATAACATAAATAAAAAGTAGATTGCTCTACTTTATTTCCATTAAAATTTCGCTCAATAATTTAAAAGCCTTATCGCTTGAGTTTCTAACATTTTCCTCAAACATTGAACCATCACCATCAAGAGTATCTGATATGCATTTGATAGATAGACATTTAACATTATTAAGAAAACATGTTCTAGCTATACCAGCTATTTCCATATCACATATTGAACAATTTAAGCTAGCTAGATTATTTTTATCACCCTTGTCTTCTACAAATCTTTCTCCACTTGCTACTAAACACTCTTTTAAATCAGGTTTAATCTTTTTTGCTAATTCAATAAGTCCCTTATCAAGTGGTATTTCGACAGTGTCTATATCATCATATTGATGAGGCAAAACATTTTCAAAACATGATATATCAAAGTCATGATTTATCGCCCCCTTTACCACAAATAAATCCGATACTTCAATATCTTTAACCAAAGCACCAGTAACGCCATAATTCAATATTGTTTCTACATTATATTTAGTAATTAAATATTGAGTAGCACAAGCCGCATCAATTTCACCACACCCTGATTTTATGGCATATACTTCATTATTATTAATTGATGTTTTATAGACCGTTCTATTATCAATCTCTATTGTTTCAACTTCATATTTACTTTCTAAAAAGCTTTTAAGTTCGCGTTCAATCGCAATCACTATTCCAATTTTCACATTAACACCTCGCCCTTTAATTATAAGTGATAAAATTAAAAACGATGTTTGAAAATAAAAAAGAAATGTTACTAGAAGGATTTAAAGATGGCATTCCAATTGGACTTGGATATTTTGCCGTATCCTTTTCCCTGGGAGTATATGCGGCAAATGTAGGATTAACGCCAATTCAAGGAGCTATTGCCTCATTATTAACAAATGCTTCAGCGGGAGAATATGCAGGCTTTATGGTAATAGCCACTAATGCATCATATTTACAAATGATACTTATGACCATTATTGCTTCATTAAGATACCTTCTTATGTCTACTGTATTATCTTCAAGATGTGATGAAACTTTAAGTCTAAAACACCGTCTTTTGTTAAGCTTTTATATTACGGATGAATTATTCGCTATAACAATAGCCAAAAGTAAGAAAGTTAAACCTTACTATACATATGGAGCCATCTTGCCTGCTACAACCCTATGGGCTTTTGGCACAATGCTTGGTATATTGGCTGGTAATATCCTACCTATAAGAATTGTCTCAGCTTTATCAGTTGCCTTATATGGTATGTTTATCGCAATAATTATTCCGCCCTGCAAACAAGATAAGCATGTCCTTATTGCAATAATAATCTCTTTTGTATCAAGCTATTTGACAACCTATTACATTCCCTATTTAAAAGATATTAGCTCAGGTACTAGAACAATTATTCTTACAATGATAATCTCAATAATTATGGCCCTATTAGCACCTAGAAAGGAAAATGATGCATAATACTTGGATATACATATTACTAATGGCTCTTACAACCTTTCTAATAAGAGTACTTCCAATGGTATTAATTAGAAAAGAAATAAAAAGTCCTTTTATTAAATCGTTTTTATATTATGTGCCTTACATTACTCTAGCAGTAATGACCTTTCCAGCCATTATAGAAGCTACAAGCAGTCTACTTGCAGGCTATATTGCCCTAATTGTTGGTGTAATAGCAGCCTATAAGAATATGAATTTAATTGGTGTAGCAAGCCTATGCTGTCTTAGTGTTCTAATAGTTGAACTTATAGTATAAATACTCATATAAAAAAGCCAATTATAAGGCAATAGTTAACGATTGTTATTAGTGGCCATTATAAAAGGCTTATAGTTTGATTAACGACTAGCTAAAACGACATGTCTTAATAAAATTGAAGTGGTAATAGAACCTACGCCACCTGGAACAGGGGTGATGTTTTTAACAATTGGCTCAACCTCTTCAAATAAAACATCACCACATAATTTATTCTTAGTTTCATTAAAATTAATGCCTACATCAACAATAGTTTGATGTTTATTTACATATTCTTTAGTAATAGACTCCATTTGTCCAGTTGCGCAAACTAGAATATCAGCTTTTTGACATATTTGCTTAATATCCTTAGTTTTACTATGACAAATAGTAACTGTTGCATCCTTTTTTAGAAGCAACATGCTAACAGGTTTACCAATAACTAGTGATCTGCCAAGCACAACAACATTTTTACCTTTTACATCAATATTATAAAAATCCAATAGTTCAATAACTGCTTGAGCAGTGCATGGGGCAAAAGTATTTTTTAAGCCAATGAAAACACCAGCTAAACTTTCATCTAAACAAGCATCAACATCCTTTTTAAAGCTAATGTGTTTATTTAATAAAGATTCATCCAATTGTTTTGGTAAAGGTCTAAAGACAAGTATTCCATGAATGTTATCATCATTATTAGCTTTATCTAATGCATCAAAAAAAGTCTTTTCATCAACATCTAATTCAAAATTATATTTAATTACGTCAATACCTAACTTTAAAGCTTTTTTATCAATACCTCTTTCATAGGCACTATCATTATCCTTATTGCCCACTTTAAAAATAGCCAAGCAAGGAGTTAAACCACTACTTATATCATTTATGCTTAAATTATCAATATGATCTGCAACATCTTTCCCCTTTAAAATATTTGCCATATTATATCCTTTCTAGCACCACTTTATAGGCATCAGAAGCGATTGCGCTATATTTATCAAGTATCTTATTAGCCATGTTTTCTAAATTGGTTGCATATTCCTTATCCTTCATAAGTTTAGTATTAACAAGCACATTTAAATACGCACCCTTTAAAGCACCACTGGCCAAAGCCAAAGAAGTTCCTACATCCGATATCATAATCTTTGTTGTAATATCCTTTAGACGATTATCAATTTCAATCACTTTAGCACAATATTTCATAATAGATAAAGGAGGCATGGAAGCATCTTGCAAACACTTCTCTAGAATCATGATATATTCAGGATTATTTTTATCCATTGAATAAGCTTTACTTAAAGGATAAAAAGCTTTTGCATCTTCATTTATACAATTTAATAATTTATCATCCAATTCCTTTAATTGATTAGATATATTTTTAAGCTCATCTTCATATTCCAAATATTTCTTTTTGCCATAAGTTAGTTCAATTGCCATATTACCAAGGCAACTACTTAAAGCTCCAACTAAAGCACTAGTTGACCCACCACCAGGAACAGCTTCTTTAGAAAATAAGACATCATTAAATTCTTTAATCGTTTTGTTATACATATTAGAAAAGTCCTACTATTTCACCATTTTCATCAATATCAATATTTTCACTAGCTGGCATTTTAGGAAGACCTGGCATCGTCATAATATCACCTGTATAGACAACAATAAAACCAGCCCCAGATGCAAGCTTTACATTTTTAACGGTAATCTTAAAATCTTCTGGTGCATTTAATTTTTTAGCATCATCTGAAAAAGAATATTGGGTTTTGGCCATACAAATTGGTAGATTAGCATAACCAAGTTCCTCAATCTTCTTTATCATCTTATTTGCTTTGCTTTCATAGTTTACACCACTACCATGATATATTTTTTTAACAATAGCCTCTATTTTATCTTTAATACTTAAATTTAAATCATAGGCATAAGTAAAATCATTATCATCCTTAATCGAGTCTAAAACACTATTAGCTAAGCCAATTGCGCCATTTCCACCTTTTTTATATACTTCACATTTTTCAATCTTAATATTTTTTTCATTACACTTATTAAGTACTAATGAAATCTCTTTTTCGCTGTCTGATTCAAATATATTCAACGCTACCACACAAGGAAGTTTATAAACAGTTTTAATATTATCAACATGTCTATATAAATTAGCTAAACCTTTTTCTAAAGTTAACAAATCTTCTTGTTTAAGATCATCTTTATTACTACCACCATGTAGCTTTAAGGCCCTAATACTTGCAACTAAAACCACACAACTTGGCTTTAAATTACCTTTGCGGCATTTAATATCCAAAAATTTCTCAGCCCCCAAATCAGCCCCAAAACCAGCTTCGCTAACCACATAATCACCTAATTTTAAAGCTAATTTTGTAGCTTGTATAGAGTTACATCCATGAGCAATATTGGCAAATGGTCCACCATGAATTAAAGCAGGATTACCAGCAAGGGTTTGGACTAAATTTGGCTTAAAGCTATCTTTTAATAGAACACTCATTGCCCCATTAGCCTTTAAATCTCTAGCTGTAACCTTTTCACCAGCATAGTTATAAGCAACAATAATATCGCCTAATTTTTCTTTTAAATCGCTTAAGCTATTAGCTAAACAAAATACCGCCATAACCTCACTAGCAACCGTTATTTCAAAGCCATCTTGTCTAACATTGCCATCAGTTTTATTGCCTAGTCCATCTACAACATTTCTTAATTGTCTATCATTCATATCCACAACTCTTTTAATTGTGATAGTCTTAGGATCAATATCCAATTTATTACCTTGGTAGATATGATTATCAAGTAAAGCGCATAGCAAATTATTGGCTGCCCCTATCGCATGAAAATCTCCAGTAAAATGTAAATTGATATCTTCCATTGGGCAAACTTGAGCATATCCCCCTCCTGTAGCCCCACCTTTTATTCCAAATACTGGTCCCAAAGAAGGTTCTCTTAATGCCACAATTGTCTTTTTATTCAACAAGTTTAAGCCATCAGCCAAACCAATAGTAACGGTCGTCTTGCCCTCACCAGCACTAGTTGGACTAATAGCACTAACAAGTATTAGCTTGCCATCTTTTCTATCCTTTAAATCATCTAAAAGCTTATTATCTATCTTCGCTTTATATTTACCATAACATTCAAGATAATCATCTTTTAAATCAATCTTCCTTGCGATATCAACAATATTCTCCATCTTATGTTGTTTACTAATCTCAATATCACTAAGCATAAATTATTCCCCCATGTAAATTAACACTATTGTACCAAAAAAGGAGATATATAAATCTCCTTTAGATTAATTACCATTGCCAATGGACTTTGTAGCCTCATAGCCAAAGTTTTCATATAAATCATAATAATCACTTGTTAAAGCTACATATTCACCATCTTCATAAATAATGTAATATCGCTCACCACTATCCCAATCATCAATAAGTATATATGCATCATCATCTTCCATTAAGATTGTTTTAACATCATCCATGTTGATTAAGTCACATGCATAAGTAGAAAGATTGATTTTATCACCATCAATATAAGAAACATCAAGTGTATTACTCATTATTTCGTCGTTATGATTATAATAATCGTCAATGGCTTTTTTACGATAAGCTTCCATTAAATCCGTAACCGTTCTTGAGCCATTTCCTGTTTTTAAGGTGAAATAATTACCATATTCACTATTTGGCAAAGTCGTGTCCTCTATTCCCTTTACCTCACTTAAGAAATCATAGAAGCCAATAGTCTCCTCATCTTTAAATAAAGTTTGTGAATAATAAGTATAAGACATGTTGCCATATTCAAATTGATAATTATAAGATAAACCAAAGCCATGCGTTCTATCACATACCACATTAAATAATAGTGATAAAGTTACACCAATACAGAATAGTATTATTTGTAACTTAGATAATATAAATGTACGCTTATAAACAAAGTTACCAATAAGATATGCCAAGAATAATAGTATATAAAGAATAATGAAACTAAAATCACCTAGCATATCCTTGGATAAACAAGCTATTACAAATAAGAAGATAATTGTATATGCACCTATTACAAAGGGATAGGCAAAGAAAGCATCAGAATAATTACCAGCTCTTTCAACCTTACGGGTATTAAAACTTTTAAATAGTAAAATACCAAATAAAACGATGTAAACTAGGCTTGCCAATAGATAGCCAATATACTCATTAGTATTAATAATCATGGCATAAAAAGCACTTAATACCGTTAAGGCAACAGGCGAAAAATAAACCAAGATATTTTCTAGTGCAAGGCTAATATCTACACCAACTAAGAAAGTACTTTGAAAAAATATAGCCATCAAATATAAAGCAATCGGAAATAAATCATAGGCAATTATCATGATAGTGCCATCCAACACTGTATTAGCTAAAAGATAGATAAAAGTGTTAAAGACAATTAGCATTGCATAACTAATTAGTGCAACAAGCAACATCAACAAGATTGAACCGATTCGTTTTACTAATAGGCCCATGGTTAAATAACTAACTATATTGATGATATTAGCTAATAGATATGGTATAAAACAAGCTAATAGGCAAAATACTAAGCCAGTAAACAGCATTGATTTTCTTGATACATTTAATGAATAGAATGTATCAACAGCCTTTTTATTATGTACATAAGAAAATATAACAAGAGGTAATATGAAAGCAATCATCATACCAATACCATAGGAAAAGGCCATGGTATTGGATAACAGTGAATATTCATTAAAATCTTTGCCGAAATTGGAAAAGGCAACAATACTTTGAACAATACAGATAGCTACTAAAAAATACTTTTTAGATTTAATTAAATAATTAAAATAATTCTTATTTAACATTATTTCCTCCTGTATGTTCATAGATAAACAATTCTTCAAAGTTTACATTAAGCACATCAAGTAAAAGTGGCTTAAGTTCTTGTAAACCATCCACAACCTCTTGTTTATCACCCTTTATAACTAAAGTAATAATGCGACCCTCTTTATTCTTATATAAGACATTAAAGTTATCAAAAATGCTTAAATCAACATCTTCACTAAAAGCCAATTGGTACTTATTTACATTAGCCTTAGACTCTAATAAATCACCATAAGTTTCAATGTTTCCATCCTCTAAAATACCATAAGAATCGCATATATCTTCTAGTTCCTTTAAGTTGTGTGAAGAAATAATAATCAAAGAATGATTATCTTCAATCAAGTCACTTAAAGCATTTTTAATATGTACCCTAACCATGGGATCAAGTCCATCAAAAGCCTCATCCAAAAGCAATAATTTAGGCTTACATGCTAAAGCAAGAAGTAACATTGTTTGCCTTTTCATACCCTTAGAAAACTTAGAAATATTATTTTTTGGATTTAAACCAAATAGTTTTAAGTACTTATTATAAGTATCGTTATCAAAATCATAAAAGCTCATATAAAAGCTTTTTAAGCTTTCAATAGTTGAACCATAAGGGAAATATGGATCATCCGAAACAAGAAAGATATCTTTTCTAATTTCATTGTCATCATAAGTATCAAGACTATCAAAAAGGATACACCCCTCATCTAATTGATAAATACCAGCAATACACCTTAATAAAGTTGATTTACCAGCACCATTAATACCAACTAAACCAAAAATAGATCCATATTCAATATTTAAAGAAACTCCATTTAAAACCTTCTGATTATCAAAGGCTTTATATACATTTTTTATTTCTAGCATCTAATTCTCCATATATATTCTATTAACTACGCCTATAACTTCCTCATGTTTATAGCCATTCTCTTTTAGTTGGCGTATAAGAAAATCCACCTCATCAAGATTCTTTTTTTGCGATTTAAGATCAGCTACAAAATTACCCTTTTTAAGCACAGAATAAATATAGCCTTCTTTTTCCAATTCTTGATAAGCCTTTTGCACAGTATTGGGATTAATGCCCAAATCACTCGCTAATTCTCTTACACTAGGAAGTTTATCATTTGGCCTTAAGACGCCAGCATTTATAAATTTTATAATTTGAGCCTTGATTTGTTCGAAGATTGTTTCCTTACCCTGTAAATTAATAAGAAACATTCTACCTCCTAATCAAGTTTGTTTAATTTTCCATCTTTTAAAAGTAAACACTTATCAGACATTCTTGCAACTTCATCTGAGTGGGTAACAACGATAATTGTCTTACCATATTCATGAGCAAGCTCTTTAAATATGTTAATAATTTCTTTTTCAGTAGCCGTATCCAAGTTACCTGTAGGCTCATCCGCAAAAATTAAATTAACATTACAAGCCAAAGATCTTGCAATGGCAACACGTTGTTGTTCACCACCAGAAAGTTGACCAACAATACGATCAGCCTTACTTCTAACAATACCAAACTTTTCAAGTAAGTTATAGGCAACAGTCTTCTTATCCTTTGGAACCTTATTATCTGTCTCTTCCATGGCCACCATAACATTTTCTACAGCTGTTAAATAACCAATTAAGTTATATTGTTGGAAAACGATAGAAATAGCATTTCTTCTATACTTAGCCAAACCCATTTTTTCAACATCAGTTCCCTCAAAGTAGATTTTTCCACTTTTCGCCTCATCTAGTCCAGCAACAAGTGACAAGAAAGTTGTTTTACCAGAACCAGAAGGACCAAGTATAGTATAGAAATTGCCAGATTCAAAGGTATAACTTAAATCCTTCAAAATTTGTCTTTCATAACCACCATCAATATATGAATAGTTAATATTTTCTAATTTTAAAATTTCTGACATACCATCCTCCTTAGTTTTGGTTCATTAAAATTTTCTTAGGATTAAAACGCATAATCATCATTGAAGGAATTAAAATTGAAATCAATACAATTACAAGACCTACAATATAAATTTCCGCGATAATAAGTGGTGAAATAGAAACATGATAGTTGCCCACAATATCTTCTAAAGAAACTTCAGAAGTATAATCATTATTCCATACATCATCAACATAGAAATTGTCATTACTACTATCTTCATCATCTAAACCACTTGATGCGATTTGATATTGAAGTACCGTTTGTCCTACTTTATCAGCGATAAGACTGCCTGTACCAATTGATAGTGTAAAGCCAAGTAATGCAACTAAAGCTAGTTCAACAAAGAATTGTGACACAACCTTAAATTTACTTGCACCAAGTGAAAGCAACACACCAATTTCATATTCTCTTGTCTTTAATGTAAGGGCGGTAATTAAAGTGATAATCACTACAGCATTAATTACAACCAACCATACAATAAAGTTTGCATACATAGTTAATGTATCTAATGGCTTAGCCAATTTATTAAATTCTGAGTTATCGACATTAATAGTCTTATAATCGCCCAAATTATCTTTATAATCTGCCACAAAATCATCTACTTCAAGCGGATCATTTAATAATAAAGTAACTGAGTTTAAAGAAACTTGACTTAAATTATCAATTGAAGGACGATTGCTATCATCTTGATAATACTCATCATCTGGATTCTTAGTTTTATAATAATCAAATACCTTTTGTTGAAGAGGAATATTAATACTCTTATAAGTAGTACCTGGCATTAAAAACATGTTATCGGCATTTTGATAAGGAGATAAATAATCATAACCCTGAGTATCAGGAGTAATGGTTGAATTATGCTCAAATATACCAATTATTTGAAGCTCACAAGTATAATCCTCACTAGTAATACCCATATCCTCACCATACATAACAGAAATATCAGAAGCGCTATTAGTTAAAAAAGAAATAGTATCGCCAACTTTTAAATTATTATGTTCAGCGAAAGCCTTAGAAACTAAACATACTTTTGAAGCATTATCAATTTCTTCTTGAGTATAAAATCGACCTTCACTAATCTTATAATCACCATCTTCAATTTCAATCATATTAGGGAAGTAGTTAGTCTTAAGAAGATATGTAGGTTCTACATACTCAACACACTTGTTATTGCCATTTTCATCCATATAACAAGATTGTCCACCACCACTATTTTCCTCAGCACTATTATTTAAATGCACATAATCAAGTCCTGAATCATCAGGATAAGCAAACATTGTTTCAAGCGCATTAGCTGTTTTAACTCTGCTATCTTTTAAGATATCCTGCACTTCAGCTAAAGTAACTGAAGGATAATTTGAAGCAGCCTTGCTTCTCTCATCCTCATCTTGAATTGTTTCAATATAGTTATACCAAGCCGTATAATCAACATCCAATGTTGCAACAGCCCTCATCTTTTGACGAGTAAGTGTCTTAGCTTGAGTCGAAGCATTTGATACACCAAGGCCAACAATAACCAATGTACCTACAAGTAAGAATGTAAGTATAAGTAAAATAGTCTTAGATAATTTTCTAGTAACATTTTTAACTGCTCTATTAAAGAAATTCATGTAATCTCCCTTCTTTATTCACTATCAGTACTTTCAGAAGTTTTAGATGTAGTATGTTTCACCTTATAGCCTTCTTCTTTTTTACAAACTTCAATAGTATATGAACAATCATCATATAATTTGTCTTCATTGCCAACACCGACAATTCGACCAGGTTCGCCATAATCAAGTGTACCCACATTATTCGCAAGAGTGTAAGTGATACCATTAGTAGATAATGCATCCATGATTTCGCTGATTGTGGCTACGTCTTCACTATTTTCATCTATTTTAAGTATTGTTTTTAATGGATAGTATTTGCCCTTAGATACCACTATAGAAAATCTTGCATCAAGTGGAAGTCTATCGCCAATATCATATGTTTCACCTGTTGAATATGAAGAAATTTCATAAGAAACGATTTGACCCTTTGCATATGTATCAGAATAAACTTGCGAAGACTCACTCCAGTTACCACAATATGCATCAATACCTTTATGACGTTTTTCATTACACCAGTCTTCTAGTTTGAAGGCATTTACGCCTTCATCTAATACTTTGTCTAAGCCCTCGCTATCCGCATAGAAGTACTTCCCTAGGTTAAAGGTAATCTTGACTTCATCGCTTGTAGAAATGGTTTGTCCAGAGCTTACATTGCAAGATAAGACTTTCTTATCACTATCTGAATATTGTTCATCAGTTGTTATATTAGTAATGCCATTCTTGCTTGCCCAAGATTCAACTTGTGTTTTAGACATAGAAGTTAAATCAGGAACCTTAATACCTTTTCCCTTTGATACGGTAATAGTTAAAGTATCAGTAGTCTTCATCGTTTCATTGGCTTTTACTGATTGGGAAATAACCTTACCAGAATCAACCTTTTCCGAATATGCTTCAACCTTATTTAAAGTAACCTTATTAGTCTTAGCCCAAGTCTCAACTTCCGCATATTCCTTGCCAACAAAATCAGTAACTGTAACCGTACCAGCTGGTTGAGGGCCCTTGGAAATAGAAATATTCAAAGTAGAAGATCTAGTGAAGTCTTCCTCATCTACGCCCTTTATTTCATAAGAAATTACCGCGTCCTTATCATATGTATCGTTATATGAAGTAGTAATCTTAACTTTTGTTAGCTTGTTTGTAGAAATCCAAGATTCAATTTCTGATTTTGTCATATTCTTTAAATCAGGAACAGTCACCTTTTCATCTGGATCAGCACCAAGTGAAATAGTGAAAGTAATCTTTACATCTTTCTTTACTTTTTTGCCAGCTTTTACATCTTGGCTTAAAATTACGTTAGCGTCATTATCAAAGTTATATTCTTCTTTAAAAACAATGCCACTTGTAGTAATACCTTGTTGTTTTACCCAAGAAGCGACATCATCCTTTGTTTTACCTAAGAAATCAGGCATTTCAATCTTTGGCGCAAAAAATAAAAAATAAGATAATACACCAACCGCTACAACTATAACGGTCGCAATAATTAATCCCTTTGGATTAAACTCCTTCTTTGGTTTTTCAATCTTAACTCTTTCTTCTTCTTTAAAACTATCTGGTGTCTTACCATCAGAAGAAAATTGGCTTAAAAAATCTTTTTCTGACATAATTAATCTTCCTTATTCTTCCTTTTCTTACCATAACGGTTAGTTGATACAAGAAGTGCTAAGAAAGCAAGTGCAGCACCTATTAGAACGAATAATTTCTTCATAATAAAAATCTCCTTATCTGTATTAACTGTATTAATTGTACTATTCACTTTCACTATAGTCAACAAAATGATTTTAGCTTTTAAAAAACACATTAATAAGCCTTAAAAAGGGCTTTTCTACAGTATTTAAGGGAACAAGACATAAATCTTTTTTGATTAATACAAAAGATATTAACTGTATTAGTCATAAATATCTTAATTAACATGAATGCTGTAAGCATATAAATAGCTATTTTAAACTAAATACAAGTATTGCTAAATTAGATTAATTTAAATATTTGACCAATAAAAAAGTCATTATTTATCATGTTATTTGATAATAATGGCAGATTTTTAGCGTCTTTAATTAGTAGATAAAAAATGATATACCTAATTCTTTTCAATCTATTTAATTTCACTTTTATTATTTAATAGTTCGCTTACAATAGCTGAACCTAGTATTAATATAGCTCCTAGGATAGTATAAATATCCATGCTTTCTTTTAAAAATAAGGCACCAATCAATACCGACATAACTGGTTCTACATAACCAATAATCGCAATCTTTATAGGGCTTAATGTCTTAATGGAATCAAAGTATAAACAATAGGCATAGCCAGTATGAATTATTCCTAACATCAATAGGATTGATATTGTTTTTAAGTCATAGGAAATTAAATAGCTCTTATTAATCAAAACAAGAGGAAGACATGTACAAGATGATACAAACAATTGCACCAATGTCTTATCATAGGCCCCAATATTATCTAGTTTCTTATTCATAAACACTAATGTAATAAAACCAATTGATCCTAAAAGTCCAAATATTAGTCCTCTTATGTCATTACTAGTTCCTGTTAATACACCAGATAAAAAGATTATGCCCACAAAAGAGGCAACTATACACATCAATTGTTTAAAAGGAATCTTTTGTTTATATAAAATGGCCGAAATAACAATTATGGAAATAGGTGCTGTGTAGTTACCCAAAGAGGCAAGAGATACAGCATATTTATAACCAATAAATAAAAAAGTTTCATTCAAACCAAGCGCCAAGCCAGAGATAATTAAGTACTTCAAATTGCGTCTAATGCCTTCTATATCTAGTTTTTGTTTTCTAATAGCTAATAAGCACAAAATAAACAAAGAGCCAAACAAACCTCTACAAAAGACTACAAACTCACTATTAACATTTATAAAAGCTAAAAAGAACCCTAAGGTTCCATATAAAAAGACAGAAATAAAATACTTTAAAGAATCACTCATAATTATTCATCGTGAAGCTTAAAGCCTGCCACATCATCTACTGGCATAGAGAAACATACAACGCCCGCTTCTTTTCTTGTAGCCATAATTGAACTCATGATATTATCTTTTTCCTTGTTTGTACAAACAATCAAAATAATCTCTTTTTCCGAAACTAGTGTCATTCCCATAAATTGTTGAGCATCTCTTTTACCCATGCCCTTACCATGAAGGACCGTGCCACCACGAGCACCAGCTTTTTTAGCAGCAGCCACGATTTCTGCATTATAACCATAATTGGCAACTGTAACGATTAATTCATGTTTAGTTTCCTTCATATTTGTATCCTTTTCTCTTTCATATTCTTGACCACTAATTAAAAAGTTTAAAGCTTTTTTGCCACCCACACTATTCAAAGGAACTGTATAACAAATTCCGCTACCGGGTCTATCAACATGCAATTCTTTTTCTAGACCCTTTTTTACTTTTTTCCATGTACTTTCGGTAACAATTGTGCAATGGATGGTTTTTTCATCGTCCTCTAAGCCTAAATAATCAAGCACATTATAAGCAGCAGTACCTCTTCCATAATTGATAGTACCAACAATCAGATTATGTTCCTTATAGAAATCTAGGTACATTTTTAATTTCTTACGAGAACAAATGGTAAATAATAAATACGTTTCCATAAAGACTCCTATAGTTTTACAATATCATCATCACTTAAGTCAGCGAACATCTCAAGAATAGTTTGGGTAGTTTGTTCATTACCTTTTTTAAGCTTAATCTTATAAATTACGCCAAGTATTTGAATCGCAATAAGCGGTGTCATCGCAACCAAAGCCACCACACCAAAGCCATCTGAAGCATTCTTACCCAAAGCCAAACAAGCACCTTGGGCTAAAGGAAGCAAGAATGTGGCCGTCATTGGACCAGAAGCTACACCACCAGAGTCAAAGGCAATTGCTGTAAAGATATTTGGTACAAAAAAGCTTAACCCAATAGCCAAGGCATAGCCAGGGATTAAAATATAGAAAATTGGAATATTATATAAAAGTCTAAGCATTGCCAAAGCAATAGAACCTGCAACACCAAATGATAAGCTTGTAAGCATAGCATTGCCAGAAATATTGCCATTTGTAAGTGATTCAACTTGTTTCATTAAAACATATACAGCTGGTTCTGCCCTAACAATCATATAGCCCATAACAGCACCAACTACCACTAATAATTCTTTAAATTGTAGTGATGCCAAGGCATGACCTATATAATTACCAGTTCTAATAAAACCAACATTAGCGCCTGTCATAAAAATAACCAAACCAACATAGGTATATAGTAGACCAATCGCAATCTTTACATGCGCTGCCTTATTTATCTTTAAGAAAATAAGTTGTGATATTTCAAAGAAAATAAGGATTGGAAGTAAAGAAATAGCCATATCCTTTATATATTCAGGAAGTGAATGTAAAAACAATCTGCTAAGTTCAATAGAATTTGTAACATCTGATTCCATAGCTACTTCAACAGTTGAACTTGTATTAAATATTAAGCCTAAAATCAATACAGCTAAAACTGGCCCAACTGAACATAAGGCTACAAGGCCAAAGCTATCATCATCGGCAGCCGCATCATTTCTTATTGAAGAAATACCAACACCAAGTGCCATGATAAATGGAACAGTCATAGGCCCAGTTGTAACACCACCTGAATCAAAGGCTACACCAATAAAATCACTAGGCACAAAGAAAGCTACCGCAAATAATCCAACATAACAAATTATTAATAGTTTTCTAAGAGAAATACCAAGAATTATTCTAAGTAAAGCCACAACCAAGAAAATGCCTACACCAATACCCACTGTAACAATAAGCGTTACGCTAGGAATTGAAGAAACTTGGGTCGCAAGAACTTGTAAATCTGGCTCCGATACCGTTACAAGTAAGCCTAATATGAAACCACAAATAATGATAAGTGGCATCTTTTTAGTTTTAACAAGACTTGCACCAATAGTCTCACCCATCTTAGACATCGACATATCAGCACCAATGTTAAACAAAATCATTCCAACTATTACAAAAATAGATCCAACCACAAACTCCAACAATATACCAGAGGGGATAGGAATGATTGTAAATCCTAATAACAACACTAATAGCACAATAGGCAACACCGCATTTAGCGATTCCCTATTTTTTTCAGCGATTTTTTCAAAAAGTAAATCTTTTTGTTGTAAAAATTGTCTTTTAAGTTCCAAAATAAGCTCCTATAGTGAAGATTATAACTTGTTAAAAGAATTATTTTCAAGCTAAAAAAACCAGAATTACATCATTCTGGTTATATTGTCTAAATTTAGTTTAAATCTACTTTTTATCAGCTTCAATCAATATTTTAAGAGCCTCAATGCCAACACAAATTGCACCCTCAGTATCGTGAACTTGCGGATTATCTAGTCCAGCTAAAGCTCTTTCTTGATTAGCAACCGTCAAGAAGCAACTTCCACATCTTACCTTTCTTGCGGCAGCACAAACAAATAAGGCAGCTGACTCCATTTCACTAGCCAAAGTATGAAGCATTTTCCAAGCATTCCACTTATTAATTAGTTCATAGCTAACAGGCATCTTTTCAGGCTCATGTTGACCAAAGAAAGCATCTTTACATTGCACTACACCAACATGTTTTGTATAACCAAGATTATCTGCAGCCTTAGATAAGGCATTTGTTACATCAAAATCCGCTACAGCTGGAAATTCAATAGGAGCATACTCTTTAGAAGTTCCCTCCATTCTTATTGCGCCAGAGGCAATAACAATATCGCCACCTTTAACATCAAGTTCAATACCACCACAAGTACCAACTCTTATAAAAGTATCAGCTCCACATTTTACAAGTTCTTCCATCGCAATTGAAGCACTAGCACCACCAATGCCTGTCGAAGTAACTGAAACCTTTTCACCATTTAAATAACCAGTATAAGTTACATATTCTCTAGAATCCGCAATAAGTTTTGCATCATCAAAGTGTTTAGCAATCTTGGCACATCTTTTTGGATCGCCTGGCAAAATTACATACCTACCTACATCACCAGGGCCAACGGCTGTATGATATTGTTTTCCTGAACCTTCTGTGTAATCAATCATATTGTTTTTAATTCTCCTTTTAATACACTCTTATTTTACATTATTGTTATGCTCATCACCCATGTTCTTATCATCATTATGAGCAAACAGGTTAGTTATGATAAACCAAATAATGGTTGCTACAATAGCCAAAGGCCAACCAGATGTTGCCACCGTTATGCCAAGACACGCCACAAGCCAAATGCCAGCCGCTGTTGTTAGACCTTGAATTTGATAATTGTTTTTAACAAGAATGACACCAGCACCCAAAAAACCAACACCTGTCACAACTTGTGAAGCAATTCTAGCTTGCGCATCTCCACCTATATAACTACCTGCAAGCACCGCTAAAGTAGAGCCAAGACAAACAAGGCAATGGGTTTTAGGTCCCGCTTCCTTTCCTCTATGTCTTTGGTCAAGGCCAATAAAAATGCCAATGACACTAGCCAAAAATAGTTTAAAACAATCCATTAAATATATATTCATAAAATATCCTTTGTGAATTTATTATACACCAAACACAATAATAAAAATTAAGCCCTTATAATGTAGAAAGTTATAGATTTTGCGTATCGATCTTATAAATATAATCTTTAACTTCCTTTTTAAAAGTGTAAAACATAGCCATGTACCAAGGGTAATAAACTATATCATCCTTAACAAAAACATTGCTTTTGCAAAAAACAATATTATCATTATGTTTCCAAATTGTCTTCATCTTATCTAAAGATGAATGCTTTATAAAATCATTACCAGATTTTATTTCAACATAATCAACATTAGTGCCATTTTGCAAAACAAAATCTAATTCGCCAAACTTATGAGAATCAAAATAGCATAAAGGAAAACCATTAGCAACAAACATTTGTGCCATCACATTCTCTAAAATACTTCCCATATTAACACCAGTATTACCTTGTATTAAATCAAATTGAATATCATCCATAGATTGTGCACACAAAAGGCCTGTATCCGACAAATACAGCTTAAACAAATTACGTTTTTGGTTTAAACTTAGTGAACCAGTTGGTTCACTTACGTTATAACAAGGGTTAACCACTCCTGCATCTATTAGCCAATTAAAGCTATCTTCATATCTTAGAAGTCTCGCATTACTATCAAGTGAAGAAACCTTAAAACGACGATTTTTATCATTTAATTGAGAAGGAACTGAATCGTATATAGCTCTTATTTTAGGCTTATCACCATCAAAAGAATACTTACCTATATCTTGTTTATAAAGTTCAATAATGTCGTTTTGAATAGAAATAACTTTCCCAATATCATGACTCTTAACATAAGTATCAACAACCTCTGGCATACCGCCTACTACTATATACAAGTAAAATAATTTAGTAATTATTTCATGGATATTATCAGCAACTGCAAGCTTATGAATATATGCGTTATTTAAAATTTCAATTGTTGAATCTTTAATTTGATTAGCCATTAAAAATTCCCTAAAATCAAGGGGATACATATGGTATATTTCCTCAAATCCAACTGGATAAGAAGCAACTATTTTGTTTTTAACACCCAATAAAGAGCCACTTTCAATATAAGAAAAACGACCATCTTCAACCAAAAACTTAATTGCTGTACGAGCATTAGGGCATTCTTGTATCTCATCAAAAAGAATTAATGTATTACCTTCAATGAGTTTCTTTCTGGTTAAAGCAGTTATTCCCTCAATTATTGTATTTGCATCCAAATTATCTTCAAATATCCGTCTAGCTTTTTTATCTAATATAAAATTAAGTTCAACAAAACATTCAAATTCATTTTTACCAAACTCTCTTATAATTGTTGTCTTGCCAATTTGTCTTGCACCCTGTATACAAAGAGCCTTTTTACAACCATTATTCTTCCATTCAAGCAACTTATCATAAGCTTTTCTATATAGCATAAAACACTCCTTAATTAAAGTATAACAAAACATATTGTTTGTTGTAACATTTTTCGTAACAAAATTAGACATTTTTTTAACTATTTTGTAACATAATTCGTAACAAAATGTTTAACTTTATTCAAGAAAAAAGGTCCCATTATAGGACCAATATTTTTACATGGCAGGGGTGGAGAGGATCGAACTCCCATCAACGGTTTTGGAGACCGGTATGCTACCATTGTACCACACCCCTAAAGCTCAATTATTGTAGCATAATCTGCCTTTTAAATGCAAATCATTGTGCCACAAACATCAGCAAGATTGTATAGCTAATAAAAAGCAAGGTGGCAATCACTACCGTATAAGAAGAAAAGAAAGTTAAAGAGATTTGATTATTAACTTTTGCTTTTTTTACCGTTATATGATGGTAAGTTCTAGTAATAACTAGCACTATCGCGATAACTAACATAACTGCCAAACCAATCATTGTATAAAGACTATATTTTGCTGGAATAATACTTAATAGACATAAAGAAGCATTAAACATGATATGGATGATTAAAGATGGTCTAATTGACTTATATCTTAAAGTTAACTTACACAAAAAGATGCTCATTACAAAACTAGGGATAAATTCAATTAAGGAGCCATGGGCTAAGCCATATATTATAGATGTTGCGATTAAGGCGAAATATTTGCCATAAGTTGAAAGACAAGTTAAAAGTACTCCTCTAAAGGCATACTCTTCAAGGATTGGCGTAAGAATAATAAAAGTAAATAAATATAAATAATCTCTCATGTATTCTATGTTAAAACTAACACCAATACTAGAAATAAGTTCGCCTTCAATTGTAAATAGCTCCCCTAGCATTGTCATACAATATATAGCTAGAGCACATATCGCAAAGAAAACAATAAAATCAACAATAATATCCTTAAAAGAAAAATCAGCTTTCTTAATAAAATCACCTATTTTCTTTTTAGAATAGAGGCTTAGAAATAAGAAAGGTACAATCGTTCCAATTAAAAGACAAATCAAAGAAATAACAAAGTATGCGTTATAGCCTTTGTATATCAATTTATCATTCAATATAATTAGCCATTTTAAGGCATATGGCAAATATAAAACAACTAAACAATAGATAATTAAAACTAAGCCAACAACCCTAAAATTGTTTTTGGCATAAGTTGTAGTAACGACTTTTTTATTTGACATAAAGATATTATAGTACAAACAGTTATAATAAAAATATGTTGTTAATATCAGAAATTAAATTAAAACCAAATGAAGATGAAAAAATATTAAAGAAATTAATCATCAATAAATTAAAAATAAAAGAAAAAGATTTATTAGATTATAAAGTATATAAGAAAAGTATGGATGCTAGAAAAGAACTTGTCTATAAGTATCAAGTGCTTGTAAATGTCGAAGATGAAAATAAATATCTCCATATCAAAAATGTTGTCTTATATAAGAAAGTTGATACAAGTGTTAAAAAAGTATCATCTAATACTCGACCAATCATTGTTGGCTATGGACCAAGTGGTATCTTTTCTGCATATCGTTTAATAGAAGCTGGTATAAAACCAATTGTTTTTGAAAAAGGCAAAAGAATTGATGAAAGAGTAAAAGATGTTGAAACTTACTTTAAACAAGGAGTTTTAGATACAAGCTCTAATGTTCAATTCGGTGAGGGTGGCGCTGGAACTTTTTCCGATTGTAAATTAACCACTAGAGTTAAAGACCCCTATGTTGAATATATCTTGGATATCTTTATCAAATTTGGCGCAGATGAAAGTATTAAATATACTCCTCATGCCCATATTGGCACTGATAAGATTAGAGAAATAATTAAAAGAATAACTAATTATTTAATAGATCAAGGTGCTCAATTTCATTTTAGTGAAGAATTAGAAGAATTGATACTAAATGAAAATCATGACGCGATAGGTATTAAAACAAATAAAGGTTCTTACTATAGTCCATTTATATTACTTGGTATAGGACATAGTGCAGCTGGCACAATCAAAAACTTAGATAAGCAAAAAGTTGATATTACTTCCAAAGATATGGCAATAGGCTTTCGAGTTGAACATCCTCAAGAACTAATTAATAAAAATCAATTGAATGGAAAAGAAAGCGAAGAAGCTTTGGAATATTTCCTAAGATATAAAGATGAAAAAGGTGTCTACTCTTTTTGTATGTGCCCTGGTGGAATTGTTGTTCCATCAAGTAGTGATCTAAATAGAATTGTTACAAATGGTATGTCCTATTCAAAAAGAGACTCCAACATCGCTAATAGTGCTATATTAATTCAAGTAAACAAAGAAGAATATGGACAAGGCAATCTAGCTGGCTTTGATTATATTAAACACTATGAAGAAAAAGCTTATAATGTCTCAAATTCTTATAAAGCTATAGCCTGTAATATAAAAGATTATTTAAATAATGAATTAAATGATTTAATATTCCCTTCAACCTATGCCCTAGGTACTACTTTATATGATTTTAATAAATTCTTTAATCAAAAAGACAACGAAATAATTCATAGAGCTTTATACTATTTTGACGATAAAATTAAAGGCTTTATTGATAATGGCATCATGGTTGGACCAGAAACAAGAAGTAGTTGTCCAATTAGAATAAGAAGAGATGAAAGTTTACAATCAATAAACACTAAAGGTCTTTATCCAATGGGTGAGGGAGCTGGATATGGTGGTGGCATTACATCGTGCGCTCTAGATGGTATTAGGATTGCCAATAAAGTTCTTGAAGTCTTAACAAACAATTCACTTTAATTTCACATACAAATAACTATAATGATGATGTTGGAGGTAAAAGACGATGAAAATGAATTTTAAAACAATCGTAATAGTCTTTCTAGTAGCATTACTTGGTGGTGCATCTGGTGCTTATGGCGCAATTAATGTAAATAAATTATTAACTAAAGATAGTACAAATAGCTCTGCAGAAACTTCTGTAACTACCCAAGTCTTATATAGTGAAAATGAAGTTGGAACATACCAAAAAGCAATCAACAAAGCAATTGATACAGTAGTTCAAATCACTTCCGAATCTACTTCTAGTCAAACCAATCTATTTGGACAAAGCATGGATCAAACTTCTACTGCTCTAGGTTCTGGTGTAATTATTTCCGCTGATGGTTATATCGTTACTAACAATCATGTTGTAAGTGGTGCAACAAATGTTTCAGTCAAATTAAATGATGATAGTGAATATGAAGCTACTATCATAGGCACTGATGCTAAAACCGATTTAGCATTATTAAAAATTGAGGCAACTAATTTACAATATGCAAGTTTAGTTGATTCTGATTCCCTTGCTTTAGGACAAGAGGTTGTAGCTATTGGTAACTCACTTGGTAAAGGCACAAGTTCTACAAACGGTATTATTTCAGCCTTAAATAGAGAAGTTACAATCAATAACTATACAATGACCTTAATATTAACAAATGCTGAAATCAATTCTGGTAATTCTGGTGGTGGTCTATTTGATATGAATGGTAATCTTGTTGGTATTGTAAATGCTAAGATTATGTCAAGTTTATCATCAGGTACATCTTCTACTACTGTTGAAGGCATGGGCTATGCAATACCCGCTAATACGGTAAAGACTATCGTTGATGAACTTATGAATAATGGCTATGTAAAAGATAGAGCCACAATCGGTGTTAAAGTGATAACTGATAGCACATACTTACAATATTATGGTGTAAGCGAAGGCGCTTTAGTATCTGAAGTAGTTGAAGATAGTGCCGCAAGTAAAGCTGGTATTGAAGCTGGTGATATCATTATCGCTATTGATGATAATAAAGTGTCTTCATTCACTGACTTATCAAAATATCTAGATAGCTATAAGGTTGGTGATACAGTTAAAATTACCGTAACAAGAGATAATCAATTAAAGAATTTTGACTTAACTCTTGAAGAATCAACTAACCAATAAACATATAAATTAAAAGGTTGTTAGATATTAATTCTAGCAACCTTTTTAAATGCTTAAGCTATAATTGATGGACTATTATAAAATAGTCCAATCTATCTATTCACCCTTTATAGACACTCTTAAATGGTGTTTGTTTTTATCTAACAAGAACTCATCATGGGTTAAAGCTCCCCAAGTATTATCACCGCCAACGCCCATTTGTTTCTCACAAATTGAAATAACTGTTTGATATCTATCAGGCAATTCATAATGGTGCTTAGCATTTTCTAGTTCATATGGCGTATAAGGCAAAGCTGAAAATTCAAATAAACCATCAATCATTAGACAATGTCTATCATTTCCTACCGCAAGACTTCTTACACCTGTTCTATTGCCACATTCTTGTGGGAATAAGTAAGGCGTTAAATTATCTTCTACTTTATATTCATATTTGCCAAGTCTAGCACCCTTATTGCGGTCAATATAGTTTTCCTTATCCCCCAAGCCATAATAGTTTACATCATCAAGTTCACTATAAGTTTGTAGAAGAATACCAAATTCTGGCATTTCAATATGATCTGAAAATGCATCCAAGTTCATATCAACCACAATTTCACCATCACCATATACCGTATATTCAAGATTTAAGATATTATCTGGCAATGAAGGCAGTGTATATTTATACATTACTGTTACACTATATTCTTGTGCTTTATAGCCAATATATTGAAGCTTGCAATACAAGCTATTTAATAGCCATTGACCATATCTAAAACCATAGAAGTTTTCGCAATCATTATTGGTAGCTGCCCTAAAGAAATTTGGTCTAAGTGGCACTCTTATAAATTCATAGGAATTTACTTTATAAGATACAAGTCCCTTAGTTTTTGAGAAAATGGCATTAAAATTATCACCTACTACACCAACATTTTGAAAGTCTTCATTAAATGATAATTTCTTTCTAGCATGTCTTTCCTCTTTTTTATAAGGATAAACATATTGAGCATAGCTTACTTCATTATCATTTTCAAAATAAGATACATTAACAGCATATTCACCATCATTATCTGCTTTAAAAGGATTATCAATAATCAATTTATCACCAGGCTTGCAATTTAATACAAGCTTCTTTTTATCAACCATATCACCATCTTTGATTAATGAAATAATCGTCTTAAAATTAGCTAAATCTTTAGTGTAATAGTTATTTTCAATCACTATTTTGTTTTCATCAATAGTAGTATCTATCCATCTATAACAATATTTAACTTCTTGTAGCTTTGGTGTAGGTGTTCTATCAGCAAACATAATACCATTGCCACAGAAGTCATAATCAGATGGTCTATCTCTATTGTCACCACCATAACACAATTTTCCATCAATAAGTAAAGCTTGATCTATATAGTCCCAAATAAAGCCTCCTTGATAATTAGGATACTTCTTTTCTAAATCAGTATATTTATATAAAGCACCATTAGAATTACCCATAGAATGTGCAAATTCACAAAGCAACATTGGCGTATTGGGATTGCCTTTTAATATCTCTTCAACCTTTACAACAGGTGGATACATCCTTGAAATCATATCTGAAGTTTCAGGATATCTTGTATCATTGGCAACACCCTCATAATGAACAAGTCGGCTAGGATCTTTCTTTCTAATAAAGTTAGACATTTCCAAAATATCCTTACCACCCCATGATTCATTACCACATGACCATATAATTACACAAGGATGATTTTTGTCTCTTTCAACCATTGAATTGGCACGATCAATAATATTATTTAGCCACTTTGGATCATCCCCTGGAATAACATGTTCCATATCAAAGAACTCACTCCAAGTACCATGCGTTTCCATGTTTGTTTCATCAATAACATACAAACCAATCTCATCACATAAATCATAAAAGAAATTATTATTAGGATAATGACATGTTCTAACTGCATTAATATTATTTTTCTTCATATTAATTAAGTCTTGTTTAGTTGTTTGTTTATCCATTACTCTACCCCTATCACAACTAAACTCATGTCTATTTACACCATGAAACAAAATACGTTTATGATTAATATACATAATGCCATCTTTTAATTCGAAGCGACGAATTCCAATTTTCTGTTTAACGCATTCAATCAATTTATTATCACTTATTACTTCAATTTCCAAAGTATATAAATAAGGATCTTCATCCCACCATAAATGTGCATTATCAACTTTAAAAGATGCATCATCACTTGTTTCTATAGTTTGTAAAGCATCTCCATCTTTATTAAATAAAGTCATCTTCAAGATATAAGATGAATCACTTAATATACTTGTCTTTACATTGATGATTGGGCAGACTAAATCATCAGTATTTTGCGTAATTTTTAAATCATTTATATGGATTTTTGGTATTGAAATAAGTTCCACATCTCTAAAAATACCCGAAAATCGAAAGAAGTCTTGATCTTCTAACCAAGTTCCACTAGTGAAACGATATACATTAACCGCAATCTTATTCTTCCCTTGTTTTATATAGTCTGTAATATCAAAACTAGAAGGTGTAAAACTATCTTCACTATAGCCAACAAACTTGCCATTTACCCATAACGCTAAACCACTTTCAGCACCATGAAAGACAATTCTTGTTAAGCAATCTTGTTTTAAAATAGAACTATCAAAATAAGTGACGTAACTATTAACTGGATTATTTAAAGGAATCTCACCAGGAAGTATACCCTCTTTACCAGACCAAGGATATTGTTGGTTAACATACATAACATTGCCATAGCCCTGTAGTTCTACATGACCTGGCACTTTTATATCATCCCAATCGCTTGTATCATAATCTTCATCCTTAAACTCTTTTATTACTTGATTTAAACTATTTGCATAATGAAACTTCCAAACACCATTTAAACAATGGATAAAACTACTTTTTTCATCTTTCATCTCATCTTTACTTGCATAAAAGTTATGCGAAGAAACCGCATCCAATCGATTGATTCTGAATACTTCAGGATCAGCTAAATATTTTGTATCAAATTCCATAATTCTACCTCTTCTTTAATATATCTATTTAATTTAAAAAAATGTAGGCAATAAAGTATAAGTAACTGTAAAAAAGTTTAAAATTTGTATAATAATACTATGCAAGAATTAGAGTCCCTATTAAAAAGTTTTTATCTAGTTTCTAATATGAGCATGACCATTTATGATCATAGTGGAAAAGTAATTTCATCTTATCCAAAAGCTAAATCACCATTTTGTGCCTTGATTGAAAAAGATAATACTTTTAAATGCAAGACATGTGATATAAAAGCTATGGAAACATGTAAGAAAACTGGACAAATGTATATCTATAAATGTTGGTGTGGCCTATACGAGGCTATTGTACCCTTATATACTTATGGCCAACTTAGTGGCTATTTTATGATGGGCCAAATACTAGATGTCGACTCTAATATAAGTGATATATTAAAAAATAGTAAGCAAGATAATGAAAAAGCTAAAAATGCTTTAAACATGACTTGTAGACAATCTTATAAACAGATTGAAGCATTTGGTGAAATAGTTGATATTTGTGCCAAATATTTAACACTGATCAATGGCGTTGAAACATCATCTAATAATTTGGCCATTAATATTCAACAATACCTTTTAAATCACTACCAAGACAATATCAATATCAATGATTTAGTGGATATTTTTAATGTATCTAAAGGAACTTTATTTAACGCCTTTAAAAAAGAATTTAACACCACTATTCATCAAAGGCTATTATCTATTCGTCTAGATAAGGCAAGACTTTTATTAACTACTTCCTCATACTCCATAAAAGAGATAGCCATTAAGTGTGGTTTTAAAGATTCCGACTATTTTTGTAAAGCCTTTAAAAAAATGTATAAACTGACTCCTAGTCAATCCAAGACTATAGAATAGTTGCACATTGAAAGTTTTAGTGTTATAAATATATTAGCACTCCGATATAATGAGTGCTAAAGGAGTGAAAATATGGCAGTAAAACAATTTAAAACTGAATCAAAAAGATTACTAGATTTGATGGCAAATTCCATCTATACAAATACCGACATCTTCTTAAGAGAACTTGTTTCTAACGCTTCTGATGCCCTAGATAAAAGATACTTTCTATCTTTAACAGATACTTCTATTAAGGCTGATGATTTAAAAATTAAAGTTGATTGTAACAAGGAAAATAGAACTATTACCATTTCTGATAATGGTATTGGTATGTCTAAGGAAGACTTGGAAAACAATCTTGGTACAATCGCAAAATCTGGTTCTTTTGAATTTAAAGAAAATCTTAATGAAAAAGAAAAAGTTGATATCATTGGTCAATTTGGTGTAGGCTTCTATAGCGCCTTTATGGTAGCTGATAAAATTGAAGTTTTATCTAAAAAGGTAAATGAAGAAAAAGCTTATTTGTGGATTGGTACCATGGATGGCTATGAAGTTAAACAAGCAAGTAAAGATGACTATGGCAGTGTTATTACTTTACATGTAAAAGAAAATACTAAAGAAAAGAAATATGACGATTATCTTTCAATCGACGCCCTTCAATCACTTATCAAAAAGTATTCTGATTTCATTAGATATCCAATTGTAATGGATGTAGAGGTTACAAAAGAAGATAAAAAAGAGATTGAAGAAAAAACTGTTAACTCAATGGTTCCACTTTGGAAAAAGGCTAAAAAAGATATTAAGGAAGAAGACTATAATGAATTCTATTCTATGTCTTACTTTGATTTTGAAAAGCCATTAAAAACAATTCACTATAAAGTAGAAGGAAACACTTCTTATTCAGCTTTGTTATATATTCCAAGCGTGCGTCCATTTAATTATTTCTCACAAGACTACAAGCTTGGTTTAAAGCTATATTCAAAGGGCGTCTTTATTAAAGATGAAGCCAAAGAATTAATAAGCGACCATTTTAGATTTATAAGAGGTGTAATTGATAGTGATGATTTATCACTAAACATCTCAAGAGAAATCCTTCAAGAAGATCATCAAATGGCTTCTTTGAAAAAATCAATTGATAAAAAGATTAAGAACACATTAGTTAAGATGCTAGAAGATGAAAGAGAAACATATGAAAAGTTCTTTGATCAATTTGGTGTCCAATTAAAGTTTGGTACATATGATAACTATGGCATGAATAAAAACGAGTTAATTGACCTATTATTATTCAAATCTAGCAAAGATGATAAATATACTACTTTAAAAGAATATGTATCTAGAATGAAAGACGATCAAAAGGATATCTATTATGCAAGTGGTGAATCAATTGAAGCAATCAAAGAATTGCCACAACTAGAAAAGGTATTTGATAAGGGTTATGAAGTATTATACTTTACAGATAATGTTGATGAATTCTTAGCTAGCATTGTAAATGACTATGATGGAAAGCCATTCAAATCATTACAAAAGGGCGATCTTGATTTAGATACTAAAGAAGAAAAAGAAGAAATCGAAAAGAAATCAAGTGACAACAAAGACTTACTTCAAGCTATCAAAGATGATTTAAAAGATAAGGTAAGTGATGTTAAACTTTCTAGTAGATTAAAGACTTCTCCTGTATGTTTAGTTTCTGATAATGGTATTTCTATAGACATGGAAAAGACTTTAAATGCCATGAATCAAGGTTCTGCTAAAGCAAACAAGATTTTGGAAATCAACCCTGAACATGAACTATTTAAAGCCTTAGTTAAAGTATATGAAGATAAGAAAGATATTAATGAATATGCGACATTATTATATGATCAAGCATTATTAATAGCTGGCTTACCAATTGAAGATACACTAGCTTATACTAAACGTATCTCTGATTTAATGCTTAAGGCTATGAATTAAAGAGAATACAAATAATCTTTAATTAACTTAGCTAGTCTAGCACTAGAAGCATTAGCTATATCAAGCACTTCTTTATGGGAGTGCTTTTCTTTAGCGATGCCTGTTGCCATATTAGTTATACAAGCAATACCCATTACCTTAATGCCCATATAATTGGCCACAATGGTCTCTGGAACAGTGCTCATTCCCACTGTATCAGCGCCCATTACTTCAAAAGCTCTAATTTCAGCCTTTGTTTCATAAGTAGGCCCATTAAAGTAAGCATAAACGCCCTCTTTAAGTTCTTCTTGGCTGACTTTTTTAATATCCTCAATCATCTTTTTATCATATGGCTCACTCATATCTGGGAAACGTGGGCCAAAATCTTCGTTATTATCGCCAATTAGTGGATTGACACCAATAATATTTAAGAAATCATTTATAAGCATTAAATCACCTGGCTTAAAGCTTCTATTAATCGCACCACAGGCATTGGTGATAATAAGTTTTTCAATACCTAATAGTTTTAATACATAAATAGGATAAACCACAGGATCAAGTCCTCTTCCCTCATAATAATGGAAACGCCCTTGCATTAGCACAACATTCACATTGCCTATCTTGCCAAAGACCAAATTACCCTCATGTCCTTTAACAGTAGGATTTGGGAAATGTGGAATATCCTTATAAGAAATAGTTATTGGATTGCTTACTTCTTTAACCACGTCACCTAGTCCCGAACCTAAAATAATGCCAATTTCTGGTTTAAGATCAATCTTATCTTTTAAATAATCAGCTGATTTGTAAATATGCTCAAAATTCATTTGTAAAAATTCTCCTTTTAAATATTATAAAAGATACTATGTTATCCTAGAAATAGGAGAAACAAATAAAATGGGATTAAATTTTAGAAAAAGTATAAAAATCGCAAATGGTCTGAAATTAAATGTATCAAAAAGTGGCGTATCTTTAACAGCTGGTAAAAAGGGTATGCACTACACCATTAATTCAAAAGGCAAATCAACGGCCTCTGTTGGTATTCCAGGAACTGGCGTATCATATCGTAAAAGTTTTGATACTTTTGGTGGCTTAAGCAAATTATTTGGTGGTGACTCAAACAATGAAAAGAAAACAACAAAGAAAGAAACACTAACTAAAAATAATGATTCTTTAACCAAAAACAATGTTATTGAAAAGATTAATGAAGATAACAATAATAGTGAAGATCTAGTAAAGTACAACGATTATCTTGAATATATTAATAAGATTAAATCTTTTCACAAAGATTGTCCAAAACAAATAGATTGGAAAGCACTAGCAAACGCAAGTGTTCCAAGTACAGCTAGTCAAAGTGATGCCCTAGTATGGCAAGAAAATATAACATTAGCCAAAAACGTCTTAAATAAAGATGTTGATGCCTATTTAAAAGTAATTAACCAATATTCTTCGATGCATGATATTGCCGCCTTTGGCAGCGAATTTGAATTTGGCAGCGATGATGGAAATACTTTATGCGCTAATTTCTTGGTAAATATTAAAGATGTTATACCTACAATTGGCTTTAAACAATTACAATCAGGAAAAGTAAGTGACTTTACTTTAAAAGGTAGTGCCTATAATGATTTAGCCCAAGATTATGTATGCAGTTGTATGATTCGTATTGCTAGAGAAGTATTCGCTTTATTACCAATTGATTTTATAATTGTCAATGCTCAAGATAAAATCTTCGATTCATCAACCGGTAATCAAAGGGATGCTACTATCTTATCGACATTATTTATAAGAGATGGCTTTGATAATATTAACTTTGAAATGATTGACCCAAGTGATTTTGTAGCTAGATTTAAATCTAATCAAAGTTTTACCAAAACAAATGGTTTTAAAGAAGTTGAAGAACTATCAATGCCTAGAATAAAATAAAAGCTTCATTGAAGCTTTTATTTTATCTAACACTATCTTCTGTGTCCTTTATCTTTTTGGCTAAACCCTTAACTTTATCTAAAGTGACAGCACAAATACCAACTCTAATACCATAATTTACCTTTACACAATAAATATGATTCTTTATTAAAGCATCATGCACCTTATCTCTAAAATCATTATCTAAATATTTTACCGTAATAAAGAAACCTTCATTATATGGATAGATATCTAATCCGCATTGTTTAGCCTCATTTACAAATAAAGAAGATCTTTCTTTTAATAAATCACGATACTTATTTTTTTCTTCAATATACTTTTCATAATTATTATTTAATAAATTAGTAATCGCAATCATTGCACCATTGTTTACGCTACTATAATTAGTTCTAATTGCTTTTTCACATTGGTTTATAAATAAATCCTTAAACTCTTCATTAGAATTAATCACAATAAGGCAACCAAGCCTTTGTCCATAATATGAGAAAGCTTTTGAACATGATGAAGCAATCATTACAAGTACATTGTCATTTAAATCATTAAATAATTCCATGTACTTTTTAGCGTCTTTGTCATAAGCATAATCCATATAAGCAATGTCATTTAAAATAATGGCTTCCTTAAATGTTTTTGTATAAGTAACGATTTCTTCCCATTGTTTAAAGCTATAAGATAAACCACATGGATTTTCACAAGGTGAATTAATAATTACAAAAGGCTTTTCTTCCTTTGACATCTTATCCTTTAAATCATTTAAATCATATGGATCATAGAAAACAACTTTTAAGTTTCTGTTTTCAACCATTAATTTATAATTACCCCAAGATACTTTAGGTAAGATAACACTATCACCTTGATTTCTACACATATCTAAAGCCAAAGCAATAGCGGCAGTACCGCCATTTGTAGCGATAGCACTACCCTTTACTTTATCTTCAAGGACAAATTTCTCCATCGCCTTTAAAAAATCCGGATTACCTAAAGCGCCCTTAGCGTAAGCCGCTTTTTGTCTATTGGACACTTTATCATATTCACAAAACACACTATCTAAAGCTACTAAAAGACCATCTTCGCCACACAATGAGCCAACTGTGGCATTAATTGTGTTAGAATCACTATCAGCCTTAGCCATATTACTTAGGGCGAATACACCATCTTTAAAGCGAGTTAAATCTTTTCCTTCTTTAATAAACATATAAATACCTCACTTTTCTATAATACAACTTATAGGCTTATTAAGATATAATTAAAAAACAAGGAGATTAAACAAATGTTAGTAATTGAAATGAATGATGGTGGAATCATGAAATTTGAGCTTGATGAAAAAAACGCCCCAATCACTTGCGCAAATATTGAAAAATTGGCAAATGAAGGCTTTTATGATGGATTAATTTTTCATCGTATTATCAAAGATTTTATGATTCAAGGTGGAGACCCAAACGGCACTGGAATGGGTGGCTCTGATGAAAATATTAAGGGAGAATTTATTGGCAATGGTGTGCCAAACTCTCATCCACATAAAAGAGGTACTATCTCAATGGCTCGTGCTAATCACCCTGATTCAGCTTCTTCGCAGTTTTTTATTTGCCATGTTGATACACCATTTCTAGATGGTCAATATGCAGCCTTTGGTGATATGGTTGAAGGCTTTGAAGAACTTGACAAGTTAGCAAATCTAAAAACAAATTATAATGATAGACCGCTAAATCCACCAGTAATCAAAAAAGTTTATATCGAAAAATAAGAGCTCACGCTCTTATTTTTATTAACAACCAACTGGTTTTTTAAATGGCACAACCTCAGCTAAACCACCAAGGGAAGTTTCCTTAAGTTCCATGGCAATTTTAGCTCCTGTATATTTCATCGCCTTAACTATCATATCAAAACTTACTTTGCTTTCTTTGATATTGCCTAAGTACTTAGCATAAAGCATACAGTCAATGCTTCTTAATGCACCAATACCATTTCTTTCAATACAAGGAACTTGTACATAGCCACCAACTGGATCACATGTTAAACCCAAGTTATGTTCCATAGCTATTTCCGCTGCACACTCTATACCTTTTAAAGATAAGCCTTCAAGATAGGATGCAAAAGCTGCAGCCATTGAAGTAGCACTGCCAATCTCAGCTTGGCAACCTCCAACCGCTCCTGAAATTGAGGAATTGGTTTTAATTAGATTACCAAATATACCAGCTACCGCAAGGCCATCTGCAAGTCTTATGACATCTATTCCTGAATCATAATATTTTCTAAGCACAGCCGAAAGTACTCCGCAACTACCAAGAGTAGGTGCGGTTACAACAATCTTGCCACATGCATTCTCTTCAAGTGCTGCATAAGCATATGAACTTAACAACAGTTTTTCTTTTATACTTTGATTATCGCAGTTTTTCCCTTCTTCATATAAAGAGAAAGCCACTCTTTTTAAATTTAAAGGACCAGGTAAATCGCCCTTAGTATTAAGACCGTTTTCAATTTCTTCCAACATCTTTTTTACCACAACAATCAAATATTCCTTAATACCTGGCTCACATTTATAAACATAAGCTGCATAATCAAGGTCATATTTATTACAATATCCATTTATTTCACTTAAGGAATTATGAGGATAGACATTTTTATCTACAACTGAACCAATCCCCTTAACACTAATTGCTCCACCACCCGTGGAATAAATAGTCATTTCCGTTTCGCTACCTTGGTTAAATACTAAGGTATTAGGATTTTCATCATATGCTTCATTTTTAAAAACTAGACTAGCATTTTTGCCATTAAAGGTATCAAGAATAATCTTATCCGACATATGTCCTTTACCAGTTAAAGCTAAAGAGCCATATAAGGTAATAGTATAATTATCTAAATTAGGATACTTGTTTAAATAATATAAACAAGCATTCCTAACACCAAGTGTATGTGAACTAGAAGGTCCAGGACCAATTCGATATAATTCTTTTAAAGATTCCATGTCTTAATTATACACGCTTCTTTTCTTCTTCTAGCTAATAGGCATGTAGAATAATTAATTAAAGGGAAAGAAAACATCATCAATATATAACCATACAAATTAGTTTTGTAGTTTGGTAGTAAAGGGCTGTATGGTATAACAAGAGCGACCATCATAAAGCAAACAGTTACAAGTAAAACAATGGAATGTACACTTTTGATAAACGATTTTTTAAGTAAATAACTTATCTCATTTACATATGAAAGATTTAAGCCTACTAATAATAGGAAAGGTAAACTTAATAGGCTATAGGGCATTTTCAAACTATAGATAACAGCTAAATTAAAGATAGAGATTAGAGTAAATATAAAGATAAAACGCCAGTAATTAACTTTATTAAATAGATATAAATTAGCTATTAAAACTATTGTAAGTAAGGTTGTTCCTAGTATCATCATATTAGAGAAATACAAGCACCATCCCATCATCAACATCCATAAGTTTATAATCATCACTCTTTTCATTTTCTTTCCCTCCATGACTATAATATAAATCAGATTAAAAATTATATTGTCCAAATATTTGGACACTAGTATAATTTTTTTATGGAACGAAATAACAAGAAAAGAATCTTGCGATTAATTGAAGTATTAAAGAAAAACAGTGATGAAAATAAGCACTTAAAAATTGATGAAATAATTCCTTTATTAAATCAAAAAGGAATAAAAGTAGATAATCGTAAAACGCTATATGATGATTTTAAAGTATTGAATGAATGTGACATCAATATTGAATATGATGATGGCTACTACTTATTGGAATCACCATTCAATCTATCGGAAATAAAGATAATCCAAGATTCTATTTATTCTTTAAAGAGTGTGGATAATAGCTTACTTGAAAAGCTAAATAGTAAATTATATACATTTATATCTAATGATGAAGAAAAGCTCTTAGATAGCCTTAAATATACAAACAAACATAAGGATAAAAAATTCTTTCAAAAGATGGAAGATGTTTTGTTAGCTATCAAAACAAATAAAGCTATCATTGTAAAAAGAAAAAATAATAAACAAGAAGAAGTATTCCCTATCTTTTTACATCGTGATAATGATTACTATTATCTTTACTATCATTATGAAAACAAAGAAAAGATATATCATTATCGTTTTGATAATATCTTTAGTATTCAAATAAATGATAAAGTGGATAATATGACTATAAATAAGAAAAAAATCATTGAAAAGATTGAAACCTCAACAAACTCATTTTCTAGTGGTGATATAAATACCATCCAAATAGAAATCATTAAACAAAGTGACACTATTAAAGAAAGAATAGAAAACGATTTCCCCAATGTTATTTTCACTAAAGAAGGTTTCAATATTAAAACAAGTATTAATCCTAACTTTTATAGTAAATTGTTAGGGTATGGTAAAGATATTAGAATCAAAGATAAAAAAATAGCCCAAGATTACTTAAGCTATTTAAAAGATATTATTGATAATTATTGACCAGCGAAGTAAGATGCACCAGTAACACCCAAAGCATCCATTAATTCACTTATAGTAACAAGTTGATAGCCCTCATTAATGTAGTATTCCATTAGTCTACAAGAAGCATCAGCACTAGTTTGATAGATATCATGGAAAAGTACCACATCATTTTCATCAGTCTCATCAATTACCTTTTGATAAATGATGTTAACTGCCTCAGTTGCTTCATACTTTGTACGATAAGACCAGTCAAGGGAATCAACATTCCATAAGACTGCCGTCATATTAAGCTCGCTACTTACTGACTTATTATAAGCACCATAAGGAGGACGATAAGTCTTCATTTGATAGCCAAAGCCATATTCGTTATCACATAAGTCATGATATGGAATCATGATTTGATTAATAGCTTCCGATGTGCTTAAATTCTGCAAGTTTGCATGACTTTGCGTATGTGAACCATATTCCATACCTTTTTCAACTGACTGCTTACAGAAATTTATTTGATCTTCACCCAAGTTTTGCCCTACCACAAAGAAAGTACTAGCACTATCATACTTATATAATGTATCTACAATTTGGCTGCTTGACTTTAATTGCCATTGTGGCCCATCATCAAAGGTAAAACTAATCATCTTTCTATTTTTAGAAACATAACGAGGTTTTACATACATTTCATTAGAATAACCAAGATTGATATTGCATGGTTCTTGCATATACTTTAGCGGAATCTTTACATCATAGTTATATTTTGGAAAATGACAAATTAAATTAACATCTTCAACACTATATGTAACATCACTTAAATCAAGATTTTCATAATAAGTATCATTTAAAAAATCATAAGTGTATGCTTCATCATTTTCATCCTTTTTCATTTCATAACGTAAATAATCGGAAATGATCTTTTTGCCATCTTCATTTACACTATCTATTTTTAATTCCTTATAGTTTTTATCAACATAATACTTCGTGCCATCAAAATAAGAAACCAAATAATAATCACCATATGGTACAAGTGCATAATCAAAGATAGTATTCTTTTCAGCATTCTTACACAATTCTTCAACTACCTGTTTACCATTTTCACTATTTGGATAAAAAGCTAAACAAGACTTTGTTTTATATGTCTTAGCGTCACTATGTTCAGATTTAACACCCAAGAAATGAATATTTACCGTCAAAAAAAAGACAGCCAGTACAATTACAAGTATTCCTGCAAGTAAAATAACAAGATGTTTTACGTTCAACTTTTTCTTTTTCTTTGCCATCTACACTATTCTACATCAAAAAATAGCTTTAGACATGTGATATCATTTAATAGTTAGAAAGAAGGTAACTTATGTACAATTTTCAAAGTGATTATTTAGAGGGTTGCGCTCCAGAAATATTGGAAGAATTAATTAAAACTAACAATAAACAACAATCAGGCTATGGCAATGATGAATATGCAATTGCCGCCAAAAAATTAATTAAAAATAGTTTGCAAAGAGAAGATGTTGATATTCATTTTATACCTGGTGGTACACCATGTAATATCCTAGCTACATCTATTTGCTTAAAACCATATGAAGCTGTAATATGTCCTACAACTGGCCATATTAATGTTCATGAAACAGGTGCGATAGAAGCAAGAGGACATAAGATTATCGAAGTAGAAAGCTTAAATGGTAAGCTTAGTCCAATTAGTATTGTAAAAGTATGCCAACAGCATAGTGACGAACATATGGTAAAGCCAAGAATGGTCTTTATCACTAATCCAACAGAACTTGGTACTGTTTACTCTTTAGATGAAATAAAAGTATTAAGACAAACATGTGATGAATATGGCCTATATTTATATATCGATGGAGCTAGATTAGGCAGTGCTCTTGCAAGTAAGGAAAATGACTTAACATTAAAGGATATCGCTAATTTAACCGATTTATTTTATATTGGCGGAACTAAAAATGGAGCCTTACTTGGAGAAGCATTTGTAATAGTCAATGATAAGTTAAAACAAGATTTCCGTTACTATTTAAAACAAAGTGGCCAAATGTTGGCAAAGGGTAGAACCATTAGTATTTCTTTTAAAACATTATTTACTGATGATTTATATCTAAAACTAGCAAGACACGCAAATAAAACAGCCAACGCTTTAAAGTATGCTTTCCAAGCCTTTGGTGTAAAGTTTTATGTAAATTCTAATACCAATCAACAATTTGTTATCTTAAATAATGATGTAATTGATAAACTACATGAAAAATATGGCTTTGAAGTATGGCAAAAATATGATGAAAAATCTTCAGTATGTCGATTTGTAACATCTTGGGCAACAAAAGAAGAGGCCACTATAGAATTTGCCTCAGATTTAAAGAACGCTTTAAATAAATAAGTCAATGATTAAAAAAATACGATATAAATCGTATTTTTTTAATCAATATTTTTTGTTGCGACAATATCAATTCCACTATCACAAACATTTTTAATCAAGACATCACCAATCTTGATTGGTGCCTGAACCTTCGTATTTCTAATTTCCTTCATACAATCAAATATTTTTCCCTTAGAAATAGCACTAGCGCTCTTACAAGATACTCTTTTGCCATTTAATACTTCGATTGTTGAAGTAACAATTCTAACTGGATTAGTTATTTCATTTTTGGCATATCTTTCACCATTTGGACAATTATTGCCAGAAACACTAATATTTTCATTATCAACAACAACCGTAAGATTACATCCAAGCGGACAGCCAATACAGATCATTTCCTTAGTTTCCATCACTAGTCCTCCAAAGAAATCTTAAGACTTCTTGCATCCTTGATTTCATCTTTTAATAATATAATTTGTTCCATTTCACCAGGTGCCATAACCTTCTTTTTAGTTTTTTTGATTACCTCACCATTTTTAGTAACTGTTAAATATTTGTTTTTATAAACATTACCAACTCTAAATCTTACAAGAACCGATTTTTCCATGTTTTCTATATCAATATAAGAAGGAACAGTATAACGAACACCGTTTTCAGTATCAATCTTTAATAAATTTTCACTTTTTTTGTTTTCTTTTAAATACTTAACAACACCCTTACCAGCTAAATCAGCTTCACTACTTACATAGTCAACCAAATCATGAACATGTAAAACATTACCACAGGCAAAAATACCATCAATATTTGTTTCAAGATTATCACAAACGACAGGACCACCAGTAATTTTTGATAATTCAACATCAGCTAGCTTACTTAATTCATTTTCAGGAAGTAAACCTACCGATAAAAGTAAAGTATCGCATTTATATTCTTTTTCGCTACCCTTTATAACTTGTCTATTTTCATCCACCTTGGCTATTACAATGCCCTCGACTCTTTCTTTGCCCTTTACTTCAACCACTGTATGGCTTAGTAAAAGAGGGATATCAAAATCATTTAGACATTGCACAATATTTCTTTTAAGACCACCAGAATAAGGCATAAGTTCAGCAACACATTTTACCTTAGCACCCTCTAAGCTCATTCTTCTTGCCATAATTAAGCCTATATCACCAGATCCTAAGATAACTACTTCTTTGCCCACCATAAAGCCATCAATATTCATTAGCTTTTGAGCACTACCAGCACTATACACACCTGCTGGTCTATATCCTGGTATATTTAAAGCACCCCTGCTTCTTTCTCTACAGCCCATCGCTAAAACAATAGCCTTAGCACTAATTGTGCAAAGTCCCTCATCTTTATTAACGTAAGTGATTTGTTTATCCTTAGTAATATCAATTACCATTGAATTAAGTTTATATTCAATTTTTTCTTCAATAATCTTATCAATAAAGCGACTTGCATACTCAGGACCGGTTAATTCTTCTTTAAATGTATGCAAACCAAAGCCATTATGGATACATTGATTTAAAATACCACCTAACTTATCATCTCTTTCTAAAATAAGTATTGAATCAACGCCATTTTTCTTAATTGAATAAGCCGCAGCTAAGCCAGCAGGACCGCCACCAATAATTACTACATCATAATTCATTATTGTTCACCAATCCTTCCTATAAGCATCTTTGATTTAGCATTGTTTTTACAAACATCTTCTTCCTTAATACCTAGTTCTCTTGCTAGAATCTCAATAATCTTGGGACTACAAAAGCCAGCTTGGCATCTTCCCATACAAGCACCACTTCTGCGTTTTACACCATCTAAGCTTTTAGCACCAATTGGCCTTTTTATAGAGTCAACAATTTCACCTTCTGAAACATCACAACATCTACAAACTATATTGCCATATAATGGATTTTCTTTTATTAAAGCAGCTCTTTTTGTAAAATCCATAGAAGCTAAATGAGGAATGTTTTCTCTTTTACTAATAAAGTTATCCTTTTTACTAGCTTTAAATTTATCGACAATCATCTTACAAACCATCTCCCCAATTGCAGGAGCACTAGTTAAACCAGGTGATTCAATACCAATCGCATCAAAGAAATTATCGTTACTCTCTTTAATAATAAAATCACCACCATCAGGCTTAGCACGCAAACCAGAAAATGAAGTTATAGTCTTATTAAATGGAATATTCTTGATAGATCTTTTACTAGCTGAAATAATATAATCTAAATCTTCCTTAGTTGTTGCGGTTGCTTCCTTATCATCTATATCCGTTGCACTTGGTCCAATTAGTAAATTGCCATGAACGGTAGGTGTTACTAATACACCCTTTCCTAAAGCACTAGGCAATTGGAAAATAGTATGGCTTACAAGATTACCAACATCCCTATCAAGTAAACAATAATCACCTTTTCTAGGAGTGATATTCACTTTATCTTTACATACCATATTATGTAAAACATCACCATATAAACCAGCTGCATTGACAATTGCTCTAGTTTTAAGTTCGTTATTAATTAAATAATAATCATCTTCTTTAACAATAGAATCAACCTTGTAGTTAAAGAATATTTCGGCCCCATTTAAAACCGCATTTTCAGCCAAAGCAATATTCATCTCAAAAGGACAAACAATACCACCTGTTTTACAAAGTAAGGCATACTTTACTTCATCACTTAAATTAGGCTCTAAAGCCAGGACTTGTTCATGATTTAAAATTTCAAGTCCCTTTACACCATTATTAATTCCACGATCATACAACTCTTTTAACTTAGGATAATCATTTTCATCAAAGCACAATACTAATGAGCCATTATTCACATAAGCGAAATCCAATTCACTAGACAATTCTCTAATCAATTCGTTTCCCCTCACATTGAGTCTAGCCTTTAAGGTTCCACTTTTTGCATCATGACCTGCATGAACAATCGCACTATTAGCTTTACTTGTGCCTGAGCAAACATCCTCTTCCTTTTCTAAAAGAGCGAGTTTTAGGTTGTATTTACTTAATTCACGTAAAGTGGCGCAACCTGTTACTCCACCACCTATTACAATTACGTCAAACATCTTAATTTAATTTTAGCACAACCATTAAAATGTTATAATAACTCGGTATGGAAATAATTAAAATTAAAGAACAAGATTTTAATGATATATCAAAGAAATTCAACAATGTAACCTTTCACCAAACTAGCAACTGGGCAAAGCTTAAGTCCTATACTGGTTGGAAACCTTTATATTTAGGTTTAAAAGATGAAGACATAAAAGTATGCGGACTATTCTTATTAAAGAAAATGCCCCTTTTAAATAGCTATATAGCTTATTGTCCAAGAGGCTATTTAATGAACTTTGAAGATATAAAGTTATTAAAACAATTCAATAAATTGCTTATACCATACCTTAAAAAAGAAAATATCTTTGAACTTATAATTGACCCCTATGTCTTATTAAATCAAAGAGATATCGATGGCAATATTATCAATAATAGTTTTGATAATCACTATATAGTAGATACACTAAAAGAAATTGGTTATAAACACAGTGGTTTTAATTTAAACTATGAGAACCTACAACCACGTTTCTTGTTTAGATTAAATATTAAAGATAAAACAATTGAAGAGATAGTTAATGGCTTTAAAAAAGAAGCTAAACGAAGAGCTAACAAAAAAGACTTTTTCGCAATTGATGTTAGAGAACTTAAGGAAGATGAAATAGAAATATTTAAAGATTTAATGAATAAAACATCTTCAAGAAGAGGCTTTGTTGATCGATCGCTTGGTTACTATAAGCAAATGTATAAGGCTCTTAGTGAAAACAAAATCCTAAGATACATGGTAGCTGAGATTGACATTGATAAATGTAAGGTAAATGCTGAAAATGAAATAGCTAAAATCGAAAAAAGAGTTGATAAACTTAAACTTCATGAAGAAGCTAATAAAGGTAGAATCAAAGAAGAACTTGTTACGATTAATTCTAATAAGAAGATCATCGAACAATTAAATAAACTCGAAAAGGAAAGGGGTAAAATTGTTCCCTTAAGTAGTGTTTGTTTAATGTCATATGGAAAAGAAGCTATAATGTTACTAGCAGGTAATGATGAGGAATATCTTCAACATTTTAATACTTCCAACATCATCGTAGCTGAGCTTATAAAATTATGTAAAAAAGAAGGATATGACTATTATAATTTCTATGGTATAACCGGAAATTTTGATCCCAAAAATGAATCATATGGCCTATACGCTTATAAAAAACAATATGGTGGAGAAGTAGTTGAACTTATTGGCCAATTTGAATATATTATCAATCCTTTCATGAAAAAAATATATGATTTGATGCTAAAGGTATACAAATTAACAAAAAAATAGGATAAAATCCTATTTATGCCGACGTAGCTTAGCTGGTAGAGCAACGCACTCGTAACGCGTAGGTCGTAGGTTCAAATCCTATCGTCGGCACCATAAGTTCTAAAAGCCCATAACCATGGGCTTTTTTGATGGTCGAGGGTGTCTGTGACCTTATTTTTAATATTTTTTTAATAATTTTTTATTAAAAGTATTCAAAGACTTTCTTGCATTTGTTTATAGAATTTTCAAGTGAAGTATCAGCTAGTTGTCTGTTAGTTTCTTCTTGCTCTAGACTAGATTGAAGTTTTTCATCTGCCACTGATCTATCGTTGATTTCTTGTTGAAGTGTTTTACTAATTGGGCCACTTATTTCCTTTTTAAAATCAGTAGCCAACATTTTTGTAGTTAGATTGTTGTTATTTAAAACAACATAATCATCATCTTGAGTAGCAGCGACTGTATCCAAGTCTTTAATCTTTATTCCGTTATCCGCCATTTATTCTCCTTATGATAGTTTTTCAATAACATAGACTTTACAAGCGCAATACTTATTCCAGTTATTAGCACCATTGCCATTAGAGTCTTCATACCAGTTAACACCATGAATTTGGCAAGTAAGTATACCTGTACTAGCGTTATATGATTTTTGTATCTCTACTCCATAACTACCGTTACTTCTATCTTGATAAACATAATTTTCAGTATGAGCACCACTCATATTATTTTGAATGGTTTGAATAAAGAAATTATCAACAGTTAGTTTTGAATATGAATTAGGTAATACATTCTTTACGTTAAAGGATGTTGCCGTCCCTAACAGTATCGGTGTCGTTGATAAGTTTTCAATTTCACTTGCGAAGTCAGTTGGTTTTAGTTTGCTAGTACCGCCACTTTTCTCTCTAATGGCGTTTGCAATATTAGTAAATAGTTCTGCTAAAGTCATTAGTACTCTCCATTAATTGCGGCACCAATTTGTTCATCAACGTAATCTTTAATGGTTGTTATCGCATCATCAATACCCGTTGCCACTCTTTCTTCTAGATCATTCATGTTATCGGCTGAAAATGCATCGCCTGGTGTTGTGATGGTGCCTTCACTTCTTACAACATCATATACATCGGTTTGTCCACTTACCGCTGATAGTTTTCTTCTTCCTGGATATTGAACATTTCTATCTACCCAAGTCTTTTTTGTGTATGCCATGTTTCCTCCTTTTTCAATAAAAAAGACTAGAATCTCTAGTCTTTACACCATGGTGCTGTTCTAACTTTAACTCCCCATTTTTCCATGTACCGCTTCAATTTTTCATTAACTGGTTTACACGGAACACCAACAACTTTAGCAGATATTGTATAGACCTCATCACTATCCGTTATCTCTGGGTGCTTTAGAAGAATATCCAACATTTCTTTTATTTGTTCATCATTCTCAAAACAGCCTATAAATATAGGGTCAATGTCATATTTGCTTTTTAAAATCATCGCTAATTTAGTTTTATCATCCATTTTTTACCTCTTGTGCCTAATAATTGCATATAAATTATCCATTGGATTGTCTTCGTAATTATTATAAATAAACAAACACTTGAAATAAAGTCTCAACCTGAAAAATATATTTCAATAATGC
>CAVKAO010000003.1:0-94932 GCA_963654705.1 Oscillospiraceae bacterium
CTTACACCCGTCACTACTTTTATCAGTCCATTTTTCTTTTTCCGAATCAATTTATCTAGATAAACATCACGTTTGATTTCCATAGTGTATCCTCCATTCCGAAAACCGGTGCACTTGCACCTTATGTCGGAATAACATATCATAAATCAAGATAAAAGTTTCAGCGAATAAAACTTTTCATCGCTTATCTTAGAGAGCTTTTTAAGTGCCGATTTTGTAAATGCCAACAGTTATATTTCATCCTTTTTAAGATAACACTTCATTTCGGCAAGTTTTTACATCAATTGGTGCGGTTGCCTCTAGCAGTGCACTTAAGATTAATCTTTTAATTTTTAAAATTGATCATAGTAAATCCCTTTTTGCGCTTTTATTTTTCAATTTAATTGCTAATACAATACTTGTGAATATATAATCAATCTCGGAGATTTTTATTATGAATAAATTTAAACTATTATTATCTGCTTCTTTGGCGGGACTGTGCATTAGTTTTGGTGGAGCAGTATATCTACTTGCTGAAAACAAGATTCTTGGTGCCTTCTTATTTACTATCGGACTATTTGCGATATGTACTATGGGCTTTCATTTATATACAGGTAGAGTTTGTTATCTATTTGATAATAAGCCTTCTTATATATTTGATATTCTAATTATCTGGTTTGGTAATCTTATTGGAACATATGTTGGCGCTAAACTACAGCTATTAACTAGATACAGCAATGCATTATCAACTAGCGCAAGCACTATATGTAATATGAAGTTATCAGATAATTTATTAAGTATCTTTATTCTTGCGATATTATGTAATGCAATGATCTATTTTTCGGTAGATGAATTTAAAACCAACAAACATGAACTAGGCGAATATCTTGCTTTATTTTTTGGCGTCGTCGTCTTTATATTATGTGGTTTTGAACACTGTATTGCAAATATGTATTACTTTACTTTAGCAAGCGTATGGAGCCTAAAAACAATAGGCTTTCTATTAGTCATGACTTTAGGTAATGCTGTTGGTGGTATAAGCTTTCACTGTTTGCATAAGCTAGTTTCTAAATAAAGCCTGAAGTCTTTTAAATAAACTTGTTTTTTCTTTTGTTTCTTGTGAATAAACATGTGATGATTCTTGCATACAATAATCTTGGCTATTAAATGGTATAGCGCTATGTTTTCTACAATATGTCCCATCCAAAAGAAGGATACTAGCTTTAGCTGTATCATTTAATTGTCCATCAATTATCCATTGTAATTGTTTCTTTAAATCCATATCAATTACAGGACAAGCTATCTCAACACGCCTGTTTAAGTTTCTTGTCATAAGGTCAGCTGATGAAATATAAAACTTTGCTTTATCACCTTTACCAAATTGATAAATACGGGCATGTTCAAGAAAACGTCCTACGATGCTAGTGACATGAATATTTTCTGTTTTCTCTTTTACGCCTGGCACTATACAACATATGCCTCTTATTATTAATTTAATTTCAACACCAGCACTAGAAGCTTGTGCCAACTTATCAATAACTTCTCTTTCGGTTATCGAATTTGCTTTAATACAAATATAGCCATCTTTGCCTAAGGTGATTTGTTCATCAATATTTCTTATAAGCATATCTTTTATGCCATATGGTGATACACAAAGATGTTTATATTCTCCATCTAACTTATTTACTAACATATTACGGAAAAAGGCTGAGGCATCTTCACCTATCTCTTGATTTGATGTCATTAGACTTAAATCAGTATACATAGTATTGGTTTTTTCATTATAGTTGCCTGTACCAATTTGAGTTATATAGCTTGTCTTATTTCTATTTTTTAAAGTTATTAAACATATCTTACTATGGCACTTATATTTTTCGATGCCATATATTACTTGGCATCCCGATTCCTCTAGCATCTTTGACCATGCAAGATTATTTTCTTCATCAAAGCGAGCCCTAAGCTCCATTAACACTAATACTTCTTTACCATTTTCAGCAGCTTTACATAAAATTTGAGCAATTTTTGATGAGGAAGCCAATCTATAGATTGTTATCTTAATAGATAAGACATTTTTATCTTCACTTGCTTCATTTAATAAACGTAGAAAAGGCTCAACGCTATCATATGGATAAAAAAGCATCCTGTCTTTTTGCAAAACTTGGGCTAACATTGTTTGATTTTTGTTTAAATCTTTAGCCCACATAGGATGATATGTTTGATACAAAAGTGAAGATGAAATTTCTTTGTTTAAAGAAGAAATCAAACTAAATACATAACGCATATTTAATGGTGTAGTATCAATAAATATTTGATGATTTGAAACTTTAACTAAAGAAGAAAGTGCTTTTTGAAATTCATTTGATATATTATTGCTTAATTCCAATCGTACAACAGATAGATGATCTCTTTGTTTTAAAAGCTTTTTCATTTGAATACGAAAATCTTCTTCATTATCATCAAACTTTTCATCATCAAAGCTTATATCCGCATTACGCGTTACTGAAAGAATACAGCTTTCTTTTACATTATAGGAATCAAATAACGTAGGTAAAAAGCGTAATAAAATATTTTCGGTTCTTATATAGCGCTTATTATCATTTAATAAAAGAAATGATGATACATTATCAGGAACTGGTACTATACCAATCGCCTTATGTCCCTTCTTGTTTTCAAGAAGAGCTGCTGCATAAAGGTTTTTATTAACTAAATGTGGTATTGGATGGTTAGGACCAATAAGAATTGGTGATAAAAGTGGTAATAGCTCATTTTTAAAGAAACGATTTACTTGTTTTAAATCACTAGCGTCCATCTCCTTAAACGAAACATCTTTTATGCCACTTTTATTAAGTTCTTCCATTACTGCTTTATAGATTTGTTTTTTCATGGTAAGAAGACTAGGGATTGCACGATAAATATGATTTAACTGTTGTAAAGATGTCCACCCTGTTTTTGAATCAGTATCATTTGGTGTCATACGAGCTAAATCAAACAACGATCCTACACGTACCATAAAAAACTCGTCTAGATTACTAGAAAAAATCGATATAAACTTGAGTCTTTCTAAAGCTGGAACGCTAATATCAGCGGCTTCTATAAGTACTCTTTGGTCAAACCTAAGCCAACTTAGTTCTCTGCTTTGGGTATATTGGTATTGTTTTTCAATATTCTTTGACATAAATAACCTTCTCTAACACCATATTTGCTTACTACAAGCTTTTTTGCATCAAATGAATGAAATACATGTTGTAGTATTAAAAGGCCTGGAATAATAGTATGAATACGTTCAGCTTCAAGTTTTAAAATCAAATCACACGCTTCCTTTTTACCACTTGTAAGAAAAGTACATAATCCATCTAATTGTTCAACACTAATACTTGTACAATCATCCTTTAATTTGTAATATTTTTTAGCAAGTTTTAATACTGCCCGTGCAGTTCCTCCAACTGACACAATTAATGGTTCTATACTTTTTTCATCTTCATCAATTACAATTGTCTTATTAATTTCTTGTTTAATACGTTTTAAAGATCCATCACCTGGTAATATTCTTTTTACACACTTTTTATATAAGCTTAATGAGCCAATGGGAAAAGAAGTAAAATCAATGGGCTCACCATCCTTAAAAGTTACAATTTCACTACTTGCCCCACCAATATCCACAAATATGCCATTTTTAAGTTGTAATTGCCTTATAGCACCTATATAACCAAGTAATGCCTCATCTTCACCCGATAAAACTTCTACATCTATATCGCTAGAAGCTTTTATAACCGCTAAAGCATGTTCAGTGTTAGATATATTACGTAAAGATGCCGTGGCGAAAACATTAACTTGTTCTATCTTCAATGTTTGTAAAGTACTAATAAAATTTAAAAGTCCCCTACATGCTATTTCAATACCCTCATCATTTAGCTTTCCATCTTCAACATAGCTTGCAAGTGCTGCCATAATCTTTTCTCTAAACAAAATCTTAAAGTCATCTTTACTTGTTTCATATAAAGTAAGACGCATGGAATTAGATCCAATATCAATTATTGCCTGTTTCATTAATCATCACCATTTTCTATATCAACAAGCTTAAAAATAAGGATTGCTTTAGCAGAATTAGTAATAGAAAAACTAACTAATTCATATCCTTGTTTTGCATACTCGTTAGCCGCTACTTCAATTGCCTCAACCATCTTCTTTGCCTTAGGTGCATAATCGATTACTATTGTTTTATAAATCATTAAGATACCCCATTTCTTGTATAAATAGACCTTCTATTTCACATTCATGGTTAGTATAAAAAACTTGTGCAAAGTATATAATCTATCATATGTAAAAAGAAAGTAAAAATATCTAGTACCTAATCAATCGTATAAAGGTGATGTTTATAAAACAAATTCTACTTTATTAATGAAATCATCTTTGTGTTTGTTTAAAAGCATAGATAAATTTTAATTGATATCTATGGAAGCAAATTAAAACAAAAGAATCGCTTCTTTTGTTTTAATTTACCTTCACCTTTGATATTTTATCCCTTTCTTCTATACTCATAGTCCAATCAACAGCACCAATATTATCGATCGCCTGTTTTAGATTCCTAGTCCCTGGAATTGGAAACACGTTTATATCTGGTGTAGTAATTAGCCAATTAATCGCAACTTGAGCAATAGTTTTATTATGATATATTCCAATTTTTTCCATTTCAGCAATTATTGGTTCCATTTTTTTAGTATCACACTCAAGTGGTTTAGAAAATATTCTTTTAAACAATGGGACATTATCATCTCTTTCTTTTGTAAGATTAAGATGACCAAAATAGGATGCTACAAAATATTTTAAAGGTATTTTTTTATTACGATATTTACCAGTTAAAACTCCTTCAGCAAGCGGGGCATAAGGAATTAAAGTAACATTATGTTTTTTACAAACATCAAAAACACCATTTGTTTCAGGATACCTACGAACAATATTATAGCCGACCATTGAAACTGAAAGGGATAGGCCATGTTTTTCTAGTTCTGTTGCCGCTTCTTCAATTTGAGATGCCGAGAAATTACATACACCGATTTTTTTAATCTTACCTAATTTTTGTGCCTTGGCTAATACATCCATATATTCTTTGATATTTCCATTTTTAGGTGGCGTATGTATAAGATACAACTCAATACTTGTAACACCAAGACGAGATAAAGAGCCTTCAAGTGCCTCCCATATCGCATCAGGAGAATTTCTATTAGAAAGCTTACGTTTTGGAGCTAAGGGATTCATTGATGAAGGTGGCGCGAATTTAGATGAGATTCTAACCGGCCTACCATCTCTTTTTATAAATTCTCCAAGTAAACTTTCCACTTGCCCATTACCATAAATTTCTGCTGTATCAAAGAAGTCATAGCCCATATCGATACAATACTGATATGTTTTAAATAATTCTTCTTTTTCTTCATTAGACTTAGGCATCCAAAGCATGGTACCAATACCAATCTTTGGAAAATCATTTATATTTTTATTTGTTTCCATTTTTATTAACCCAATATTATTAACTAATTTAAACCAAATAAGTTAAGTAATTTTTCAATAAATGTCATGCTACTTTCTTCCACTACTTCATCTTCGCTATCTTCTACCTTTTCTATAGCTTCTGTTTTTATGACAAATTGTACAGATTCTACTTTAGTATTTTTATCAGATACAAACGATACAACTTCACCATCACCACTTATAGAAGAAATCATAGAATTTATTTGATCAGAAATTTCATCATCCATATTTGATGTCTTATCTTTAAACTTTGATGTTCCGCTACTTAAATCTTTTGTGCCATCATATAGTTTGCCCACCGCATCATTTAATTCACTTACTGAATTTTTTAAAGTACCAGTATTAGAATACAAAGTATCCATATTAGTTTTTAAAGATTTAGCACCTTCACTAGCTTTACTTACAGAACCTGTATATTCACCTAATTTACTATAAAAATAAGCATAATTATCTAGACTTCCTTTTAACTCCGCAATTGAGCCGGCAGCTTGACTAGCTTGTTTAACAGCAGTCGTAATTTGAGAAGTTACACCATCTAATACCATCATTTGTTCTATATAAGTATTTTTAATTTGACTCTTTTGTTCATCTGTCAATGAGTTAACTGCACCATTTTTAATTTGCGTTTTTTGTTCATCAGTTAGCTTTTCAACATTTTCTAAAACATTTTTCTTTTGTTCATCAGTTAAAGATTCAAGAGCACCATTAAGAATAGCTGTTTTTTGATCTTCGGTTAATTCATCAACACCTTCAGCAATCATTTTCTTGCCTTCTTCGGTTTCTAAATAAGTTTTAGCTTCCTCATCGCTTTTGCCTTGTTCTAATAGACTGTTATAAACTTGCTTAGACACATATTGTGAATATATTGTTTGAGCATTTTGATTTACATATGTATTAGCAACATAATTAAAATAAATACTATCGGCAATACTTTCAATATAACCTTTATATACTTCATCCGCTTTTTCTTCAACTTGTTTACTTACAGTTTCTTTAGCTGCAGCATATGCTGTATTGTAAACAGCATCTGCATCCAATTGTTTTAGTAAACCAGTTAATACTTCGCTATAAGTCTCAGGAGTTAAATTAACTTCTTCCATACCTTTTTCTTTTAATTGAGCATTAAGAGTTGTGGTTGCCAAGTTGCATAGACCTTGAAAAGCTGTATAAGCGCCTTTATTTAGTTGATCATTATTAGATGCAATTTGACTTAAACCAGAATACAAATCACTTGCACCGCTATTTAAAGAACCTACACCTGCATTTAAATCATTAACTTTACTATTTAAAGTATTGGTCGCATCATATAGTTTTTTAGTTCCATCATTTATTTCTTTAGAACCATCATTTAGATCCATTATAGCTGATACGATTTCATCAACTTTATCCATTAATTCTGCATCATCAATATCGATATTTAAGCTTAAACGTACACCATTGATTGCTACAGCGTCCATTTCAAAATCAGATACATCAGCTTTGATTGTTGTATCAATTCCCTTACCTGGAAGTATAGTATAAGTTATTTGTTTATCACTTCCAACATTGGCTAGCGTTGCACCCTCAGCTTCAATATTCTTACATTTTTCACTATCTAAAGTAAATGAAGCTTGAAGTGCATAATTATCATAAAAACTATCTTTACACTTTGTATTTTCGCTTACCACAAAACGAATTTCTAAATTACCGCTTTTACCAGCTAACTCATTGGCCGAATACTCTTTTCCATCAAGATAGTATTTAATAGAAATATTCCATGGAATACTTTTATTAGTTAGTGTTCCTTGATAATAAACTTTATCAACACTTGAATTAAATGTAATCTTATCGCCATCTTGGTTAATTTGATCGGTAGTATTAAGCATTTTTACATCTGTATAATTTCCATAATCAGTGATGTTTCCGCCTTTGAAAATATTAACAACTTCTATATCATTAACACTTCCTGATGCATCTGTTAAAACATAAATAACTTCTTCTTTTTTAGATGAATCATCTTGCGCATATAAGGGTAAAGATGTAGTTCCTAAAAGCAATGTCGATAAAGTTACAACCGTTAATTTTTTTATATTTTTCATTAAATAGCCTCCTTTTTATTTTTAATAATGAATTTATCAAATAGATACAACAAACCTGGCAATACAAATAACACGATTGCAAGTGAACACAATGTTCCCTTGCCTAAGAAATAGCCAAGTTGTGATAACAAGCCATGGCTTGAAAAAATTCCCAGTAAGAAACCAACAACAGTTAAAACACTAGCTGATGTAAGTATCGAAACTGATACTGCTGATATTGTTTCAACAATAGCTTTTTTCTTCTTATAAGTTTGACGCATTTCCTTATATCTATCAGTAAACAAAATCGCATAGTCCACTGTTGCCCCTAATTGAATTGAACTAATAATTAGATACGCAATATAGAAAATCGTTTTATCAGTAAAATAAGGAATAGATAGATTAATCCATACTGCCGTTTCAATAGATAATACTAAGATGATAGGTAAAATTAGTGATTTTTCCGTTATAAGTAAAACTAAGAAGACAGCGGCAATTGCTACTAGATTTACCTTAGCCATATCAGTAGTTACAGTAGACATCAAATCATAAGTTGATACACCCTCTCCTGCTAAATACCAGTTACCTGGATAATATTCTTCAGCTGTATTTCTAATTGTTTCTACAAGTGAGAATGTCTTATCGCCTTCATATTCAGCATCTACAGTAAGAACCATACGGGTATAATTTTCACTATTTAATTTAGATAAAGTATTTGAATCTAAATATTGTTCAGGAATAGTTTCACCAACTGTATCTACATAAGATAAGATAGATTTAACCTCTTTTATATCATGTAAAGCATTTGAAAGTTCCTTTTGGGTAGCCGTACTATTTTTTGGCACCATTAATACATAAGTATCTTGTTTACCAAAAATATCTTCTATCTTGTTTGTATCAGAACCTAATTTAGTATCAGATCCAAAAATATGTGAAGCCCCATAATAGAAGCTGTTGGCATTAGACGCAAGATAACTTGGTGCAATCACAATCGCAAATATAATAGCCATTGGCATCATGATATGACTCACGAATCTACCAAATCCTTTAAAACTTGGCATAAAAGATTTATGCTTAGTCTTATCAATAAACTTATAAGTGCCAAGTATTAATGCTGGCATAAAGATAAAAACAGTAATAAGACTTATGGCAACTCCTTTTGCCAAGGCTAAACCAAGATTAGGCCCAATTTGAAATTGCATTAAACATAAGGCTAAAAAACCAATAACTGTCGTTAGACCACTTGATAAAATCGAAGATGTAGACATTGTCAAAGCATCTACCATAGCATCTTTTGTATCTTCTGTTTGTTTTCTACATTCACTAAAACGATGAAGTAAAAATACTGAATAATCAAGTGAAACTGCAAGTTGTAAGATATTACCTGCTGAATTAGTGACAAATGATATTTCACCAAATATTAAATTACTGCCTGAATTTATCACAATGGCCACACCAAGCCCTGCTAAAACAAGAAATGGTTCAGCAAATGAAGTTGTAGTTAAAATAAGTACTATAAGCACAAACAAAACCGCAATCAAAGCGATAGTAGTGATTTCATTTACCGTACTTGTAGTAGCAAGTGCTGTAGTGACCGCACTACCAGACATTGCATTATCTTCACCAATAATTTCTCTTATTTCATTTACTACCTCAATTCGTTTATCTTCCTCAATAGTAATAGAAAATAAAGCATTATTATCTTTATAGTAAGTTTCAACCGTATCACTATCAACTGTAACAAGTGGTACTGTAACACTGGCCACATTATCAAGCCAAGTGACACTACTTACTCCATCGATACTTTCTAACTTTTGTTTATACTCTAAAGCTTCTGGTATACTTACATCACTAATCATCACTCTGGCATTTGGTATACCACCATCATACTCATTTTCCATAACTTCTAAGGCAACAGTAGAAGCACTATCTGGTGGCAAATAGTCGTTCATATCGTAGTTTACAGATACAAATTGTTTAGATATTGCACATACCACAAACAAAATCATGAATATAGTTATAATCAGCCTTTGATGATTTACGATATGCCTATAAAACTTTTTCATCAATATTTATCTCCTCTCCAAGAAGCGATAAACAAGTATTATGGTCAGTTTTTAAACTTAAAAGAATACTTGAACCACTAATTAAACCTGTAGCTTTATAGCTTACTACATCAACAAGCGTCTTAATAACACCATTAAGATTAAGCTTGCCATCTTTTGATAAAGTGCCAGTAAAACTGTTGGTTTTATTCATTAGAATTAGATAGCCATTAACCATCTCATCTTTTTCATTAATGGTCATTGTTCCCTTACGAGTACCCAATGGAACTTTTAAACTAATACGATAATTTCTTTGACTCATTTTTCACTCCTTTTTTCATGCCTTAGTTTAAAGAAATAAAAAGGGATATAAAACGGACAATTTTACTGATTTGATGGTCAAATGTTACTTGAATCATTAGATGGACAAGTGGATAATAAACTCAAAGAATTGGAGATATTTATGAAACATGATGAAACTACTTTAAATACTAAGCAACTAATCGCTGCTTCACTTAAAAAATTCATGATAAAAAAGCCACTATCTAAAATTACAGTTAGTGAAATAGTTTCAGATTGCAACATAAACCGCAAAACCTTTTATTATCATTTTAATGATATATATGATTTACTAAAGTGGATGTTAGAAGAAGAGGCTGTAGAAATAGTAAAACAATTTGATTTACTAATAGACTATAAAGAAGCCATTATATTTGTGATGGATTATGTAAAAGAAAACAAACACCTTTTAAGTTGTGCATATGATAGCATGGGAAGAAATGAAATGAAGCGCTTTTTTTATGCTGATTTTATAGGTATCACAGGAAAAATAATACAAAATGTTCAACAACAGCTTAATGTTAAAGTTGATGAAGAATTCATAGAATTCTTAACCCATTTTTATACTGAAGCTATTGCTGGACTTTTGATAGATGAATTTTCAAATAAACAAACACACGATCCTAAAAAAGCAGCTAATTATTTAGCGCTTGTATTAGATAAATCCTTACCAAGTCTTTTGATGGATAATGCAAATTAATCTGTTTATTTATCCTATAGAAGGTTATTGGGTCAAAAAGGTGTAAATAAGTTCAATATTTATAAATCATATTAATTATTGATATCGGCCATCTTATTTTTTACTCTTCTTAAGATAATCTTACACATGATATAAGATAATATCGCACTTATTAAATCACCTATTAGACAAACTGGTAAATCAATTTCTTTAAAAAAGTTGCTGAAGTATTTAAGGTATCAATTGAAATAAAACAAAATTCCGATGTACTAGATATCTTAGAACAAATACATAGTCTTAATATAAATAAGAAATACTACTTACCAAGGACTTTAAATAAACTTTCAAAAATTTAATCAATAATAAAATTCCATACAACAATTTATTCAAAAGAAAAGATTCAAAATATGGCTTAATTAAGCGATATTTTGAATCTTTTTAATTATTTAACTGTTAAAGATAGGATATTAAAAAAGATTGTCGATTGACAATCCCTTATTTAATAATTTACTGCACAGTATTTAATGGTTTTATAGCCCATACCTTGGTATTGATCTAAGGCCTCCAACAATAAATGTTCGTGGGCATATGTTCCAAGAAATTCCACACCACCAAATGGTGATTTTCCAAATAATTCATATCGCATATTCAAATCCTCCTTTGGATAAGTATTATTGTAGAGTCTTTGAAACGCTTTTCAAGGCTTTTTATAATGAAAACGGTTCCTTTTTACAAGAAAACGGTTTCATTATTTCTTTAACTTTTTAATTACATCATCAGCTATTTGGCTAGGAATATATTTAGATATATCCCCACCAAAGGAAGCGATTTCTTTAGTAATACTAGAACTTAAAAAAGATAGTTCGGGCTTAGATACCATTAAATAAGTTTCAATATCCTTATTAAGCATCATATTACTTGTAGCTTGAGCAAGTTCATATTCATAGTCAGTCACCGCTCTAATGCCTCTAATAATTACCTTACAGCCTAGTTTTTTAGCAATATCAACCGTTAGCCCATCATTAGCGATTACTTTAACATTTTTCAAATCACTAGTTACCCTATTAATAAAATCAATTCTTTCTTCCAGTGAGAAAGTACAAGTCTTAGCCTTATTAATCATAATTGCTACATATAATTCATCAAAAGTTTCACTTGCCCTTCTTATAATATCTAAATGGCCTTCTGTAATAGGATCAAAAGTACCAGGATAAATAGCTTTAGTCATGTTTTTCCTTTCTGTAGTAAAGCAGTTTAGCTATGCCATATTTCTTTTCTTTATATAAATAAAATTCTTCAATATTCTCATTTAAGATAACATCTTTTTTTACTTCTACAACAATTCTAGCATTATCACATAATAAGTTGTTTTCCTTAAGCAATTTAAAAACTTTTTCATACTCATTAAAAGCATAAGGAGGATCAATGTAAACATAATCAAATTGTTCATTTAAACCATTTAAGAATTGTTCATAGTTTAAGTTATAAACATCAGCTTGTTCATGTATTTTAGCTAGATTTTGTTTAATAATCTTATAAGCATCCTTGTTTATATCATTAAAAACAGCTTTTTTGCACCCTCTAGAGATAGCTTCAATGCCAATAGCTCCACTTCCAGAAAAAAGGTCAAGGAAACATGTTTCTTCATCAATATAAATGGAAGAAAATAAAGCTTCCTTTACCATATCTTTGGTGGGACGAGTAGACATAGATTCAATGGTTAAAAGAGGTGTTCTTTTATATTTACCGGCTATTATTCTCATTTTGTTTTTCTTCTCTTCGATATTTTATAATTTCTGCTTCACAAATACTAATAGAAATCATTGTAGCTAGTAAACTTGAACCACCAGATGAAACTAAAAGTAATGGTACACCTGTTAAAGGAATAAGGCCACTAACACCACCAATATTTAAGACAAAGTGAATAAATAAGTAAGTAAAAGTGCCAGTTAAAACCAGTTTTGAGCGCATATGCTTCATCTTACATGAATAATTAATTAGTTTAAATAAGATAATCGCATATGATACAAGTATTGGAAGAAGGCCTCGTACAATGCCAAGCTCTTCAACAATAACCGGTACAATAAAGTCCGTTGTAGGATTTGGGAAGTTCATATACTTATGGATAGATTGACCATATCCCAAACCAAACCAACCACCAGTGGCAAAAGATACAAGTCCCATTATTAAGTGATAGCCTGTTGAATATTGATAAGCAAAAGGATTATAAGCAGCCAAGAAACGTCCTATCTTATAGTTACCAGAAAAATGGTCAGATAAGTATTCATTAAAGGCTGGGATCATTGATACGCCAACACCAACAATCATCAAGCCAATTAATCCAAGCATAAATTTATGGGCTTTAATGAGTTCTCTTTGGGGTGTAATTAGTAACATTACATAACAAATACCAGCTAAAACTACCGCACTACCTAAGTCTTTTTGCCATCCAAATATAATAAAAACATAGATTATAGCTTTAATGCCAACATTTTTAAAGACATCAAAATTTCTTTCGCCATAGTCCTTACTCATGACTTTACTGATATATAAAATCATAAACACTTTGGCAAATTCACTAGGTTGCATTGATAGTGGTCCTATTCTTATCCAAGCATAGGCACCATATGTTTCGCCAAATAACCTAGTTGATAATAAGATAATTAGTACCGCAATATAACCATAATCATAAAAATTTAAGGGTATAATGTCCAACAAATTAACACGTGTAAAGATAACCATTAAGAATATGCCTATTGCGAAAAACAACAACTGTCTAGATATAGCACGGGTAATTACGCTTTGATCACCTGCTCCCTCACCCATGGCAGCTGAGGCAATCATAAATGAGCTAAAGATAATTAGTCCTATAGTGATTATTATTAGCCATCTATCGCAAAAGGCAGGAAATAAAGATGGAATCTTTTTTAATTTATGCTTTTTTTCTTTTTTTATTTTTTTAGGCATACTAGAATTTTATCATAACCAAAAAATATGTATTATAATATTTCTTATGATTATAAATAACAAAACAATTATTAAAGATAATGACCCTTTAATTAGGCAAAGAAGTAAGGATGTAACATTCCCATTAAGTGAAGAAGATAAGCAACTTTTAATGGATATGCATACTTATGTATATGAATCAACAATTGAAGAGATTTCTAAGGAAAAAGATTTAAGACCAGCTGTTGGTATTTCAGCAATTCAGGTTGGCGTTTTAAAAAAGATGACCGCGATAATCTTAAAAGATGAAGAAGGCAAAGTGATAATTGACTATGCCTTGGTTAATCCTAAGATTGTTTCTAATTCTTTAGAAAAAGCCTATCTTAAGACTGGTGAGGGTTGTCTATCGGTAGATGGAAAACATGAAGGTTATATCTATCGTTCAGCTAGGGTAAAAGTTAAGGGCTATGATTTATTAACAGAAAAAGATGTTGAGATTAAGGCTAGCGGTTATTTAGCTATTGTCCTTCAACATGAGCTAGATCACTTTAAGGGCGTCTTATTTTACGATCACATCAATAAGAAAGATCCTTTCTTTGAAGATTTGGATGCCCAATGTATTGAATAAATAGTGCTTTTAAAATAAAATATAATTGATTTTTAGGAAAATATCATGGAGGAATAATGAGAGATAAGAAAGCCAATGCATATAGTGGTGTGAATTATGATGTTAAACATGATACTTTAGTCTATGCTTTAGGAGGTTTAGGTGAAGTCGGCAAAAACATGTATTGTTTTGAACAAGACAACGAAATAATTATTGTTGATGCGGGCGTTAAGTTTCCTGATGATGACTTATTAGGTGTAGAATATGTAATTCCTGATTATACGCATTTAATTAAAAACCAAGATAAAATTAAAGCTTTAATTATCACCCATGGTCACGAGGACCACATTGGTGGTATTCCTTTCTTATTAATGGCTTGTAAGATTGATAAAATTTATGCGCCAAGGTTTGCGAAAGCTTTAATCGAAAAGAAATTAAATGAAAGAAGAAGAAAATTTAATACCAAGATTATTGAAATAAATGAGGATAGCAGTATTAGTACAAATTATTTCAAAGTTGGTTTCTTTAATACAATACACTCTATTCCTGATTCTTTGGGTGTTTTAATTAATACATCAAATGGTAGAATCGTGGAAACGGGTGACTTTAAATTTGACTTAACACCAGTTGGCGCAAATGCCGATTATCAAAAAATGGCTTATATTGGAGCAAGTGGCGTTACCCTATTGATGTCTGATTCTACCAACTCTGAAGTCGAGGGTTTCTCTATATCTGAAAAGAAGGTAGCACAAACCGTATTAGATATAACTAAAAAGACACCAGGAAGACTTATTGTTTCAACATTTGCCTCAAATGTTAATCGTTTAGCTCAAATTATCAAGGCAGCGCATGAATGCGGTAGAAAAGTATTGGTACTTGGTAGATCAATGGAGAATGTAGTAGAAATTGGTAAACAACTTAAGACTATCGATGTACCAGATGATACTTTTATTAGCCAAGATGTGGTAAATACTTATCCACCAGAGAAAGTATGCATTGTATGTACTGGATCACAAGGTGAAACTTTGGCAGCCTTAAGTAGAATCGCTAATGGCGTTCATAAATATATTAAGATTATTCCTGGTGATACGGTTGTCTTATCAAGTAACCCTATTCCTGGTAACGCCTTAAATGTTAGTGGCATTGTAAATCAACTAGTAAGAAATGGCGCTAAAGTATTAGAAAATGCAACATTCCAATCTCTTCATACTACAGGTCATGCCTCTAGGGAAGAACAAAAACTGATGATGCAGCTAATTAAGCCAAAATATTTTATGCCAGTGCATGGTGAATATAAGATGCTTAAACTTCATGCCGCAACAGGTGTTGAAGTTGGCATTCCTGAAGAAAATTGTTTCATTTGTGCCAATGGCGATGCCTTAGTTCTTAGAGATGGTGAAATATTTAGATCAAATACTAGAATTCAAACCGATGCAATCTATGTTGATGGAAGAGATGTATCAGGACTTTCTACATCAGTATTAAAAGATAGACAAATTCTTGCAGATAATGGTATGGTTGCGGTTGTTGTGTGCATTGATTCTAGAGTCAACAAGATATTATGTAAGCCAGGTATTGTATCAAGAGGCTTTGTATATCTAAAAGAGAACCAACAAATGATTAAGGAAGCAGAAACACTTGTTTATGATGCTTTAAAGAGTGCCATGAAACAAAAAGTTACTTTCAATGATTTGAAAAACTGTATTAAGAATACACTTGAACCTTATCTATATTCAAAAACTAATCGTAATCCAATAGTTATACCAGTTATCTTAAATAATGTTGAAGTCTTAAAAAAGAGAAAAACAAAGTAGGCAATTAGCCTACTTTTCAAATGCTTTGATTATTTTCTTTTTCTTATCCGAATATGGATGAAGTCTAAGCTTTAAATTGAATTTATTGTGTCCTATCAAAACAGTTGATGGATGACTGAATTCTCTAAAGCCCCACTCTCCATGATATGCTCCCATGCCAGAGTGTCCTACACCATTAAAGGGTACACCCTTTACCATTAATTGAACACAGGTCTCATTAATACAACCTGATCCATATTGGCAGGTAGACATAACCCTTTTAGCCCATTTATAGTCTTTGGTAAATAAATATAAAGCTAATGGATGTTCCCTATTTTCAATCTCATTTATTAGATCATCGATTTTATCATCTTCATATTCAATAATTGGAAGTAAAGGATTAAATAATTCATGATTTACAATTTCATCATCTAAAGTACAAGGATAAATAATAGTTGGCTCAAACCTTAAACTTTCTATATCACCTTTTCCACCATAAATTATCTTATCTTTATATCTATTAGCTTCATCCAAACATTTAATAAAGGCTTGTTTATTGATTAAACAAGGATATTCATCATTGTTTAAAGAATCACCAATTTGCTTTTTTAAAGAATTGATTAATTCATTAATAAATAGTTTACTAACCTCTTTAGCTACTGCAACTTGATTAATGTTAATGCATATTTGTCCAGCATTCAAAATCTTTATGAAAGCTATCTTATTAGCCGCATCCTTTAAATCCGCATCTTTTCTAACAATAGCGAAGTTACCTTGTTCCCCTCCCAATTCTAAAGCTACAGGTGTAAGATTGTGACTTACCATTTCCATTACATGTTTGCCAACACTTGGTGAACCAGTATAGAAAATCTTATCAAATCTTTCGTTTAATAGTTTGTCAGCTACATCATGGCCACCATTTATAACACAGATATATTCTTCTTTAAAATATTTACCGATTAATTCTTTTAAGACTTCACTACTATATCTAGATTTGAAACTAGTCTTTAAGATAGCGGTATTACCAGCTGCAATACTTGCGGATAATACACCAATTGATAAAAGAATCGGGAAGTTAAAGGGACTAATAATCAAAGTAACACCATATGGTATTTTATATACTTTAGTTTTAATGCTAGGGAAACACATCAAACCTGAATAATGTGTTTCTTCCCTAGCCCATTTTCTTAAGCCCTTAATTGTTTCATTTATTTCCACAATACAAGGTCCAATATCTGTTAAATAACCCTCAAACGGTGTCTTATTTAAGTCTTTTACAAGCGCCTGTTCAATTATTTCTTCATTATCAAGAAGCATTCGCTTAAGCGTTTTTAAAGCCCTTAAACGATAGCTTATATCTAATGTTGTTTTTGTTTTGAAAAACTCTCTTTGTTTTGTTACAAGATTATGAATATCGTCCATAACTAATGACTGCCTGTATTAGAAACTCTATATACACAAGCTTTCTTAGACTCAGACCATGTCCAGTCTTTAGACTTCATATATTCTTCGCAAGTCAAAGCTTTATCACTTGAATTTTCAATTACTTCATTTGGCAAATAGCCTTGTTTAGCATTAACTTTAATCTTTAAAGTAATCTTTTTATCAAAGTTATCAGCCTCAATATAATCTGGAATATCAAGATAACCCTCAATCACTAGTTCTTGGCTATTATAATTATTTGGATCAAAAGAAACTTTAAATTCATCGTTCCATACAATATCTAATTGGCCTATAAAGTTTTCATCAGTGTTGTTATCTGTTAATAAAGCAGATAACTTAGTTGGGATATCATAAGCTTCTACTAAGCTACCAGCACTTAAAGCATTCTCGTAGCTTACATCGCCATATGGCAATACTTCAAGGGAATTAAGAGTATAACTGATAGGTGAATCATTAATAGTATCGGCACCCACAAAAACAAATGCTACATAGGTACTATTTTCACTATCACTATATACAAAGTTAAAACACTTGCTGTTTGAATCTATTTCTAACGCCTCATTGCTTAAATCATATTTTGTAAAGATATTATCATCTTTAATCTTTAGATTAGCAATATAAGTAGTATTAGAACTTACTTTTTCATCATTTGGATACCACTCCACATTACTTAAATCAAAATAACTCGATACATCGACAGTTGTGTCATTTGATAAATAAGCAGTTACTTGATTTACGGTAGGTAGGGCTTTTTCATCTTCTAATTCACTAAAATCTAAAGAAAGTTTAGTAATACGAGGATAGTATGTAACAGTTAAGGTTGAATTAATAGTATCAACTTGTTCTACCTTTACCATGTATTCATCTTCAACAGCCTCATTGTTACTATCTATAAAATATGCACCAGCATTATCACCTGAATATGACCAATAGCACCATTCATGGTTATCAATAACAGGAATATTTACCAATATTTCTTCTTGATCAAAGCTAAATGTTAAAACTTTATCTTCGTTTATTTTTGTTCCACTTCCATCATCAGTTTTATATTTAGTAATTACCGTAATATGGAACTTGGTATTATCTAAAGAATAAGTGTAGTATTCAACATTGCTTGCTTGTCCATTTACTTCAAACCATGTTTCTATTACATAAGATGCACTTTCACCTTTTTTAGCTGATAAAATTAATGAACTATCACTTATTACATCACTTTGTTTCCATTCACCATCTTCTAAGTAGTATTTGATATATTTTATGGTTGCATCATCACCTTCATCAATACCACTAGCTGATAGATTAATTTTTAACGACATATTTTCATTATCAACAAAAGATACTTTATTACTATCTAAATCATAGACTCCCTCAGTTACATTAGTAACTACTTTCGCATCATCATCAACAGCGTTAAGACTATTATCGCTAGTTAAAGTAACCTCTTGGTTTACTACAGTAGGTTCATCTTCAATAGAAGCTAAACTGATTTGATTTTCTGCTTCTTTTTTATTTACATGAATTATAAATTTAACCGTATCTTTTGATAGCTTAATATTATCTTTAGTAGATAAATAGATGCCTCTTTCAAGTTCAAAGTCCTTATCTAAAGCCAACACTTTACTATCATCTATTATATTGGCGTCTTTTAGAGCCTTTTTCAAGTTACTTTTAGAAATAAAGCGTAGAGATAGATTATGTTCATTGCCATTTGTATCTGTAGCCTTAATAGAAGAATATTCTTTTATCTTAGCTATTAAAGTATCACTATCATCGCCTTCTGTTACATTTATAGTAATTGGATCAATTTCGTTTATTATAGCGGCCACATCTATAACATTAATATAGAAATAGACAGTATCGGTTTTAAGTTTAGTTCCTGCAATTGGATTAGCCTTTACTGTAACTAAATATTGATTGCCATCACTACTTTTTTTAGCCTTACCGTTTTCATCTAGTAAAGCACTAATATCAGGATCACTTAAAGTTAAAGTAGCTGTTTTAGAATTATCTGATTCTAGATATGCTGAAACAGTCTTTGGCAGTTTTTCAAGAATTGACTCTTTTGTCGAACCCTCTTCAACTTTTATATAGTAATAGGCTGTAGTAATGCTGTAACTACCACTAATACTAGTTGTAGCAAAACCTTGTATATTCAATGTTCCATTAGAATCAACACTAGCACTTGTTGCATAGTTAGCGATTTCTTTCTTAGCATTATTTTCTGTATAGCTATAGACTACTTTAACAGTATCTTTATTTACATTGGCAAATATACGATGCTTTGAACCGTCTTGTTCAGCACTTGTTGTAACATAATATTCAGTATTTGCCTTAGCTTCACCACTTGTTTCCACAAATTTGTCACCTTGTTTTTCATACCATTTAACAGAAGAGAAATAACTATATCCAACATTATTCAATGTCCAAGATAATTTGCCATAAGCACTAAGTGTCACACCAACAGTTGGTGCATCTATAGTTAATACCGCATTATCACTTCCTGTATAACTATAGGCACTAGTTAAATCAACATCAAAACTTGGCATCTTAAATTTCAAGTTAGCTTCATTCTTTTGCTTGTCAGTTAAAGTAAGAGTTTTACTTGACCAAGACTGGAATACACCATTTTTAATATTGCCGTTTACACTTACCTCATCACCAGCTTTATAAGTACCAATTTCTTTACCATTAACAGTTACCTTATAGCTAATTGAACCAGTTCTTTGCCATAATTCATTTCCATTTTTTCCTACATGGAAAGAGTTAGGTAAATTAACAAAGAACACTGAATTACCAGAGATATTACCTAAATTCTTAACAAGTTTCCTATCACCTGATTGGCCATTTCGAGTACCAATTAAGGAGTTGGTAGTATCTAGGCCAGTGGCATCAATATATACTGAAGAGCCATCTAAGAAGCAATCATCATCAGAATAGCCATACATACCAGGTTTATAATTTCCACCAATCAAACCACCCCAGTCAGAATTCCACCAATGAGTAGGATTGGCGTTCATTCGAGAGTTATCTTTTATAACTGTAGTGCCAGTTATTTTTATATCATCGCCACTAACAAAAACGCCTCCTCCTTCATAATTTCGATTTACACCTGCAACTTGATTACACTTATTGCCTGTAATTGTTGAATTACTTATGGTGTTTTTACCATTAGTATAAATACCACCACCATCATAATCAGCTTCATTATTTTTGATTAGGCAATTTTCAATAGTGGTATAGTTTTGATTGGCATATATACCAGCTCCTTGTTGATGGGAGAAATTGTGTTCAATGGTTAAATTTTTAATCGTTCCACGATTTGATCCCCAAAACCTTGAATCAATATAAATACCACCACCATTTTTTCCTGTATTGTTGGTGATTCTACCAGTCTTATCTTCTGATTCTATTGAAAACCATGAATAATTAAAATAAACACCACCGCCATCACTAGAAGTGCCATCTATATTATTACTATCAATTACAGAACCACCATTTAAGTGGATGTGAGTACCATCTGCATCTGAATAAATACCGGCACCTTGGCCATCATTTTGGGTAATTTTAGCACCCTTATCTAAATAAATTTGACAATCTTCACCATCAACATAAATACCGCCACCATTTTTGGCATAGTTAACACCAATAGCAGTATTCTCTAAATGAAGTTCACTGCCCTTTTTCATATAGATGCCACCACCATCGCTGGCCACACCACCATATACTAAGCCACCACTAACAATTTCTCTACTTGTGTGAATACCATTGTCATTTGTCTTGAAGGTACAATTAGGAACATTGTTACCATATAAATATAATTTTGATCTTGGATGCATCACAATAACATGACCACTACTAATATAACTTCTAGTATTTAAATCAAGTCTTCTGATGGAATGTCCATTCATTTCAATTTTTAAAGTCCTGCCTTCTACAACATTCATAGGTGAAGTAAAAGTCCAATCATCCAACATTGTGATAAGTGAACCAGTACGCATACCTGCATTAACAGCATCAGTCACAGTACGATAATATGTTTTTTCGCCATTATTTTCTGAGTATGCTACATAATGATCTTCAGCAAATACATTAACAGGCAACACCGTAATAAATAGTAAGGCCGTTAATAGATATTTCAAAACTTTTAAGGATACTTTCTTCATATACTTTCTATCTCCCTTTCTAATATTCTACATCAAAACAAAGATAGCTTTCGCTATCTTTATCAGTTACTAGAAGTATTACTTACACGATACACACAAGCCTTCTTAGACTCAGACCAAGTCCAGTCTTTAGACTTCATGTATTCTTCACAAGTAACAGCCTTATCACTAGATTTATCTATAACTTCATTTGGCACATAACCAAGTTTAGCTCTTACTTTAATTTTAAAAGTGATATTTGTATCAACATTATTCTTATTAATGTATTCTGGTATCAAACTATTTATATCGGCCCTAAATACTATTTCTTGAGCATCATAATTGTTTGGATTGAAGGCTTTTACTAGTTTAAATAAACTTGAAGCATCTTCTTTAAAGAAATATGAAGTATTATCACTTCCTGACGCATTTAGTATTACATAAGGTAAAGCAAAATTAGAAAAATCATTATTAATGTTAAGCGCATCTTCATAAGATATCTCACTTACATAATCCGTCGTTTTAATACTTTTTAAAGTAAACTTTAATGCAGGATCACTATAACTTTCTGTTTTAGGGAATAAGATTTTTAAAACAATCTTATTGTTTTCAAGCTCTGCCCAAGCATTCGCATTACTTAAACTGTTACCATATGTATCATTTACATTAGCATTAATCATATTAACGATATCTTGTTTATCTTCTGCACCGTCAAACATACTATCAATATCTAATGTAGCTAAATATTGATTATCATAGATAGCAATTTCATCATTTGTTGACCAAGTAACATTTACATCATCTTTCTTAAATGCTTCACCTAAATAGGAGCCACTTACCTTTGCATTACTTGCAAGTTTTTCATTAGCTGTTGGCTTTTTAATTGTTATAAGTGTATTTATTAATAACTTGCTTTCATCTAGTCCTCGGTTATCTAAAGCATAATTAGCGGTTGTTACAAATGATTGATGTCCCTCTTCATCATAAGTCCATGCACTAATCATATAGGCCTTAAACTCGCCTTCAGGACAAGTTAATGTAATGCCTTTACTATCATCATATTCTTCGATTGTAGTTCCATCATTGATGAAATACTTAATGTTGTAGCTTGAATTAGCAAAATAGACATTTAAACTTATATCACCATTTTCTAAAGTTGTTATATCTTCATCATCTGGAATATAAGTATCTTCTTTTGTTTCAAATGTAGGTTCTTGTAAGTATGTAAAGTCAAAGAACTCACCATCAATGATATAAACAGAACTTACTTTACTAGAAACAAGAGTACCATCAGTTGTATTTTTAACAGCATAGACAGTCAATGTACAAACAGCATCTTTTCCCAAATTAATCCAACCTTCTTCATCCGTTAATTCTACAGAATCAGTATAATCATTGATTTGATAATAGATAGTTGCATCTTGATCATCACAAGTCGCTTTTACATAAAAGTTGCCATCTTCATCAAATTTATATTCATCTTGACTATAAGTGGTAAGCTCATCTTGGGAAACAGTCATGACTGCATTATTTATTTGATATAAGCCACCACATGGTATATGCGGTATAGCTACAAATGCACTTCCGGTACTTACTTTATTAACCGTAATATTAACAGTAAGTGTCTTACCATTTAATCTAATGTTAGTATCATCTTTGGTTGTTGTAAGTGGAAGAGTAAAAGTTAACAAATCACTTCCATCATCTAATAGTTTTACTCTATCAGCAATTGTTAGCGGTTGAAGTTTTAAATCAAGTTGGTCTTTATCCACATTAACTATATACTTCTTGCCATTTTTGGCACTTACTTGGATTTGGGAAGGTATAGCATTTTTAAGGATGCTTATATAAGAACCCTGATTGATTGAAACATTTAAATCATCAACTTTGGTGATAGTATCATCTGTAATAACATCCATTCTTAAAGCAGCCTTATTAGATCCTAAATTTAAATTATCAGTATTATTAGGTGTTAAATCTAATGTGTAATAGCCATTAGGTACTTTGATATATCCATTTTCATACCAGCCATTGATAATCGTTTTATCATTTTCACTTAAAGTGTTAAATTTCAAAGTATATTCTTTGCCATAATTTGTATAAACCTTAACACCAACTTCACTAATTTGCTTATTTATTAAAGCAACTAGAGCATTATTTGTTATATAAGCTGGCACTTTAATAGTTAGCGGATTAATAGAAGAAACACTCTTATTATCCTCGCCAACTGCTTCGCCAATAATAGAAATTGATTGATTGGCAAAATATTTTACAAAGCTAGCATTGAAATAAGTATCGCCATATTTAAGCTTGATATCATTTTTTGTAATATTACTACTTAAATATAAGTTTTTATTAAGGTCAGTAGAAAGTTTTATTTGTGGTATATATTGTTCGCCTTCTTTTACAATATAGTCAGCATCAATACTTGTATTTTCTTGTCCAGCTTTATACCAATTAATGTCTACTTCATAGTTTTCTTCACACCCATTAAAAGATAATATTGCAGTAGAATCTAGTTTTTGACCTACAACTGGATAATCAATTGTTAAAGTAATATCTTTAGTTACATTAACATATTCAGCATTTAATTCAATATCGTAAGATGGCATTGTAATTGTTGTTGTTTTTGAAGTTTTATCAGCAAAACTAACACCAGCACTATCCTTCCATTGCTTAAATACTAGATTATTGTTTTCAATATTATTAGTAATTGTTACCGTACTTCCAGCTTTATAGTCACCAATTTTATTACCATCTACTGTTAGTTTATAAGTAGTAGCACCTTTTCTTTGCCATAACTGGTTCGCATTTTCTTGATAGCCTAAATGGAAATTATCCCCATCGTCTAAAAAGAAAGTCGAATTATAATTATATTCACTTAAATTATTAACTAGTTTTCTATCACTTGAATTATCAGTTCTAATACCAATCAATGAATTTTTATCAATGTTATTGGCGATAATATAGGCAGATAAAGATGGAGCTTCATATAAATAAACATCATCTTTTTCATTAGATCGATTAGTGTTGTTATAAATATTAACAAGCCCTGAAAGAGTCAAATCATGTGCTTGATCAATAAAAACACCACCACCATTAACGGCCTTATTATCAGTAATAGAACTATTTTTTATAGTGCCTTTTGCAGAGAAACAAATAGCTCCACCATTACCATTAGTCGATGTATTTCCATTAAACACACAATCTTCAATAGTTACATTATTTTGGCCTATAAATAAGGCTCCACCAGAATTATTACTCTTATTATTAGTGAAATTAATGCCTTTAATAGTTCCGTGTTCTGATCTTATATATTGACTATCAGCATAAATAGCCGGACCTGAATAACCCTCATTATCTTTTATAGAAGCTGTTTTATCATTGGAAAAAATATTAAACCAAGAATAATTTAAATAAATAGCTGCTCCATCATAGCCATTTTCCTTGCTTTCTTTAATCGTAGAATAATTTTCCATCTCAAGAGTAAAGTTAGTATCATTTACATAAATCGCATTGCCTCTACTACTTGAATAATTATTTGAAATAGTTGAATTATCCATTTTAATAGTGCAATATTGCTTATCAATATAAAAAGCACCACCTGATTTATCAGTTCTATTGCTATAAACAAGAGTGTTCTTTAATGTGATATTGCAATTTTTGCCATCAACATAAAAAGCGCCACCATCGTTTTTAGCGTAGTTATTATAGATTTTCACATTATCAAGTGTCATAGTAGCATTATCACCATCCACATAGATGGCTCCACCATAACTTAGCGAAGTATTTCCAGCAATCGCAACATTTCTAATTTCTAAATTAGAACCTTCTTTCAAAAAGATTGCTCCACCTTTTATACGATAACCATTAGTAATTAATCCACCACTTGTAACTCTACCAGCTAGTCCATCACTATATTCTTTTTCTGTTTCACTACCTGTTAAATGTAAAGAAGAATTTTTCTCTAAAGTAAAAATTCTATTGTAGTTGTTAGTTTTGCCAGCATACTTTATCACATGGCCATCCATGCGAATTGTCGAAGTATAGCCTTCAGCAATTGTTATCTCTGAATAAATATCCCAATCTTTTAACATGGTAATGCCATAGATACTATAAGAAGCCTCAATGGCACTATCTACATCATAAAAATTAGTTCTTATATCATTTCCATCAATAATATAAGCTATTGGCTCATCACTTGCATTAACAACATTGCAAGGCAATATTGTAAGACAAACTAACACCAATGCCAATGATTGTAATAGCCTATTAAAAATATTTTTCATTCTATCTCCCTCTTTTTCATAAAGTATTTTATTATAGTCTTTTATTTTTTTATGTAAAAAAGACATAAAAAAGACTGAAAATTATCAGTCCTTTTAGTTTTATTTAATAGTAACAATCTTCATCATATTGCAGCTGCCCTCACCTGTAGGGTAACCAGCACAGATAATAACTTGTTCACCAGCCTTATGACCAAATGCCTTACATACTCCACTAGCAAGTTCATCATCGTTTTGAAGATTATTTTGAACACTAGATAATACGGCGTTAATACCAAAATAGTTTTCAAGTGCATGTTGAGTCTTTTTAGTAAATGTAACTGCATAAGTAGGACAAGCTGGACGATACTTAGAAATAATTCTAGCTGTGCTACCACCTTGTGTAAATACAACTACTGCCCCAATTGGAAGAGTAAGTGTAGCATCTGATACCGCAACACCAATTGCATCTTGAATAGTATTGTGAGAATAATTCTTCATTTGTTCAAGATGTTCTCTAAATGGGAAAATATCTTCAGCTGTTTCACAAATTGAAGCCATTGTCTTAACTGCTTCAACTGGATAATCACCAGCTGCTGATTCAGCAGATAACATTACGGCATCAGAACCATCTAGTACTGCGTTGGCAACATCACTTGCTTCAGCTCTTGTACAACGTGGATTTTGTGTCATTGAATCTAGCATATGAGTAGCAGTAATTACTGGTTTGCCATGTTCATTTGCTTTCTTGATTAATATCTTTTGATAAATTGGAACTTTATCAGCCTTAACTTCAACGCCTAAGTCACCTCTTGCAACCATGATGCCATCCGCAACATCTAAGATTTCATCAATATTGTCAAAACCTTCTTGATTTTCAATTTTCGCAATGATAGAAATACTAGATTTGCCTTCTTCAGCTAAAATCTTTCTAATCTTTAAAACGTCATCAGCTCTTCTTACAAAAGATGCAGCGATAAAGTCGACATTTTGAGCACAACCAAATCTTAAGTCAGCATCATCTTTAGCTGAAATAAATGGCATAGAAAGTTTTACACCTGGTACATTACAACCTTTTCTACTAGCTAAGATACCATTAACTTGTACTTCACACTTAAGCTCTTCGCCATTATTTGATAATACCTTAAGTTGTTGTTTACCATCGTTAACTAAAATAGTTTCCCCGCCCTTTAAATCATCAAATAATTCAGGACACTTAATAGTCACACGCTCATGATTACCTAAGATTTCTTCTTTACATAATGTAACAATATCACCCTTGCTATAAGTTTCTTGTTTATTTTCAAAATCACCAAGTCTGATTTCAGGACCCTTTGTATCAAGTAAGATTGCTAGATTTAGATTATTTTCTTTTTCAACCTTTCTAACAAGTTCCATATTTGCTAAATGGTCCGCATGTTCACCATGTGAAAAGTTTAATCTTACAATATTCATGCCTGCATTAGCCATTGCTAAAATAGTTCCATAGTTATTACTACTAGGACCTAGTGTACAGACAATTTTTGTTTGTTTAAATTTGCTCATATATCCTCCTAACTTTAAACGTTTCTTATTTTACTACACTAATCGATCAAATAAACGATATAAATCGCGTTTTGAATCTTTTGGTAAGTTAAGCGCTTCCTCAATCGGTAAAGAGATGATTTGATTGTTGCGAATACCACAACAATGACCACCCACTCCATCTAGTAATAAATCAACAGCTTTTTCTGCCAATCTACTTGCAAGTACTCTATCATTTGCGGTAGGTGAACCACCTCTTTGAATATGTCCTAGTACAGTAGCTCTACCCGAAAAGCCTGTTCTAGATGTAATCTTGCTTGCTAAAGAGTTAACGTCAGTAAGTTTTTCTGAAACAATAACAATCGCATGGTTTTTACCGATTCTTTCTAAATATGCCAATTTTTCAATAATGCTTTCTTCATCATATCCAGTTTCTGGTGTAACCACAATTTCAGCGCCCGTTGAAAGACCAGAATAGATAGCTAAATCGCCACATCTATTGCCCATTACTTCAACAACTGAGCATCGATGATGAGAACTTGAAGTATCTCTTAATTTATCGACACAATCAACAATAGTGTGTAATGCCGTATCAAAGCCAATTGTAAAGTCAGTTCCTGGAATATCATTATCGATTGTACCTGGTAGTCCAATACAATTAATGCCAAGCTTTGTTAAAGCTAAAGCTCCTCTATATGAGCCATCACCACCAATTACCACTATCGCATCAATTTGGTTTTCTTTTAGTTTTTCACATGCCTTTAGTTGTGTTTCTTCATTTCTAAATTCTGGAAGTCTAGCACTACCAAGGATAGTACCACCACGCGATAAAGTATCTGAAACACTAGTTCTTTCAAATGGTACATATAAGCCTTCAACTAAGCCCTTGTATCCATCTTTTATACCTACAACTTCAATGCCATTACTTAAAGCATTTCTTGTTACTGATCTAATGGCTGCATTCATGCCTGGCGAATCGCCACCACTTGTTAAAACACCAATTTTCCTAATCATATATTAAGGCCTCCTTTTGTTGTTTCCTGTTAAGGCAAAATCATCAGTTAAGATATCAATTCGCTCAAATAAGCGATCAGCTCTAATTGCTGAAGAATTGTCTTTTTTATCATATTTATAATGTTCCCTTAAAGCATCCTTAGATAAATTTGAAGTAAACACTGTAAGTAGTTTATGTTCCATCCGATAATCCAAAATATAAAATAATAAATCGTCTCTAGAATAAGAACTAACCGATTCAGCTCCAATATCATCAAGAATTAAATAAGGAACCATTTTAATATCCTTAATAGTCCTATCATATTTTTCTGAGTCTATAGCGATAAGCTTGCGCATTTCATTGACAAATAAGTTAACTTTAACAAATGCTACTTTATTATTGTTTTTTGCCAAACTATTAGCTAAAGCGTAGCACATATATGTCTTGCCCACACCTAAATTACCATGAATAAACAAACCCTTTTTCCTTGTTTTTTCCAGTATATCTAGACATTGAGAATTTAATGAGGCAATTTTACCATCAACAAGTTCAATATTGTTTAAATCAAGTTTACTATAGGCACTTGGAATATCATTTCTTACAAAGTTATTAAGTACCCTATCATTTTTAAGCTTTGTTAAATAATAATCGCAATAAGTTACTTCGGTATCAATAATCCCATCATACTTTAAAGAAATATATTCGCCCTTTTTAGCTTGTTTGCAAAACTCTAAACCCTTGCAGTTTTCACACTTTTTAATTGATTCTTCAAAATCAAGAAAAGGGCTCATCTTTTTAGCTATAACATTTTCATTTAAACCATTTTTCTTTAAGAAAGCTTTAATGTAAGGATTATCTTTTAATTGCTCGCATTTAGTATTAATATCAAACATCTTCGCTCCTTAATCTATTTCTTCTTTTCAATAGTTCTTGCATCATCTGTTCGGTAAATTCTGGATTATTAGAATCATCATGAACAATAGGCTTTTCTTCTCTTCTACTTCCTTTATAGTTACTTATGCATTCAATAGCCTTTTTAGCTGTATCAACATCATTACGATGAAGATTGCTAGCTATAGGAATTATAAAGTTTTCTATTAACGAGTTGTTACATACTCTTAAACTATGTTCTAATAAAACATTAATAACTTGGTTGTTCAAATGATAATCTTTAGCCAACCTGTAAATAATGTCCTTATCAAATGGTGTAACCTCTTTACCATTTTGTAAATTATATAAGTAATTTATTGGATCACTATTGTAGTCAATGTTTTCAACTAACTTATATTGATATGCCGTCTTTTTGCATTCACTTTTTAGCTTAGCAATCGAGAATTCATTGGTCTTTAGATTCCAAGACTTGGAAACACAAGTTGACATGTCCTTGGGACTAATATTATATAAATCACCTAGTAAACATATCTCATCAAGATTTTCTCTTGTACGAAGTCTAGTAGGAAAGCCAGCCAATTTGGTATAGGCGAAAAAAGCCTCTAAATCAAATTTATAGTTATTGTTATATTTATCCTTCTTAGAAAGCTTTAAGAAAGTCTCATCATCACTAGACCAACCATCTAATTCTTTTATGTCGTAGTTAAATGATACATTTTTAAAGCCATTATGCTTATTAGTTCTAATCTCATTACAAATACTTTGATAGTATTGACCACCAACCTTTAGTACAAAGTCTCTTTTTAGTATTTCATCATTACTGAATTCTTCAATTGTCAATGGATTATTTAAACTAAAGATATATTTAGTGACATTATCCTCTTTCTTTTCATATGTTGAAAGTAAACGATAAATGTTTAATTTTTTAACAGCTTCATTAAAAAAATCAATCGAACAATTTAATGAAACCAGTAGTTTATTAAGTTCTTTAAAATCATAGGAATTTCCTTTGACATATAAGAAATGATAAATATAAAAAGCATCATTTCCAATAAGAGGACCATAGAAAAGAATAAGCGACTTATTTCGTTTATAACTTAAATCTATATTTGCTTCTACCTTAAATAAATCATTACCTAACATATTCTATAAGCCATTTATCGATTTGTTCATAAAGTGATGCCAAATCAAAATTATTATATATTATAAAATTACTTCTTTCTATCTTCTTGTTTACATCCATTTGATTATTTAAACGACGTATACTCTCCTTTTCACTTAGTCCTCTTTTGATTAGACGCTTTAGGGCTATTTGTCTATCGGTTACAACCAAAAGACTATAATCAAAGTATTTATTCCAGTTTACTTCAAATAATAGAGGTACTTCCGCAAAAAAAGGTTGATACACTTTTTCATATTCCAACATCTTATTTAGTATTAGAGGATGTAAGATATTTTCTAATTCTTCTTTTTTATCATTATTATCAAAGATAATATTAGCTAATAATTGTTTATCAATCTTATCAGCCCTAATACAAGATGGAAATGCTTCTTTTATTAATTTAAAACAGTTTATATCTTCATTTAATAAGTAAGCATTATATTTATCACAATCAAAAACAAAATAGCCCTTACTTCTTAAATATTCACTAACACTACTTTTACCAGAACCAATTGATCCAGTTATTGCATATCTCATCTTTGACAATTAGGGCAATAATATGTCCCTCTTCCTCCTACTCTTATCTTTTTTATTTCGCCATTACATCTATTACATACTTTTTGGTTATGACAATTTAAAGACAATTGAAAACGTCCCGTTACACCAAGTGAAGATGTATAAGATCTAATGGTTGTACCACCCGCTTTTATAGCTCTATTTAAAATATCACGTATCTTAATAATTAAAGCTTCTCTTTCTTTTTTAGTAAGTTTATTAGCGCATCTTAAAGGCTTTACATTAATTGCCCAAAGTATTTCATCAGCATATATATTACCTACTCCTGCAACAAAACTTTGATCAAGCAGTACTTCCTTTATGGGCTTTTTGTTATTTTTTAAATAGTCTTTAATATATTTTTCATTAAAGCTGTCCCAAAATGGCTCAGGACCTAAGTTTTTAAATTCATCATAATTATCTTGACATGGTAAAAGTCCCATACGGCCAAATTTTCTAACATCGTGATATCTTAGTTGACTACCATCATCTAAATAAAAAATGACATGAGTATGCTTATCTATCGGGTCAGATTCATTTAAAATATAGTATTTCCCTTCCATTCTAAGATGTGAATAAAAGGCTATATTATCCATCTTAAAAATAAGAAATTTGCCTCTTCTTATAAATTCTTTAAAATGTTGATTAATCAATTTATCTTTAAAGTCATCATCTTCAACAATGGGCTTATATAAAATCTTAATATCAACTATCTTTTTATCTTTTATTTTTGTTTCAAGAGTCCTTAAAACAGTTTCTACTTCAGGAAGTTCTGGCATACTATTTCGCCTTATACCAATCAGTTCCAATATTTATGGAAACATCTAAATTAACATTCAACTTATAAGCATTAATCATTGAGTCTTCAACAAGTTTTTTCATGATTTCTATCTCATCATTTGGCACATCAAAGATTAGTTCATCATGAACTTGTAAAATTAGTTTAGACTTTAGATTATTATCTTTTATGGCCTTTGTTACTTTAAGCATAGCTAGCTTAATTAAGTCAGCTGCACTGCCTTGAATTGGTGAGTTCATAGCAGCTCTTTTGCCAAATTCTCTTAGATTCCATTTACTACTTTTAATTTCATCAATGTATCTTCTTCTGTTTAACATTGTTAAAACATAGCCATTTTCTTCGCAAAATTTAACTTCTTTATCTAGATAAGCCTTGATATTTGGATAGTTTTCAAAATAATTATCAATATATTTTTGAGCTTGTTTAAAAGATAATGAAGTCTGATTGGCTAAACCAAATTCACTTATACCATAGACAACGCCAAAATTGATAGCTTTAGCTTGTCTTCTTACAGTATCATTTACTTCGTCTTTACTTAAGCCGAAGATATCCATAGCTGTTTTAGTATGAATATCAACCCCACTATTAAAAGCTTCTATCATTTTATCTTCTTTAGCTAAAGAAGAAAGTACTCTAAGTTCAATTTGCGAATAGTCACTTGATAATAAAACACTATCTTTACTAGGCTTAAAAGCCTTTCTTATTTCCTTACCATCTTCATCTCTTACACTTATATTTTGTAAGTTTGGTTCACTACTTGAAAGTCTACCAGTAGCTGTATTGGTTTGGGAAAAGATTGTATGAATTTTACCATCTTTAATATATTTCTTTAAGCCTTCAGCATAAGTAGAATAAAGCTTAGAAAACTTACGATATTCAAGTATCTTAGAAATAATTGGATGATAATTAACTAACTTATTTAATACTTCAGCTTCAGTTGAGCCCTTTTTAAGATTTGGTAAATCAAGTTTTGTATAAATGATTTCCCTTAATTGGCTTGGTGAATTAATATTGAATGTTTCCCCTGCCAATGTATAAATATCTTTTTCTAGTTCATTTACTTTTTCAAGAGTCTTTGACGCTATATCATCAAGTTCATTGATATCACAATTTATGCCCTCCCTTTCAATGTCATATAAAACATCTACTAAAGGAAGCTCAACATCTTTATATAAACTTACTAAATTATATTCTTCTAATTTTTTGTAAGCGTTGTTGTAAATTTTGGTTAAATAATAACTTACTTCATAGCTATAATCTAAAACACTTATTTCATCGTATTCAACAGGTTTTTTTGCTGTTCCAAAAACATCTTTTAAAGTTCTTGTTAAATCATATCCATAATCATGTACTATTCTTGGTAGTTCATTATGATTATTGTTTACTAAAAAACATATTAAAAGTAAATCATCAGTATTAGCACCTATTTGTAAATCATGATAATGTAGTTGATGTTTAATGTCTTTTAGACCATAGACAATTTTAGGGTTAGAACTTTTTAAGAATTCTATTGTTTCATTATCTTTCATCAAATCATCTAAACTAATATATTCTCTTTTATTGTCTTTAGAAAAAACAACGCCATATAATGATCTTTCAAAATAAGAGAAATCATCTGATACAAAATAAATAAAAGGATTATCATACATATCATTTGAAATCTTGCTTACTTTATTACCACCTATTTTTTCTTTTTTAGTAAAAGAATAGTCTTTATTAATAAGTGATTTCATCTCATACTTTTCAAAGAAAGCATTTTTAGTATCTTCATTGATATCTAATAGTAAATCTTCTAAATTTACATCTAGTTTATAGTCAGTTAGTATAGTAGCTAGTTTTCGACTTGTATAACAAGACTCTTTATCATTTATAAGTCTTTCCTTTAATTTACCCTTTAGATTATCGATGTTAGCGTAAATACCATCTACCGTATCATACTCATTTAAAAGCTTTACAGCTGTTTTTTCGCCAACGCCCTCTACTCCCTTAATGTTATCTGATTTATCGCCCGCAAGAGCCTTAAATTCGATAATTTGATAAGGTTTTAAGCTATATTCAGATAAAAGAGCACTTTCATCTAATACACCAATATCTGACATGCCTTTTTTCATACAATAGACCTTAGTATGATTTTTATCATCAATTAATTGAAACAAGTCATGATCACTAGAAAAAATAGCTGTTTCTATATCAAACTTCTTTGATAGTATACCGATAATATCATCAGCCTCTATTTCATCATATTCTAGATACTTGATATTATAAGCATCAAGCATATCCCTAACTAATTTAAATTGTTCAACTAGTTCTGGTGGTGTTTCTTTTCGACCAGCCTTATAATCAGGTGTCATTTGATGTCTAAAAGTACTCTTGCCCTTATCAAATGCCACTAAACAATATTTTGGTTCAATTAGCTTAATTGCTTTATTTAGCATATTAGCGAAAGCATATACCGCATTAGTATAAGCACCAAATGATGTTCTCATCATATTGGTAAAACTTGTCGCATAAAAAGCTCTAAATAAAACAGAATTGCCATCAACTAGCAGAATCTTGTCCATTACTTGTCACCTCGCTTGCATCATCACTTGCGCTTGTTGCGATATTTTCAAGAACAGCCAAGTTTTCATACATTATTGTAAAATAATCCTTATTATCAGTTTGTTGAGTAACTGTTAAAGAAGATAGATTAGATAAATTAACTCTCTTTAATTTAAGCTCACTTTCAAGCTTTGAAAATAAAGTATTCATCTCATCAGACATATTAGGCTCATAAACAATATACTCTACCCCATCATCAATAATCCTTTGTTTAATTATTTCTAGTTGACTATCTGTTGGCAAAGCGCCATATTTAGATAGACAAACTGGATAGACTTCAATACCATATGCTTTTTGCCAAGAACCAAATGAAGGTGTCATAGAAACAAATTTAATGTGCTTGTTTTCTTTTTGAAGGCTACTAGCTAAGCTTTGAAAAGAGGCATCCAATGAAATAAGCTCATTCTCTAAAGAATCATAATTCTCTTTAAAATAAGCTGCCTGTTCAGCATAATTAGTAGACAAATAATTGTATATTTGTTTAGCCATTGAAAGCATACCAATAGGATTTAACCACAAATATAAGTCATTGGTATATGAATCAATATCATCAAAAGCACTACCATCATAATAATTATTTTCAATATAAGTAACATTGCCACCAACATTTACTGGTGTATATCTTTTAAAAGAATAGATACTTGAGGCGCTTAAGTCAACTTCACTACCTACACTTGCCACAATCTCATCACCATAAACATCCATATAGGGTTCTAGTCCCTTAATATAATAGAAACATTGTGTATCATCAGCGATACTAGCGTAGTTACTAATAACAGTAGCGTTTTGAATATTGACATTATTTTGAATAGAAGTAATGTTGATTCTATTTCCACCTATTCTATTAAGTAAGTATCCTATTGGATAACATGTGTATGTATGATATGTTTTAACACTTGTTTTAGAACAAGCACTTAAGCTAAATATTAAAAATAAACATAATAATTTTTTTAAAAACTTCATATAAAAATTATACAACAAAAAGAGTCTTATCATTTTTAAGACTCTTTGAATTTCACATAAACTTCACAATTATTTTTTAAGTTTGATAAAGAAAATTGGATTACCTAAATCTTTAAATTTAGACTCATAACCAGTTAAAGGTTCATCTCTTTTTATACTATGATAATCATAGTTTATATCAACAGTTTCTAGGCCACTTTCCTTAAAGTATTCCAAGGAATCTAAAAAGAAATCCTTGTTATCTGTCTTAAAAATAATTTCGCCATCATCCTTTAATAACTTTTTATACTTTTCTAAAAAAGTAGGATAAGTTAATCTTCTTTTATGATGACCTTTTTTAGGCCAAGGATCTGAGAAGTGTAAGTAGATACGATCTATACTGCTCTGATTTACATATTCTTCAATTTCATTAGCATTTCTAAGTAGCACCTTAAAGTTATCTAACTTATATTCTCTAGCTTTGATAATAGCACGTGCAACACAAGTTTCATCTTTTTCAAGACCAATATAATAGATATCTTTGTTTAATTTAGCACTATCACAAATAAAATCACCCATGCCCATACCTATTTCTAGATTAATAGGCATATCAGTTTTAAATTCTTTTAAAGAATCTAATAAATATACTTTTTCTTCATCAAGAAAGGGTCTTACCCATTTTTTCTTTCTCATTCGCATGTTTCAATTATACCTAAAAACATTCAAAATACAGTAACTTTATTATCTGTGTTTTGAGTGGACAAAATTACCCCCAATTGGGATATTAGTTTAACATTCTACAAATAAAAACTTGATCTATTACAATCAAGTTTTATTTTAGTTATTAACCTAGCTTCTTACCAAAGAATCTTCTTTCACCCTTATGTTCTTCAATCTTAGCTTCTTCAACAGGCTTTTCTTCCTCGCTTTTCTTTTCAGGTTTAGGAAGAAGTTCCTTAGCACTTACATTAACTCTGCCCTTTTCGTCGATTTCCATGACCTTAACTTTAATCTTGTCACCAATCTTTAATACATCTTCAGGTTTAGCGACTCTTTCATGAGAAATCTTAGATACATGAAGTAATGCATCTTGGCCTTTAAATAATTCTACAAAGGCACCAAATTTTTCAAGTCTTACAACTGTTGATTCGTAAACATCACCAACTTGAGCAACTCTTGCGATATCTTGGATGATTTGCTTAGCCTTGTTGATTGTTTCTCTATCCATATGATATAGAACAACCTTACCATTATCATCGATATCAATCTTAACATTATCGCATTCTTCAATAATCTTATTGATTTGTTCGCCACCCTTACCGATTACATCTCTAATCTTATCAACAGGAATATTGAATGTATCCATCTTAGGAGCATACTTAGAAACATCTTTTCTAGGCTCAGAGATACAAGCCATCATATTATCAAGAATTTCTAGTCTTCCTTTTTTAGCTTGAGCTAAAGCCTCTTCGAACACTTCTCTTTTAATACCAGTGCACTTAATATCCATTTGTAAAGCAGTGATACCATCTTTTGTACCAGCTACCTTAAAGTCCATATCACCATAGTGGTCTTCCATACCTTGGATATCAGTAAGAATTGAATAAGAATCACCTACTTCAATTAAACCCATTGCAACACCAGCAACTGGAGCCTTAATTGGTACACCTGCTGCCATTAAAGACATAGTACCAGCACAAATTGAAGCTTGAGAACTTGAACCATTTGATTCAACAACTTCCGCAACTGTTCTAATTGCATAAGGGAATTCTTCTTCAGATGGAATAACTTGTTTTAAAGCTCTTTCGCCAAGTGCACCATGGCCAATTTCTCTTCTACCAGGATTGCCCATTCTACCAACTTCACCAACTGAATAAGGTGGGAAGTTATATTGATGCATAAAACGCTTTTCATCAACTTCAGTTAAATCATCAATGATTTGATTATCGCCTAATGGGCCTAAAGTTGTAACAGAGATAACTTGAGTTTGGCCACGAGTAAACATAGCAGAACCATGGACTCTAGGAAGTAAGTCAACTTGTGAATTTAGTGGTCTAATTTCATCAAGCGCTCTACCATCAGGTCTAATCTTTTCAACAGAAATTAGTCTTCTAACTTCATTAGCGATGATTTCTGTACAATATTCATTAGTTTGTTTAACTAACTTATCAATTTCTTTTTCGCTTAAAGAAGAATCTTCTTCAAAATGAGCTTGCATTTCCTTAGTGATAGATTCTTGAGCATTATAAGATTCTAACTTGTCATGAATAGAAACAGCTTTTTCAAGTCTTTCCTTACCGTTAGCATTTACATATTCTTTAATTCTTGGATCAATTTCATATAGAACTACTTCCATCTTTTCCTTGCCAACTTTGGCAATAATTTCTTTTTGGAAAGCACATAGTTCTTTAATCTTGTCATGGCCAAACATTAAAGCATCTAACATTAATTCTTCAGATACTTCCTTAGCACCCGCTTCAACCATATCGATGGCGTTTTCAGTACCAGCAACAGTTAAATCAATTAATGAATTATTCATTTGTTCAACAGTTGGATTAACTACAAACTCACCATCAACATAACCGACTTTAACACCAGCTACCGGACCATTAAATGGAATATTTGAAACGCATAGTGCAAGTGAAGCACCAAATAGAGCAGCCATTTCCGCTGAACAGTCTGTATCTACTGACATAACTGTATTTACAACTTGAACTTCATTTCTAAAGCCTTCCGCAAATAAAGGTCTAATTGGTCTATCAATTAATCTAGCAGTTAAAGTAGCATGTTCTGAAGGTCTACCTTCTCTTCTTAAGAAACCTCCAGGAATCTTTCCTACTGAATATAATTTTTCTTCAAATGATACTGTAAGTGGGAAAAAATCAGTATCCTTAGCAACATTGCTTGCACAAGCAGTTGATAATATAACAGTGTCCTCATAACGGACTAAGACAGACCCCCCAGCCTGCTTTGCGATTTCACCAGTCTCAACAGTTAATTTACGACCATAGAAATCTAAAGTAAAAACTTCTTTCATTTAATCTCTTCTTTCTTTCTAACTCTTTGATTTTAACATAATTGTTTTTAAAAAGTGTTTGAAGTTTAATTAACAAACACACTAAAAACAGCTAAAAATAGTGACAACTTAGAAAAATATTATTTGGACAATATTTTTAAGCGGAAAAATATCGTTAGAAAGATATTTTTCTGAGTTTTAGTCAAAAAAAGACTATCTTCATAATAGTCCCTTAGTTATCTAAAATTAGTTTAGTCATAATGACTTTTAATTTAATTCGACAACATAACACTGCTTCTTATAAAAAGAAATCCCATAAGCAACAACGTTTTCATATATTTGTAGCTTTTTATCTTTTAAATATCCCCGATTAGTAATTTGTTTTAACGCATTATTTGCATCTTCAATCAAATCATCTTCGTTTTCAGAATGTTTGCATTCAATAAGGATTGCTGTACCAAGAATATTATCAGGAAGAATACATAAATCAAATCGACCATTTCCAGCTTCTCTATTAGAAATAACTTTATAATCATTTAATAAGCCAACTAGAAAGCCATGGTAAAAAGATTCTTGATTATCAAAATAACTAATACTTCTAAAAAGAATATCATTAAGCAATAAATTTACTTTCTTAACATTGCCATTTATCAGTTCTTGATAAAGTTCATGTTTTTTATTAAAAGTATAATCCTCAAAATAAGACATAAACGTTTGTCTATATATTTCATATACTTCCCTATTTGGAATAACAAGCTCAAATTGGCCATCACTTAAAACTTGTTTAACTTTTAAATAACCAGTAAGAAGTAAAAAACTGTAAATATTATTAATATTATCCATTTCGCGATAAGTTAGTTCTTGCTTAATGTTTTTTATTAATGGAACACCATTCATCAATTGTTCAAATTCTTGCCTTAATTTCTTATCGCCATTTTGGATATATGTAACAACTATATCATTACTGCTAGTATTTGCCCAAAATGAAATAGGCTTAAAATTAACATCATAGTTCTTGTTTTTTACATATGATAAAGTGCTCCAAGGATTATAAATATCTAAGCCACCAAATAAATAGCCATCATACCACTCTTTAACTTCATCCATGTAAAAAAATAAGTCATATTCTTTTAATAGTTTTTCGACTTCATTTTCTTTAAAACCGAAAAATTCATTACTAATATTATCTAAAATAGAATAAGAACTAAAATTATTCAGACCTGTAAAAATACTTTCCTTAGAAATTCTAAGGCAGCCGGTCATAACACCCTTTTCTAAAACATCATTTGTCTTTAAAGATGAGGAAAATAAGCTCCTTAAAAAATCAGCCATATCATCATAATAATTATTTTGATAAGCTGCTTGTAAAGGAACATCGTATTCATCTATTAAAATAACAACCTTTTCACGATAGTATTTATTTAAACATATCGAAATGTTTAATAACGCTTCAGAAAGCTCATTTCTAGAAGCATTACCCATGTGGTATCTATTAAGAAGCATCTTTTCCCTATCATTGAAAATAGGATTATCTAATATATCTTCAAATTGATTAAGTAATCTTGAAATAATAGCTGAAAATTTAAAAAGTTGATCATCAAAAGTTTCACACTTCATTTCTTTTAAAGAAATTAATATTGTTGGAAACTTATTTTGAAATTTTAATGCATCATGATTATTAGAAATAGCTAAACCATCAAATAAATAAGCATTATTCTTTTCTTTAATAGAAAAGAAATAATAAAGCATTGACATATTAAGAGCTTTCCCAAATCTTCTAGGTCTAGTATACGCAACAACCTTCTCTTTTATCACTTCACCAATAAAATTAGTTTTATCTAAATAAAAATAGTCTTTATCAATTAATTCTTTAAAGTTTTCAATGCCAATTGGTAATAACTTCATATATCTCTTCTTAGATATTTTACTATATGTTTATAATCAAAACTAAAACAAGAATAATTTCTATAAAGTTATTCCCTTTATCAACATTCTAATTCCCATTGTTACCATGATAATTGTAGAAAATCTTTGAAAAATAATATTGTTTTTACTAGAAAGAAATTTATTAGTTAATGAAAATAAACTCATAAATACAACTGTACCAAGACACCAAACAAACATTGTTAATGCACTAAGTAAGGGATTAGCTAAACTAGCTGAATATATCCACATCGTGCTTGACATACCACAAGGAAGTAATGCGTTTAACATTCCTATTATTATTGCCTTATTTATTTTTAAATGCTTAGTTTTAAAACAAAGTTTAAAAACGTTTGTCTCAAGTTTTCTAAATACAGGAATAATGCCCCACTTACATAAGCCAATAAATAAAATAAGTAAGCCACACAATGTATAAATCATACTTTTTAATTTCAATGAATATACAAAAACATTGCCTATTAAGCCAAATAAGAAACCAATTGTTGTAGACATAATTAATCTTCCTAAATGATATTTTAATAAAGAATGCTTATCACCATTATTAATAGCCATAAGCATGATACCTGAACACATACATATACAATGGGTACCAGTGAATAAACCAACTATGAATAAAAATAATAAAGATGCACCATTATTTAAACTTGGAACCATAGGTAAATTAATATATTTTAAAATAATCAAAAACAAAATGATTAAAAAGCAAGTAAGTAACTCATTAAATAAATTATTTTCTTTTTTATCAGAAACAGAATAGCCGATATCTTTTAAAGCTTTCTCTATTTCTTCTTTTGTGATAATGCTTGGATCATATTTAATTTCAAAACTTGATTTAAAATAAGAAACTTTAACATCAATAATGCCTCTTAATGAAAACATATGGTCCATAATAGTATCAACACAAGATAAACAAGTCAAGCCATTTAAATTGTTTGAATAAATTTCTTCTATCATTTACAAGCCTTCCTTAAAGATAAAGAATGAAGTAAAACAGCAATAGAAGAAAATGACATTGCAGCGGAAGCAATTGATGGATTCATTATCCCAAAAGCAGCAAGAGGAATACAAATAACGTTATACAAAAGTGCCCAAAGCAAATTACCATATATATTTTTCATAGTTGCCTTAGCTAAATTGATACATGTTAATATAGAATTTAAATCATTATTTAAAATAATTACACCAGAAACATCTTTGGCAACATCACTAGCATTTTGAAAAGTAATAGAAACATCACTACTTGCCAAAGCTGGTCCATCATTTATACCATCTCCCACCATAGCAACAATTTCACCATTCTCTTTTAAATTTTTTATATAGTTATTTTTAGAAACAGGACTTAGTTCATACCGATATTCACTAACATTAAGCTTGTCGGAAATATTTTCTACAATTTCCTTTTTATCACCTGATAAAATAACCACTTTTATATTTTCACTCTTTAACTTTTCAATTACTTTAATAGCTTCATCTTTTAATGTGTCATTATTTACGTCTCCTTTAGTAAGGGTACCTGTCTTATCAAAAACAACAACCGAAATTTTAGCTGCTGTTTCAAGTTCTATGCCATTTCTATATAAAATCCCAAGTTCCATGGCTCTACCACTTGCTACCATGATACTAGTTGGCGTAGCTAAGCCGAGTGCACATGGGCAAGCAACCACCAAAACTCCACACATCGTTAATATTGAGGTAGATAAATCATGACTTGTAAGATAAAAATAGTAAATTACAAAAACAAATATAGAAATAAATAAAACTGCAATTATAAAAACATTAGAAATCTTATCGGCCAAACTCTGTATTGGCAAAATTGCGTTTTGACTTTCTTTTACCATTTCTATCATCTTGTTTAAAGAAGAATCTTGTTTATTTTTAACAACTTTAACCAAAACATCATTTTCTCTATTCAAAGATCCACCAATTAAATAATCATTTCTTTTCTTTTGTATAAGCCTACTTTCACCAGTTATTAAAGATTCATCAACAAACGTATTTTCACTAAGCAAGATACTATCAAGCGGAAATCTTTGGCCATTTAATACTTTAAGCACATCATCAACTTTTAAATTATCTACATATACTTCTTTATAATCATCATCTACTAACTTTAAAGTCTTATCAGGAATTAAATGAAACAAAGCTTTAAGCGACTTACTAGTCTCACCTTTGGTGATGATTTCTAAATATTTTCCAAATAAAACCAAAGACAATAAAACACCATCACATAAAAAATATAATTGGATATCTTCAAAAACTGTAAAAGTTAAATAAGCACTATATAAATAGATTATTGTTGTTGATAAGGCAATCAAAAAATCCATGTTTAATTGCTTGCTTTTGATACTTCTATAAAAACCCTTATAAAAATATCTACCAGGAAAAACAAGAAGTAAAGTAGTTAATAACAATTGGATAATAGGTGCAACTGACCAAAATATAGGCGTAGTAAGAGCAACGCTTTCCAATAATCTTTTAAGCATTACTAATTGATTGTTTATTTCAAGTTCTTCATATCCATTATCAAAATCTAATATTTCATAATCAAAACCATACAAATAATCTTTTAAAACACTAAAATCATCACATATTGAATACATATATACTTCAATTATTGAATCATTTATTTTAAGTTCTTTTATACCAAAACACTTATTTAATCTATCAACTATTTCATCAACATTATTTGATTTAATTTTATAAACTTGTATAGGAATACCAAAACCAAATCTATTTAAATTTTTAGATAAATCATTTAAATCTATATCTTTATTAAGCTTAATAAGTACATCACTTGTTGAATAATTGACTTTAGCAGAAACTATACCATCAATATCTTTTAAAATGTTTTCAATACTGCTTACACAAGCTATACAATCAATTCCATAAATTTTTAGATTAATTGTTTTCATTTTTTAATTTCAAATATTGTTTATAAGCCATATAAGAACTAGGTATACAAAGAGCAGGTACTTCAAATAAGAAAATCCAGCTTATAAAGTCTACACCTTGATAATAAACGCCTTGCCAAGTAACACCTTTGATAAGTTCAAAATAGGAAAAATTCCATACTCCCCATAAACCAGAAAAAGCGCCACATAAATGAATAATTAAAAAGCCAAGACTTGTAAATATACCAGTAAAAGCAACGACAAGTGAAGCACTTGCCCTTTTTAATTTAGTTAAAAAGATTGATACTACTGGCAAGATATAAACAACTAAATTTAACACTAATAAAGACAAAGGGATACTATAGCCCCAATTAAAAGCTTGACGCAAGTGATCTCCATCATGCATTAACACTGATACCAAAATAATAATTGAACATTTCATCAAAACTTTTGATACATCTTTGTTTAATTTTTTATCTAGTAATCTAACTACTTTTCTATTTTTATCCGACATAATAAACTCCTTTTTATTTACCATTTGGTAATTATAAAATATCATTTCATTGTTTATTCGTCAACACTTACATATAATTGATTTATAACTGGAGGAAATATGCCATTAATTGTTGATAAAGAAAAAGAAAAAATAAAGATATTACAAGCATTTGAAAAATGCATTGAAGAAAAAACAATTGATAACATTACTTTAAGAGATATAGCAGCTAAAGCTAATATGTCTCATCCTAAGCTTTTAAATTATTTTAATAATAAAGAAGATTTGGTACTTTCTTATTGCGAATACGCAAAAGAATACATGTCTAGTCATTGTAAATGTTGGTTTGATAATCATGATATAAATGATTTTAAAACACCACTTGATTGTATGAATTCCTTTATGAAATATGTAGCAAATGGTGGAACACATGAAAATAGACCTACCGCAACTTTGCAAACTTATGTTTTAGCGAAATATAATGGCAAAATCCAAGAAATGGTAACTTATGAATTTAAGACATGGAAAGAAGTAATGTATACTTGTCTAAAGAAAATCTATAAAAATAATATAAGTGAAGATCAAGCAGAGGCCATGATGATACTTATAACTGGAACCTTTGTATGTAACTATACAAAGGCTTTAAGTGGCAATATTAATAATGAAATATTGTCTTCATTTAAGCCGTTATTAAAGTAATCAATATTTGCTTAAATACTTTTTGATATTCATGCTTAAGTAAGCAAACAAATACATGACAGTAGCATAATTAAAAAGATACGCAAGCAAATGTTCATTATCTCCAAGCATAAAAAATTGATTATTTAAAAATAAATAATCAATAATATCTAATTTAATAAAGGCATATACTCCATAAATTAAAATTACATAATGAAAGATTTTAAGATACTTATAAGCCAACACTTTCTTGTTAATGAGTATTAATTTAAACATTTGAAAATGACAGCCTAGATGCATAGACACGAAAACAAAGCCCCAATAAGCTGACAACATATGAATTCTATTTATAACATAATTTGATTTAAGATTTAAAAAAGTAAATAGATGTCTAGAACTTATAATTCCACTAATCATTGATCCAATAAAACAAAAAGAAATAAGGATAATAAGACTGTTGTTATAATATCTAACACAAGACTTTTTACCCTTATTTAAGTTTATTAAATAGTTTTTATTAAACACATGGTGAATAATAAAAAGAATAAACATTAATATACCAGTTAATTCATGATTTAAAGCGCCAATAAGTTCATAAGTCATCAAAAATAGTAATGATAAAATGAGCAAAATATCAACTAACAGTTTATGACTCATAAAACATTAGAAATCTTAGCATCCCCAGAATTTGTGATCATGCCCTTATATTCCATACCATAATACGCAGCAAAACGTTTCATTGTATATTCGCCAGCTTTCAACATCCATTTTTCTGGAGCTGCACCTTGAAATATAAAATATAACTTTTTATCAGCTAATTCATTTGGCCTTACACAATCATAAAACCTATCCAAAACATTTCTAATAGAACCGCAGATATTATGCCAATAAAGTGGTGAACCCATCACAATTACATCAGCACTTTTCATCTTATCTATAACTTTATATAACTCATCATCTTTTAAATTTTGGCCATAACAGCCAATTAAGTAATCAGTTAAATTAATAGTTTCATATTCTTTGCCATCTAATAAAATTGAAGCTAATTTAGCAGTATTACCATTTGTATTAGGACTGCCATTTATAAAAATAATATTCATATTTTCCTTTCTTTAAAGACAATACTTGCATCTAGCACAAACAAGTCTCCACCACCATGCTGGTTAGATGTGTTTTGTTTGTAAAGAATTCATCATCTTTAATATCATAAACAAATGATTTATATGTTTTTTTACTTGTAACATCATAAGAAATATCTTCTTAAACATTTTCACCTAAATATATTGTTGACTTACTACGTAATGAAAGTAGTAGAAGCACAATCAATATTAATTAAATTCAAGACTATCTACCCAAGACTTTATATTCTCGACTGAAACACTTGATGAAAATCTTTGACCATCTAACCAATTACCGCTACCTGCATAGCCTTCTAGAATTGCGCCACTAGAGCCCATGCCACTTGAAGCACTAGTACAGAATGGTATTATGGTCTTGTTTGTAAAATCGTTGTCCTTCACAAAATTATCAACAGGCCAAGCAGCTATACCCCACCAAATAGGATAACCAATTAAAACCGTATCATAAGAGTCCCAATTTTCAACAGTAGTATTTTTTAAAGGAACATCTCTTAGCGATTCATCATCATGTTCCTTACTTACTCTTGAGTCATCATTAGTCCAATTTAAGTCATCACTTGTATAAACATCTACAGGTTCTATTTCAAATATGTCAGCATTTAATTCACTTGCGATTTCTTGTGCTACCCTTTCAGTTGAACCAGATGCTGAATAATAAACAACTAAAACTTTACTGCTAGACGTTTCATCTTCATCCACTATATCTTCTGTAGTATCTTCGCTTGCATTAGGGCTAGGTGTTGTAGTTGTTTGGCTTGTAATACTAGTACTCTTACTTGAACAAGCGGTTAAAACTATTAATGTTAAAAGTACAATAAATAATTTCTTCATATGTATTACCAATTCTTTTTATCTTGTCTACAATCTTGATTATTTCTTCTGTCTTTTGTGATTTGATCAAACCAATCAACCATCTTAGGATCTTGATGATTAAAGAATAAAGAATCACTAGTATCTAGTTTCTTAATTTCTTCCATATCCTCATCGCTTAGTTTAAAGTCAAAGACATTTAAGTTTTGTTCCATTCTTTCGATATGCGTAGATTTGCATACGGCGATAACACCCCTTTGAATAAGCCAACGTAGTATTACTTGAGCATTACTCTTACCATATTTTTCACCAATTTTCTTTAGAGTTTCATTTTCAAATAAGCCATTTCTACCCTCGCCAAATGGAGCCCAAGCTTCAATATGTACACCATATTTTTCCATATTTTCTTGCGCTTTATATTGGCCATTCATCGGATTTGTTTCAACTTGATTAATAGCCGGGATGATTTCTCTATCAAACAAGCAAATATCACTTAATCTATCTGGATAAAAATTAGATACACCAATAGCCTTTATTTTGCCTTCTTTATATAAATCTTCTAAAGCTCTATAAGCACCGTAATAATCGGCAAATGGTTGATGAAGTAATACTAAATCAATATAGTCTGTATGCAACTTTCTTAATGATTCATAAATTGATTTCTTACATTTTTCATAACCATAGTTATCAATCCATACTTTGGTTGTGATAAACAATTCTTCTCTTTTAAGCCCACATTCTACAATAGCTTGTCCTACTTGCTCTTCATTAAAGTAACTTTGAGCGGTATCAATTGCCCTATAACCTACCTTAATCGCATCTAGTACACATCTTTTAGTTTCTTCTTTTGGTATTTGATAAACACCGAATCCTAAAATTGGCATTTCAATACCATTGTTAAGTTTTACATATTCCATAAAATTTATCCTTTCTAAATTGATCTAAATCAATTTACAAGAATAGAATAAAACCCGTGAGTATGACACGGTCAATAGTTTTTTATTACTTTTTAATAAAAAAATCTTACATATAGTAAGATCGCTTTAAAATTAATTATATAAGTAAAATTAGTATCGACGGAAAATATCATGATGTCCAACATCTAACAAAACAATTATATTTTCAAGTTCATAAAACCAAATAATTCGAATGTCCATATTTACACTACACTCAAAATATTCAGTTCCTTTTACCCTTTTGGTTCTTAGAGAAGGATGAAAAGGATTTTCTGTCAAGAGATTTAATTTTGCCTTTAATTGTTTTAATTCTACATTGGAAAGTTTTTTTAAATTTTTTTGAAAAGAAGCTGTATAAGTTATTTTATAAGCCACTATTAAATCTCCAATTTATCAAACAAAGCATCAACGCTATCGAAAGTTGGCTGTTCACCAGTCGCTATTTTTTCTTTAACATCAACTATCTCGTTTTTAAGCTTATTTAAATAGCTCTTGGGATAGGTAACTACTGGAACCATATAGATAGCTCCATTCTTTTCAACTATTTCCAATTGATCTCCAATTGATAGTCCTAATTTATTAATAATTTCTTTTGGAATGGTGATTTGAGCTTTTTGTCTTAATTCAATTAACATTTAAATAACTCCTTTCTGTAGGATTTTCCTACTTTCTTACTTATAGTATAGACAATTTTAGATTAGTTCGCAAGTAAATTTGACTGTGAGCTACTCCTATGTTTTAAAATAATTGTAGAGGTAACAACTATGTCTAAAGAACTATATTCAATGAAGGAAACATGTGATAAAACAGGATTAAGTTATGATACTTTAAAGTTTTATTGTAATGAAGGATTAATTCCTAATGTGAAAAGAAACAAAAGTAACTATCGTGTTTTCGATGATAATGATATTAATTGGATTAAAAGTTTAACTTGTCTTAAAAAATGTGATATGAGTATTAATGAAATGAAGGAATATTTAGCTTTATGCCTTAAGGGTGAAAGTAGTATTCCTAATAGACAAGATATTTTAAATTTGAAGCTTAAAGAATTAGAGTACAAGAAAAAAGAACTTGATGAAGCAATTGATTTTATCAATTGGAAACAAAACTTCTATCAAGATGTATTAGATGGCAAAACAAAATATTATAGTAACCTTATAAAAGATTAAACGCCCACTTAAGTGAGCGTTATTTTAAATATAAAGGCTTAAAGCCACTCTGTTTCTTTCCTTATCTATCTCAAAGACATAGACATCAATGATATCGCCTACTTCTAGATAATCATAAGGACTAATATTTCTTTGTTTATTAGTAATTTTAGATTTATGAACTAAGCCATCTTCATGTAAACCGATATCTACAAAAGCACCAAAATCAACAACATTTCTTACAACGCCTTGTAGTTTTTGGCCAACATATAAGTTATCAATATCTAAAATATCAGACTTTAGAATTGGGCCTTCATAATCATCACGATAATCTCTTAATGGTTCAGATAAGTTTTTAATAATATCCGATACTGTATAAACATCACTTTCATATTCTAAGGCAAGAGCTTTTACATCTTCTTTTTCTAGTGCTTCTTTTAGTTCTTTTGAGCCTAGTTTTAAGTTAGGATATTTCTTTAAGATACCCTTAGCCAATTTGTAGCTTTCTGGGTGAATTGATGTTACATCAAGTGGCTCTTTACCATCCTTGATTCTTAAGAAACCAGCAGCTTGCTCAAAGGCTTTAGCACCGATTTTATTTACTTTCTTAATTTCACTTCTTGAATTAAATAAACCATTGGTATTTCGATAATTTACAATCTCATTAGCACTAGACTTATTTAAACCAGAAACATGTTCAAGTAACTCTTTAGAGGCCGTATTAATATCTACACCTACCCTATTAACAGTTTTTAAAACAGTAAAATCTAGTTTTTCATCCAATTGTTTAGCCGGTAAATCATGTTGGTATTGTCCTACACCAATTGATTTTGGATCAATCTTAATAAGTTCTGCAAGAGGATCTAGTACTCTTCTTGCGATAGATACAGCGCTTCTTTCTTCAACATGTAAATCAGGAAATTCGCTTCTTGCGTTTTCACTTGCAGAATATACAGAGGCGCCAGCTTCAGACACCAATGTATATTTAACGTCTAAATTGTTATTTCTAACAATATTAGCTACAAAACTTTCCGATTCTCTACTTGCTGTACCATTGCCGATAGCGATTAAATTAACATTATATTGTTTAATAAGCTTTAACATAATAGCTTCAGCTTCCTTAACTTTCTTTACTGGCTCATGTGGAAAAATCTTATCAATATGTAAAAGTTTACCTGTTGAGTCAAGTACCGCTAGCTTACAACCAGTTCTAAAAGCAGGATCAAAGCCCATGATACAATTAACGCTAACTGGAGCTTGTAGTAGTAAATGTTCTAGATTATCCGCAAATACTTCAATTGATTTATTGGATGCTCTTTCAAATAAAGAAGACCATGCTTCATTTTCTACACTTGGCAAAGCAAGTCTATCTAAACCATCAACTACCCCGTCATAAACAATGTCTTCGCATATTGAATTCCTATCTTTTGATAATCCTCTATAACAATATCTATATAAATATTCTTTATCATATTCAAAAGAAATAGTAATAACTTTTTCTTTTACAGCTCTATTAATAGCCATAATACGATGATCTTCAATATACTTTAGTTTTTCTTTATAATCATAGTATTTTTGATAAACCTTCTTTTCGTCTTTAGCATCTTTTTTAAGCTTACATACAATAAAAGAATAATTTGTAATAGAATCAGTAATCTTTTCTCTAAATTTAGGATCATCGCTCACTTTTTCAGCAATTATATCCTTAGCCCCCTGAATTGCCTCTTCAACCGTTTTTACTTCATCATTTAAATACTTGTTAGCTTCATTTTCCAAGCTTCCTTTATAAGGAAAACCCAACATGAAGTTGCATAATGGTTCCAAGCCTTTTCTAATAGCTTCAGATGCTCTTGTCTTCTTTTTTTGCTTATAAGGGCGATAAATATCCTCTACTTCTTTAAGTTTTGTGCAAGCTAATACCGCCTTTTTAATATCCTCAGTTAATTTTCCTTGTGTTTCAATAATTCTTAAAACATCTTGTTTTCTTTCTTCAAGATTTTGTTGATATTGATATTCCTTTTCAATCGCAAAAATTTGTTCCTCATCAAGATTACCAGTTACTTCTTTACGATATCTTGCAATAAATGGTACCGTAGCACCTTGTTCTAGTAATTCTAAAGCAGCCTTAACTTGGCTATCTTTAACTTTTAAACTAGATGCAACATAATTTATTAAATCCATATAAAACACCTCGCTAGATAATTCTAACAATTATAAAAATAAATACCATTCTTGACTTTTTCCAATAAATAAAAGTTGTATGCGGCTACATACAACTTATTTTTTAAATATATCAGTTTTATCTAATGCTTTGGTCAAGAAATAGCCAAGTATTACAGCGATTATTTCGCCAAGAGCTACCCAAGCACCATTTATAATTGTTCCAAGTAAGAAGTTATCTGGCATAAACATATAGCCAAGTTCCGCTCCTACAAAGAAGAAATTAAAGATAACAGGCATCAACATTGCTAAAACGGGAATGTTTTTAATTTTGATGTCTTTTGTCTTGTAAGTACAATATGCTGCTAAAAAAGTGGCAAGCGTACCAACTATTGCATCTATATAACCAGTTGGATTAACGCCCATAACAGCACCAAGTATATTGCTTAAAAAGCAACCTAATGTAACACCATAAATACCAGGTGCATAGATAAGTGGCAACATAGTTAAGGCTTCTGAGATTCTTACTTGCATATTGCCATAAGATATTGGAGCTAATACAAGTGTTAAAACAGTGTAAATAGCCGCAATCATTGCCACCTTCGTGAAAGTTTTTGTTTTCATTAAAATATATTCTCCTTATTTTAGTTAACGAGAGGTAGCCGCTACTCTCGATCGATAAACGACATAAACTATTGTATAAGAATGAGAATATTTTTCAATATAAAATTATTGTTTCTATTCAACAGACTTTAAAGATTCAACCATTTCTATTTGTCTTAATGGTTTTTTAGTTTTAAATAAAACAATTAAAGTAAAGATAAAGGTAATCACAAAAGAAATGGAATAAGAAAATAATGAGATATTCATGCCAAACATAACCATATCCATATTGATTACATTCATGACAAAGTGATGTTCCAATAAGCCTAATGGTAAACCAATCAAGCCACCTATTATGCTTAGTATCATTATTTCTTTAAAGATATAAGAATCTACTTCTTTTTCTCTAAAGCCCAAAACTTTCAATGTGGCAATTTCTCTTGTTCTCTCTGATACATTAACTTGGGTTAGATTAAATAAAACTACAAAGGCTAAAGAACCAGCCGCCAATATGATTACAAGAATAATAAAATCTAAGGCTTTAATCATGGTTTCAAATTGATCAATTAAGGCTAAAAAATCACTAGTGCTAGAATAGTCTTCTAATTTAGTTATATCCTTATCTAAACTATCCTTATCAGCGGTTTTAATGGCTATGCTTGTATTATGAGTACTTAAGCCTGTAATTGTTTTGTAATATTCACTAGACATAAATAAATAATGTTGGAAATACATTTCGCAAATATCCGCTATTTCTACGTTATATAAGACACCATTTTTATCTTCAATAGTAATAATATCGCCCTTTTTAAGATTATTATTTTTGGCATATTTTTCAGAAACGATAACGCCACTATTTTTTATATTCAAAATAGTCTTTTTATCTGTTTTTCTAAGATTTAGTATCTCCAAAGCATTTCCTGCATCAATCACTTCAACATTTATAGCATCTAGTTCTTCATCATCTTTTGACAGTGAACTTGTATAAGACATAAATGGAACAACAATGGTGTTACTTGAATCTTCTTTCAATATTTCAATATTAGAATCAAGATGGTAATCATTTTCTAGTTTAATTTCATAATCATAATTAAAAATATTGCCATATTGTATTTCCACAACATCTTTAACCGAGTCCTTAATGCCAAAACCTACTACTAATAATCCTGTACATCCTGCAACACCTATTACAGTCATAAAAAATCTTGATTTATATCTAATTAAATTACGAGCAGTAATCTTTGAAGTAAAAGATAATTTATCCCATATAAAAGGAATCTTTTCAATAAAGGTTTGTTTACTAACCTTTGGTGCTTTAGGCCTTAAAAGTGATGAAGGAACTTCATTTAAGTCTTTTTTAACAACTAAATACGTCACAAACATCATTAATAGTGAAAAGGCAAAGAAACAAATTAGCACATAGTTAATTGGATAAGATAGTTTCATATCAGGCAATAAATACATAAGCTTCCACGCATTATAAATAACTGTTGGAAAGATTAATTGGCCAACAATAATCCCTATAGTAGAGCCTACTACACTAGCTAAAAAAGCATATGTTACATATTTGCCTATTACTTGTTTTTTAGAGTATCCCAAGGCTCTAAAAATACCAATTTGCCCTCTTTGTTCATCAACAAGACGAGTCATGGTTGTCATACAAACAAGTGCTGCAACAAGATAAAAAAGTAAAGGAAAACTATAGCCAATAGCACTCATTTGTTTAACGGTAGCTTTAAACATATAAGAAGAATAATGGCCATCTCTATCTAGTATTGTCCAAGTAGCATTAGGCAAATCTTCAATAGTTTGTTCAGCTTTTTTAATTTCAGCTTCAGCTTTTTCGATTTCATCATTGAATTTTAAAACCGCATCATTATATTCTTTTAAACCATCCTCATATTGTTTTTCGCCAACGCTAATTTGATAATTTAAAGAAGCCACTTTATTACGATAAGTACTTAAAGTTTCATTTGCCTCATCAATGGTTTTTTGTAGTATAGCAAGTTCATAAACGTTATCACTAGAATTTATAATCGAATCAAGTCCAGCACCAATATAAGTCAAAATCTTTTTAACATCAATATCATTAAAATTATCTATTTCTTGTCTTATTTGTTCATCACTTACACCAAGTTGTTGTTTTCTAGAATCAAGCGTTTTTTGATATGAATTAATAGTTGAACTAATTTCGTTAATAGCTGTATTTAAACTAGTAATTTGGGTTTGATAACTTACTATTTGAATATGAGCATCGTCTAATTGTTGTTTAGCGTCATCAAGTTTCTTTTGTCCCTCACTCTTTTCTTGTTCAAACTTAATTTTATTTTCATTAAGCTCATCGCTAGCCTTTTCAACCACAATATCTCGATAATAAGATTGTTGATTAAAGGCTGTTTCTTCTAGATTTTCTTTTAAGCTTGAAACAACTTCATCATATTCTTTGGTATAAGAAATAACATCCTTGGCTCCATCTAAAGTTAAATAGATAGTTTTATATTGTTCACTTTTAAAGTTAGCATTAAAAACTAAAATAGAAGCACTTAAATCAGCACTTTTTAGTGTTGAAGTACCTAATATTTTAGAAGTATAAGCGGGACTTTGAGCAAAGCCAACAATTGTAAATTCACTATTTCTAAGTTCATCATCAATTGCATCTTCATCATCTAGATATACTTTAATAGTTTCACCTATTTCATAAGAAGATTTATTAAGCGAAGTCACCAACATCAAACATTCATGGCCGTTTTCTGGCAACCTTCCACTAACTAACTTATATTTATTAACATCTCGATTTAATTCTTCAACCCTGGCAACAATTTCTTTTTCATTTTCACCTTTCGCATAGGCATCAACAAACCTTGAGGCAAAGACATCTTTAACACCCTCTGTCTTTTTTATCTTTTCGATATCTTCAATACAAAAACCATAATTAGAATAAATTTGAATATCTTGTAGATTATATTCATCATTATAGATATCAACACTATTTCTTAAAATAGTTGAGCTTGACATCAAGCCCATCATAAAACCCGAGCCAATTAGAACGATTAAAACAAGTGAAATAAATCGCTTGGATGTTTTTTTAATCATTCTAAAAGTATCTTTTCTAAACATTAATATTCTATATCCTCAATATCCTTTGGATGTTTATTAAGCTCAATAGACTCAATATGGCCAGATTTAACTCTAATTGTCTTATTGCCCATATCCTTTAGAGCACCATTGTGTGTAACAATGACAACTGTCATATTTTCTTTAAAAGCTAGTTCTTGTAAAACTTTAAGAACTTGTTTGCCAGTTACATAATCTAGGGCACCAGTAGGTTCATCGCATAATAGTAATTTAGGATTTTTAGCTACTGCCCTAGCTATCGCCACACGTTGTTGTTCACCACCTGATAATTGGCTTGGAAAATTATTTATTCTGTTTTCAAGCCCTACTAACTTTAATACCTCTAAGGCATCTAGTGGATCTTTACTAATTTGTAAAGCTAATTCAACATTTTCTTTAGCTGTAAGGTTTTGAACCAAATTATAAAATTGAAAGACAAAGCCAATATCATATCTTCTATAATCGGTTAAAATCTTATCATCAGCTTTAGATATATCTTTTTGATCAACTATAACCGTTCCAGCGCTTGCTGTATCCATACCTCCAAGAATGTTTAATATTGTTGACTTTCCAGCACCCGATGCACCAAGTATAACAACAAACTCACCTTTTTCAATATTAAAAGAAACTTCATCAAGGGCTTTTATTTCTACTTCGCCCATTTTATATATCTTGGATACTTTATCAAATTCAATAAAACTCATATAACCTCTAAATACTATCTATCATTTCTTTAATATCACTATTTAGCATATAAACATAAGACCTAAAATATATCTTGCTTAATAGTTTCATGCGCCCAGATGTATAGTCACCTTTTAATAGTTCTCTAAAACCAGCTAATATAGCACTAGAATAAGACTTAGACATTGTTGAAAGTTCCTTATCAAAGCCAATAAATGGACAGTTGTTTTTTATTAGGTTTTTTACAAGGTTCGAAAACCAATGTTTAAGTCCTTCACTTAATTCACTATCCATCATAAGTATTTGAAATTCTACTTTATATTCATCATAAACATCAATAATCTTATCCATGATACTATCAATAGTTCTAAGCATGTTTTCTTTATCTAAATTAAATGTTTTATTATTGCTAAAGAAAGATAATTGATTATCTGTTTCATCGTTTAAAAGCTTTTCTAAAGCTAATAAACATGGTTCAACTATTTGGTTATTTATATCTTCTTTATTTTCAAAATAACGATATAGATTGCCAACTGTCATATTTGCGTTTTTGGCAATACTTCTTAAAGAAGCGTCTTTATATCCCTTCTTTAAAAACTCTTCTTTACTAGCTTCTAGTATTTGATTTCTTAATTCTTCTTTTAATATTTGTGCCATAAAATAAACATCCGTTCACTTAATATTATAAGAAAGATATTTGATAAAGGCAATAAAAAAGGAACTGCATTTAACAGTTCCTGCGATATTATTTTCTAATACCTAACTTCTTAACTAGTTCTCTATATCTATTAACATCAGTTCTCTTTAGATATTCTAGGAAGCTTCTTCTTTTACCAACCATCATTAATAGACCTCTATTTGAGTGGAAATCCTTAGGATTTTTCTTCATGTGATCAGTTAAACGATTGATTTGTTCAGTTAATACTGCAACTTGAACTTCAACAGAACCAGTATCGCCTTCTTTAATAGCGTACTCTTTGATAATTGCTTGCTTTTCAGCCTTTGTTAACATTTTTATTTTCTCCTTTAGTTAATCTCTTTATTCCGCGTAATAACTGGAGATATTTTTGTCAAAACCCAGAATAAAGCTCTAATATAATAACATTTATTCAATATTCTTACAATAGAATATCTTAAAATCCGCCTAAATATCGCTTATTAATCCAAACTTGATGCAGCGTAGAAGCCTTCTCTAATTGCATCACCTATTTTGCCTAGTTTGTTACAATCACCAATTGCTCTTGTTTTTGTATGATAGTTTTCTTTGATTTTTTCAAGCAATTCAGTATTTGATCTCATGCCAAAGGCCGTTACTATAGTATCAGCATTAATATGTTCAATCTTTCCATCGCATTCCACGCATAATCCTGTATTATCGATCGAAACTACTTTAGCATTGGGTTTTAATCTAACATTATTTTCTTTTAATTTATTAAATAAAGAAATCTTATTAATAAAGAACACATCTTTGCCCATTTCTGGTAACATTTCTACAACTGTTACTTTCTTACCTAGTTCTTCTGACATTTCAACAGCACTATCAAGTCCTGATGCGCCACCACCACATATTACGATATTGTCACCTTTTAATAGTGAGGCATCTTTATGAAAATCAACAACATCAACTACATTGTCATTTTTTATTCCTTCAATATTAGGTATAAATGAATGAGATCCAACAGACACCAGTATTGCATCAGCATCTTTTAAAAGTTGTTCGTCGCCTTTTACTTCATAGTTTAATTTAATTTCAACATTTAACTTTTCCAGTTGTGTCTTATACCACTCAGTCAACTTTTTAATATTAGATTTAAAACTTGCAGTAGAAATAATATCCATAGTTCCACCAAGTTTATTCTCTTTTTCAAGTAAAGTTACCTTATGACCTTCAATTGCGGCAACCCTACTAGCTTCCATTCCACCTGGTCCCCCACCTATTACAACTACGTTTTTAGGACTATCAGTTTTCTTTAAGGCAAAGCGCACTTCTTCCATAGCAGCAGGATTTACTGCACAACTTAGTTTTGTGTGTTTGTTCCAAATCCTGCCAATACAAAATTCATTGCAACGTAAACATGGTCTAACATCTTGTACTCTATCTTCTAGAAGTTTCTTTGGCATAAATGGATCAGCTATCAAAGCCCTACCAAAAGATACTAAGTCAGCGTTGCCTGATTCAATTAATTCTAAGGCTGTATCAGGATTATGTGAACCCGCATTTAAAATTGGTGTTTTAACTGTCTTTCTTGCATATTCACAAACATAAGACATACATGACTCACCTAAATATGAAGGCGGGAAGATGTAATCAAGTGTTTCATAGCAACCTGCATCAACATCAAAACAATCAATGCCTTCAGCTTCAAGTTCTTTTAAAATTTTCATACTGTATTCTAAGTCTCTACCACCATTGAATCTATGATCTAAAGAAATTCTAAATAGTATTGGAACATTTGGTCCAACCACTTCTCTAATGGCGTGGTAGATATCTTTGGCAAATCTAGTATTTTTTTCAGGACTGCCACCATATTCATCATTTCTTTTATTCCAAACAGGAGATAAAAATTGGTCAATCAGATAACCAGCATGAGCGTGAATTTCAATGGCATCATAACCTGCATCCATCGCAACAGATGCTGCAAACTTGAAATCATCCATCATCTTATGAATTTCTTCAACCGTTAAAGCATGACACATCATATTAGGATCAAAAACAGATGGAATCTCTGATGCTGACATAGGTGGATTGCCTAAAGTATCAGGGAAAGCATTTCTACCCGTTCCTGGTGTTAATTGACAGACTATTTTAGCACCATATTTATGCACACCATCACAAACACTAGTTAAAGATGGAAGCACTGTATAAGAATCCATATAGCCTTCCATTGAACCTTGAGCAATCTTTTCATTAAGTGGTTGACATCCCATGATAATCATACCAACGCCGCCCTTAGCACGTTCAATAAAATAATCAATTTCATTATCAGTTTTTCTACCGTTTGCTAAAGCACTATTAGTGCCCATTGGTGACATAACAAGACGGTTTTTTACTTCCATCTTGCCAATCTTAAATGGCGTAAATAATTTTTCATATTTCATATACTTTCCTCACTTTTTTATTTAGAAATCACTTGTCCTTTTTCAATATTTTCAAAATCGATAAACTCGTATGTTTTATTTTCTACAGGTTCTGTAACAATTAACATAGTTGTTATTGGACATTTTTCTTTTATAGTATTTAAATCAACATTTAATACTGCCTCACCGGCTTTTACTTTATCACCTTGGTTTTTTAAAGCTTTAAAGCCCTCGCCATTAAGATTTACAGTATCTATGCCTACATGCACTAGATAGCCTGTACCATCTTTACCTCTAACTGCAAAAGCGTGTTTTGTAGGGAATAAGACTTCAATTGTACCGGTAACAGGAGATACTATTTCATTATCACTAGGAATAATCGCAATAGTTTTACCAAGTAATTCATCCGCAAATGTTTTATCAGTTATTTGACTTGTTAAAACACGAGTTCCAGAACACATGGCAACCACTTTATTATCATCATCACTATTATTAAATAATTTATTAAATAAGCCCATTATAAATTGCCTCCATTTGATTCAATGACACCTTTATACCAATAAAAAGAATCTTTTTTGTAACGATTAAAAGTTCCTTTTCCCTTATCATCGCAATCAACATAAATAAAGCCATAACGCTTAGCCATTTCCCCAGTTGAAGCTGATACAACATCTATAGCAGTCCAAGGCATATAGCCTATTAAATCAACACCATCATCAATCGCTTCGCTTATTGCCTTAATATGTTGTTTTAAATATTCAATGCGATATTCATCATGCACTTTACCATTTTCAAGTTTATCAAGAGCACCAAGTCCATTTTCTACAATCATTAGTGGAATATTATAACGACCATAAATATCATTTAAGCAATATCTAAGGCCATCTGGATCTATTTGCCAGCCCCAATCAGACGCTTTTAAATAAGGATTAGCTACTCCAGCCAATAAATTACCGCCAATCATAGAAGTATTATCATCACTTGAAACACAATTTGTTTGATAATAAGAGAAAGAATAAAAGTCTACCGTTCCCTGTTTTAGCTCTTCTAAATCCTTTTTTGTGATATCTAGTTCAATGCCTAAATCTCTCCATAATCTATTAGCATAGAAGCCATATTCACCTTTTGCTAAGACATCTGAACAATAATAATTAATATCTTGCCATTGTCTTTGAAACTTAAGCATATCTTTTGGTTTACAAGTCAAAGGATAAGTTGGCATAAGCGCAATCATGCAACCTACCTTATAGTTAGAATCTATACTATGGGCAAGTCTTACAGCTCTACTTGAGGCAACAAATTGATTATGCATGCCTTGATATCTAAGTGATGGGATATCAACTTGTTTTAGAAAAGAAGATGTTCCTTCATTTAAAATGCCTAAAGACATATAATTACCAAGTTCTAGACAGCCACAATTAATTTCATTAAAAGTAAGCCAATATTCTACCTTACCCTTATATCTTTCAAAGATAGTTTTACAATACTTACAATATAAATCAATAAGCGTTCTACTAGACCAGCCATTATATTTTTTAACTAGATTTATAGGCATTTCATAATGAGAAATAGTTACTATCGGTTTAATACCTGCTTTATTTAATTCATCAAAGACTGAGTCATAAAACTTTAAACCTGCTTCATTTGGACTATCTTCTTCTCCTGTTGGATAAATTCTAGTCCAGGCAATAGAGAAGCGATAGGCCCTAAAGCCCATTTCTTTCATTAAAGCAATATCTTCTTTATAATGACCATAAAAGTCTGATGCGATTCTATTTGGAAAATATAAATCAGAATCATCTTCTAAAGAAATAATTCTACTAGAAGTTCTACTTCCACTAGATAAGCAATCGGCAATGCTATCTCCTTTTCCATCTTTCCTATAGCCACCTTCTACTTGATTGGCGGCAGTAGAACCACCCCATAAAAAGTCTTTTTTAAATGACATAATTATTCTTTATATAAAATCCAAGTAGCGATAAAAGTTGCTATAGCACCAATCACAACTGCAATAATCATATAAATTAGATTACTAGGATTTGGGCCGATGAAACATGGTAAAGCTACAATACTAGACGCACCCGCAAAAGCATAAATATATACTTTCATAATACCAGCAAAGGCCGCACCGATAGCTGAACCAATCATTGCACCCCACATAGGTGTTTTATATTTTAAAGAAACGCCATACATCGCAGGCTCTGTAACACCACCCACAACAGCAGTAACTGCACATGATAAGCCTGTTGATTTAATTGATTTATCTTTTGACTTTAGACCAACAACAAGCGATGCAATACCTTGATTGATATTTGAAATAACAAGGGCTGTAAAGAAAATTGGCTCATATCCATGTTCTGCAAACATTTGAAGTAAGTAAGGAACAAATGAGCTATGCATACCTGTCATAATTAAGAAAGGCATAGCAGCAGCTAGAATTGCCACACCAACAAAGCCTAAAGTGTTATAAATCCAAATAACAGCAGCTGAAACATATTGGCCAAGGAAGGCACCAGCTGGAGCAAGTAAACAGAAAGCTAATGGAATCATAACCAGTAATGTACAAAGAGGTTCAATGATGCTTCTTAAAACTTCAGGTGAATGTTTTGCGAAAAATCTTTCAATTGGAGCCATTACCCATACACATAAAATAACTGGGAAAATAGTCGAAGTATAGCTTCCTTGATATACAGGAATATGTAAGAAAGTAGTAGGAAGCGATAATGAGTTACATGTAAAATACATTAGCATGCCACCAACTACCATTCCTAAACCTTGGTTAGCACCAAACTTTTTAGCAGCGTTACAGCCAACTATTACAGGTAAAAAATAAAAACCTGCTTGACCACAGAAATTTAATAATTGATAAAAGCCAGTTTCTGTGTTTACTCCTAAATAGCCACAAATAATTAAAATTACTTGTACCATACCACAACCAATTAAAGCTGGAATAGATGGAGAAAGTGAACCAGAAATACCATCTAAAATAGCTGAGAAAATACCACTAGCACTCTTTTTCTTTTTTGTCTTATCTACTTCAATTGAACTTTCAACATTAAAAGAATACTTAGTGCAAATCTTCTTATATACATCACCAACTGCTTGACCAATGATAATTTGAAGTTGGCCGTTTTGCCATTGAACTCCTAAAACACCATCAAGTTTTTCAATAGATGCCGTATCAACCTTTGATTGATCCTTAACATTAAATCTTAAACGTGTAACACAATGCGTAAAGAATTCTACATTTTCTTTGCCGCCAACTAGATCAACAACACCATTTACTAGGCTGTCATAATTTTTTGCCATAATCTCTCCTTAATTTCTTATCGCTAAAGATAACGTGCACTTTATCTTTAAAGCCTATTTTTTAGCCTATTAACATGCAGAATTAAATAAAGTTGTTCTTCTTCATTAAGCATGTAGCCACAATTATTTTTTAAATAATTAGACATCTTTTCAACGCACTTATAAGTTTGAGGATAACTATTAACAAGAGTATTGAACATATCACCATTTTCACTTTCGATAGCTACTTTTTCTTTTAGCCTTTTTAGTAAATACTGAAGATGTGAGATAAAACGTGAATAGTTAAAACTATCTCTATCAATCGAAATATTTAGTTCTCCTTCAACAATAGAGGTTAAATTATTGATAGTATCATTTTCATCTTCTATGTCTTCTCTTATAAAGTTTTGGGCATTAATTAGATGCAAGGCAATAGAGGTGGCCTCCCCTTTCAATAAATGAACATTTAGCTTCTTATTGATAAAGTTGACTGCCTTTTTACCAATTTCAAGTTCTGTTTCATAGTGTAACTTTAAATCGGCATCAATAGGTAGTTTGACTGAAATATTTTTCTTAGAACGATCAATAGCGAACTTAATATGATCAGCCAAAGTAAAGACAAGATTAGGATTTAATTCTTTTGAAATCTTATTCTTAGCATATTCAACAATCGTTGAAGAAACGCTTATTACATCTTCATCAAGTTCTTTTATTAAACCGATGTATTTATTATCGATACCATAAAAGGTACTCGTAAGTTTGCTAAGATCAGATAGTTCATATGGAGTTTTAGGAAAACCAATGCCATTACCAATAGCCACAATTTTGTTACCATCATCATCTAAGCATATAGCAGCATTGTTGTTTAGCTTTTTAATAACTAGCACATTGTCCCCCTTAACATAAAAACTCTTCTATTAGCACACCAAAATAAAAACACAATCGGTAATGCCTCAAGAAGAGTAACAATCCATTTATCTACAAAAACTATTTTAACACTATATCTTTTTAATGCAATAGTTACTTTATTAACAAGTGCTATAGATTTAATATCCCGAAATAAAAACTTAAATTCAATTTTCATATGCAAATATTGAAATTAACTTTACTTTAGCTTAATATCGCTTATTTCCATTCTTTTCTTAAAAAATCCAAAGTATCTTCAAAAGATTTGTTTCTGTTTTCATCACACTGTTTTGGATATTTACGTTCGATAGCAAACATTTTAGTAGTAAGAGGCTTAGCTGGTAATAGATAGTGACTGGCAAATTCATAATTATAATGCTTGTAAGAATATTTGAAATTAAATCTTTCTAATCGCTCGTATAGCTTTTCACAAATAAGTTTTGATGGCAATAAACAATCATTACCAGCACTTAATAACAAAACAGGTCCCTTAATGTTTTCTACTTTAATAATGTAGTCGCCATCTTCATTCATTTGCATTATTTCCTTTTTATAAGCATCAGCTAAATACTTAAACTCATGATTAATACGTGAATCTTGTTTTATTTTTGCGTGAAATTCTTTATTGCTTTGTTTAAATTTATAGTATGGCAAATCTTTCTCTTTATAGGTAAAACAAGAACAATCTAAAAGTTCCATACTCTTAAAATCTTTTAGGCCTTGTTGGCAGTAATGCATTGGATTTGTCACAACAACCGCATCAATCAAATCATTAAAAATACTAGCTGAAATTAATGCTAATTGGCCTTTTAAAGAAATACCTCAAATGCCTATCTTTAAAGCCACATTATCTTTACACCACTTAGCCGCCTTCTTTACATATTCTATTGGAATTCTAGATAAGGAGTGGGGTGTACCTTCAACATCTCTATATGCTAAAGCTAGTACATTCATCCCCTTTTCATAAAACTTTTCAGCCATCATTTTTGTTAAGATATAACTGCCAGCAGCCCCTCCTACAACAATCATAGCTTTGCCTTTATAATTATCAAATTCAGGCTTATAAAAATCACCATAAAAGTCATCTTCTTTTACCGTAAAATGTTTTGTCGGCTCATATTTAGTTAGCTTTTTTAAAAGCATATTATCACCTGTTAGCATATGCTAATTATATGATGGGGAAAACGCCTTTTAGTTAAAGGCGTAAATATCAAGCATCTAACTTCTTTAAAGCTTTTCTAAATTCAAAGAAGAATAAAATAGAAGTGAAAGTTACAGCTAAGCCATCTGCAATAGGTTCAGCCATATAGACACCAATTGTTTTATCAGTTACAAGATTAGGCATGATATAGATTAGTGGAATTAATAAAATAAACTTTCTTAGTACCGCAACAATTATTGAACAGCCAGCATTTCCAATAGATACAAATAGCATTTGACAAGCAATCTGGATGCCAAATAGTCCTATACAGCCACAATATATTTTTAATACTCTTGCAGTGTATTCAATAAGGGAGGCATCACTTGAAAAGATAGAAGCAAACATTTTTGGAAAAACCATGATTAAGGCCCATAAAACAATTGAATAAGTAAGTGAAGATATCAATAGCCACTTAAATGTTTCCTTTAATCTTTCCTTATTTTTAGCCCCAAAATTATAGCTAGCAATAGGTTGAGCACCTTGTCCTATACCCTGCATAGGCAATAGTGCTAGTTGCATTACACTTGATAAAATAGTCATAGCACCTACTGCTATATCGCCACCATATCTTTGTAAAGAAGAATTAAAGCATACTGAAATAATTGATTCGCTAGCTTGCATAATAAAAGTAGCTAGACCAAGTGTGATACAAGGTGTGATAATATCTTTTTCAAGTTTCATATTTTCTTTCTTTAAACGAATATATGACTTATCAGACATCAAGAAAACGATTACCCATATTGTTGAAACACATTGGGAGATAATAGTCGCTAAGGCAGCACCAGATACACCCATATTTAAAACAAAGATAAATATTGGATCTAAAATAATATTGCAGATAGCGCCAATTAATACAGTAAGCATACCTTTTTTCGCAAAACCTTGGGCTGTAATAAAAGTGTTCATGCCAAGTGTTAATTCTACAAAGATGGTTCCTAATGCATATATACGCAAATATGATAAAGCATAAGTAATAGTATTTTCACTAGCACCAAAAGCTAATAGAAAGCTTTTGCCAAATATTTCTAAGATAATAGTTAAAACAATTGAAACAATTACTTGTAAAAAGAAACATTGACCTAAAATACTTTCAGCTTTCTTATAGTTGTTTTCACCCATACAAATAGAGGCACGTGGTGAACCGCCACTGCTAACTAGCGCCGCAAAAGCTGATACGATTAAAATAACTGGCATACATAGACCGACACCTGTTAAAGCTAAAGAGCCTATTTCAGGCATATGCCCTATATAAATTCTATCAACAATGTTATATAGCATATTTATTAGTTGAGCGATAACCGTTGGCACCGCAAGTTTAAACAATAGTTTTTTGACTGGCTCAGTCCCTAAGAATTCCTTATCTTCCATTTTTAATCTCCTTCTTTTTTTCTAACAAATTATGTTCCATTCTATTTAAAATTGATTTCAAAAATATTTTTTCATCATCACTTAAATTGCTAGTATAAATGCTTAAATATTCTTTTTGGGCCTTTTGTCCATCTTTCAAAATAATCAAAGCTTCATCGGTTAACTTTAAGTGGATTGATTTATGATCTTTATCTGTATATTCACCCTTAAGCAATCCTTTTTTAATTAATGAGCTAACAGTAGCCGAAACATGGGACTTGGCAATATGTCTTTTTGAAACTATATCACTTGCCTTATCTAGCTTTGGATTATTACCTAAAAAAAGGATGATGGTAAGTTCCATGCAGCTTATATCATATTTAGCACATACTTTTTTTAAATATTCTTTGTATACTTCATCTCCAGTTTGGATAAATTCAATAAAATTTAACATAAATAGTTCGTTTCCGAACAATATTATAATACAAGCAGTAAAAAAGTGATAACTTAATATCACTTTTTATACTTTATAGTTGCTACCTTCAGTCTTGTTAATGTAGTCAAGACAATGTGTCATAATATCTTTTCTACCTCTATCATTTAGCACTTGGACTAAATCAAATCCAGGTCTTCTATTTCCTTCAATAAAGGTGCAGCCATCTTGGGTTACTGCTACATCCCAACCAACCACATGAATCTTATCAGATACTTTTGAAGCTTCTAGACATGTTTGCCTAATTATTTCCCAATTTGGTATTTCAAAGCCAGCAAACTTTAACTTAGAGTAAGGATGATATTCATACTCATTATTATCCTTGTCATAGGCCTTGCCCATCAATTTACCAGTTTTTATATCAACCAAGGCAGCCATACCTCCTTGGTGGAAGTTATCGACATCATTTATGCCGTTACCAAAGCGCATCATTGCACATAGTATTTCGCTATGTTCTTTATAATTAAAGGTCATGATTCTAATTGTATTGACACTATTAGGCGCATATTCATTAACTAAATGATGTTGCTTAACATAACCTTCTAACAGAATCTTATTATCGCTTACTTCTTTATAAAAGCTATCGATATCCTTAATATCACTATTTAAGATTTTCTTAACACCTCTACCACCTAAACCATCAACTGGCTTATACATAAATTTTTCATTTTTATCAAGAAAGGTTTTAAGTTCATCTTCATTTCCCATATAAAAGCTATCACGATAAATGTATTCCTTAAAATTATTTAAAAAGTTTGACTTAATCGTAAAAAATTCTTTATAAGCACTAGGACTAACAATCTCATAGAACTTGTCTTGTGTTTTGATTGTCGCATACTTTAAGATTTCATCTTTACTACGAGCATATAGCTTATAATTTAAATAATCACTATATCCACAACCAATTAAATTGAAACAATGAATAAAATTAAACCAAAGTTTTATTTTACTAGTGCCATTTTCTTTCGCTATTTTGGTTAGTTTATTAGAAAAGTTTTTGCCATTGCCACTTAAGGCATAATCAATAATACTCATAAATCTTAATTATCTCCGCTAAAGATTTTAGCATGCTTTTCTTATTTAAAACGAAACAAATTAATAAACTATTGCCCCAAATGGTGTTAAAGCTAACTTAGCAATTTTAAAGAATTGCTTACCAAAAGGAATACCAATGATGGTAATACAACATACTAGCCCTAAAATAAGGTTTTCTATAGCTAATGGGATACCAGAAATTAATAGCCAAAAAATGTTGGCAATAGTACTCATAGCTCCTCCACCATACCTCACTTCCTTGCCAAAGGGCCAAAAAGATAGTGTAGCAAGTTTAAAACACTGTAGACCAATTGGAATGCCTACAATCGTAATACACCAAAGTATGCCTGCAAAAATCCAAGAGAGACCACTAATTAGTCCTCCAAATATAAACCACAATATATTTCCTAAAAATTTCATAATTATTTAATATAGAACACTCTATTTTCCTTTATTTCATGAGCCTTAGGTGTTTCACCATCAACATAGCCAATAGCCAAATGGCCAATACCCTCATATTCACCTTCTATGCCTAAATCTTTTAGTACTTTCACAAATTCTTCCATTTCAAATTCTTCTTTTGCACGATGAATCCAAATAGAACCAAGACCTAATGAATTAGCCGCCAACATCATATTTTCCATTACTAAGCTACCATCATAAATAGAAGTAGGAACACTCTTATCAGCTAACACCACCAATATTACTGGTGCATTATAGAAAGGATTAAAGCCTTCATTCCAACCACCAATTTTGCAATTAGTCTTAGAAAGCTTATCTCTTAATTCTTTATTTGTGATAGCTAAGGTAATTGTAGCTTGTCTATTCATACCACTAGGCGCATATAAACCAGCATTTACAATTTCTTTTATATCTTCACTTTTTGGCATTTCATTTTTAAATTTACGAACACTTCTTCTGGATTTAATATTTTCAATTACTTCATTCATATTTTTGCCTCCTTCTTTATTCTAATCCAAAAAATCTACCAATATAGTATTTAATATTTCTAAATCCTTACATATACAATGATTATCTTTCAAAACAAGGTGTTGACTATTTTTTTGAATCGCTTTCTTATATTTATCCATAAAGTCTATTTGATATCTATCTTTAAAATCAATTAAATCAAGGCCATAAATAGTCCTTAAAGACATCATTACATGCTCAAACATTAAATCATCTTTATCTAACAATAAATCCTCTACAATAGTCTTATTATTTAAATAATCTTTAACATTTTTAGTATAGGTATACCTTCTATTGCCTACCTTGCTGGCTGCTCCAGGACCTAGTCCTATAAAGTCTTTATAGGCCCAATAACTTAGATTATGTTTTGATTGATAGCCTTGTTTTGTAAAGCTTGATATCTCATAGTGAATATAATTATTTTTCTTTAATATATCTTCAATATATTCATACATATCAGCCTCTATTTCTTCATCTAAACTTGAATACCCCTTTCTTTTAAACATTGTGTTTTCTTCAATGGTTAAGGAATAAATGGAAATGTGTTTAACATCAAGACTTAAGATATCATTGATTGTTTTGGCTAAAATAGCCATGGTTTGTTGTGGCAATGAATACATTAAATCAACAGAAATATTGTCTAAACCTTCTTTCTTAAAAAGCGAAACAACATCTCTTACCTTTTCAAAGTTATGTTTACGATTCATCATTTTAAGTAAGTTATCATCACTACTTTGTACGCCAATTGATACTCTATTAACATTGTTTTCTTTTAATAGTTTAATCTTTTCTAAATCGATAGAATCAGGGTTTACTTCAATAGTATACTCCTTTATCTTATTAGAATATGGCTTAAGCATTTCTAACAATTTCTTTAAATCATCATAGTCTAGACAACTAGGTGTGCCTCCGCCAATATAAATTGTTTCATAATTGGAAAAAGGAAGATTATTTAAATCTTCCTTTAAACTATCTAGATATTCTTTTATTAGTTCCTTATTTTTGATTGTATGGGCAAAATCACAATAACCGCAAATATTATTACAAAAAGGAACGTGTATATATAAATGTTTAATCATCATCATCCAAAGAAAGGACAGCCATAAAAGCTTCTTGTGGTATTTCAACACTACCTACAGCCTTCATACGTTTCTTACCTTCTTTTTGTTTTTCTAATAGTTTCTTCTTTCTAGAGATGTCACCACCATAACACTTAGCCAAAACATCTTTTCTAAGTGATTTAATATTGGTTCTAGCAATAATCTTATTGCCAATAGCCGCTTGTACTGGAATCTCAAATTGTTGTTTAGGAAGAAGTTCCTTAAGTTTGGAAGTAATCTTTTGTCCTCTACTGTAGGCGAATTCTCTATGTACAATGATTGATAAAGCATCCACCATCTCGCCATTTAATAAGATATCCATTTTAACCAAATCAGATTTACGATAGCCAATTAATTCATAGTCTAAAGATGCATAGCCTCTAGATACAGACTTTAATTTATCAAAATATTCAAAGATGATTTCAGAAAGTGGCATCTCATATATCAATTGATTACGATTATCATCAATATAGATCATATCTTTATAGATACCTCTTTTTGATTGTGATAATTCCATAACAGGACCTATATTATCACTAGGAACCATGATACTAGCCTTTACATATGGTTCCTCAATAAAGTCGATTCTTGTATTATCAGGCATCATACTTGGATTATCAATATATTCTATACTGCCATCAGTTAAAGTAACACGATAAACAACAGATGGAGCCGTAGCAATAAGGGAAAGATTGTATTCTCTTTCTAATCTTTCTTGAACTACTTCCATATGTAATAATCCTAAAAAGCCAAGTCTAAAGCCAAAGCCTAGAGCCTTTGAAGATTCTGCTTCAAAAGTTAATGATGAATCATTTAATTGAAGTTTTTCTAAAGCATCTCTTAAGTCATTATACTTACTATTATCAGTTGGATACATGCCGCAATATACCATTGGATTCATCTTGCGATAACCTGGTAAAGGCTCGGCACATGGATTATCAACTAAGGTAATTGTATCACCGATAAAGACATCTTGAATTGACTTAATAGAGGCACAAATATAGCCTACTTCGCCTGCTTTTAAAGTATCTCTTTTTACTTCACTAGGTACTTTTACACCAAGTTCAGTTACTTCATATTCAGTGTTTGAATGAAGCATACGAATATGATCGCCAACTTTAATTTGTCCTTCTTTAATACACACAAAGACTACTACACCCCTATATGAATCATAATATGAATCAAATACTAAGGCCTTTAATGGATTTTTAATATCACCTTTAGGACATGGCAGTTTTTTAACAATACCTTCCAAGACATCCTCAACATTTAAACCTGTTTTAGCGCTAATGCAAGGAATATCTGAGCAATCTAGTCCAATGACATCTTCAATTTCTTTTTTAGTTCTAGCGATATCAGCACTAGGCAAATCTATCTTGTTGATAACTGGAAGAATCTCCAAATCATTATCTAGAGCCAAATAAGTATTAGCTAAAGTTTGTGCTTCTATACCTTGTGAGGCATCAACTACTAAAATCGCTCCATCGCAAGCTGCCAAAGACCTCGATACTTCATAAGAAAAGTCAACATGTCCTGGTGTGTCAATCAAATGAAAAATATAATCTTGGCCATCTTTAGCGTGATACTTTATTTGAACAACGTTAAGCTTAATAGTAATGCCTCTTTCTTGTTCAAGATCTAAAGAATCAAGAATTTGTGAATTTACCATCTCTCTTTTAGATAAAGTATTGGTAAGTTCTAGTATTCTATCAGCTAAAGTAGATTTGCCATGATCAATATGGGCAATTATTGAAAAGTTTCTAATATTCTTATTCATAGTTCTCTAAAAATTTTTCTCCAATTAAATTCTTACCATTACCATTATAAAAGCTCTTGGCATCCATAGTATTCTTACCCTCAGGTCTAATTTTATACACTTTGATAAAACCATTTTGGCAATCAATTCTTAAATAATTTTCTTCAAGCCCCTTAAATACACAAGGACTAGTATCATTTGAATAAGCAAAAGATACTTCCATAAATTTATATTTTTTATCCCCTAGAATACTATAAGCACCTGGATTATCTAATAGTCCACGAATATGGTTGTATACCTTTAATACATCATCATTAAAATTAATATATTCATCTTGCTTTGTAAGATTGTAGGCAAAACTTACTTCATCTTCATTTTGAGGTATACGATTAAACTCCCCTTTGAAAAACGTTGGAAGAAATTCTAACAACGACTTTTTTGCTAGATCAGATAATTTATCAAATAAGATAGTATTAGTATCATTTATATCAATATCAATTTCTTTTGTATAAAGAATATCTCCTGCATCCATTTTTTTAGTCATATAGATAATAGAAATGCCTGTCTTTGTTTCACCATTGATGATTGAATATTGAATTGGTGCACCACCTCTATATTTAGGAAGCAAAGAACCATGGGTATTAATTGCTTTATATTTTGGATAATCAATTAAAGCGCTTGGAATAAATTGTCCATAGGCACATGTAATAATTAGTTCAGGATCTAAATCCAATATATTTTGATAATCATTTTTTATACAAATAGGTGTAAATACTGGCAAACCATATTTTAAAGCCGCTTCCTTGACTGGACTGGGTGTTAATATTTGTTTACGTCCTACTTTTTTATCTGCTTGGCTTACAACCCCAACAACATTATAATTATTTTCTAAAAGCCCACTTAAAACATTAGCTGCAAAGTTAGGCGTTCCCATAAAAACTATTCTTTCATTCATAAAAAAGATTATATCATAAATTGCATTTACCTAATGACTTTGGTATAATTTGTAAGCGTATTGAATAAGGAGGGTTTATGGCAAATATTAAGTCACAAAAGAAGAGAGCTCTTACAAATGCTAAAAAGAATCAATTAAATTCAGCTGCAAAATCTCAATTAAAGACAGCTATGAAGAAAGTTGAAAAGGCTGTTGAAGCAAAAGATAAAGAACTAGCAGTTAAGGCATACAACGAAGCTAACTCACTTCTAGACAAGGCTGCAACAAGTGGTTTAAAACATAAGAACTATGTTGCTAGACAAAAAGCTAGATTAGCTAAGTCAGTTAGTAGCTTAGGTTAAGTTAAATTAAGTTCCGTTTGGAACTTTTTTTATTTGTTTAAGGCAAACAAAAAGCTGGATTAATCCAGCTTTTAATCTTCTACGTTATGGAAAATTTCTTGAACATCTTCTACTTCATCAAGAAGGCTTAATAAACGATTCCACATTTCTTTATCATGTTCATCAGTTATTTTTACATACTCTTGAGGAAGCATCTTAATTGCGCATACTGAGTATTCACAATCAGGAATTAAAGCATCGATTGCTTCTTGTGCCTTATGTAAATCAGATGGAGCTGTATAAACAGTCATAATACCATCTTCAACTTCAATGTCGTTTACATCAACATCAGCTTCAATAAGTGTTTCTAGCATCTTATCTTCATCATCATAATTGAATGATAAAACGCCTAGATTATCATAATTGAATGATACTGAACCCTTTACACCTAACTTACAATGTGATTTATTGAAACATTGGTTCATTGCAGCAACTGTTCTATTTGAATTATCAGTTAGACAATCAATAATAATTGTTGCACCACCAGGTCCAATACCTTCATATCTTAATGAATCGTAAGATTCGTTGGAACCACCCTTAGCCTTTTCAATTGCTCTTTTAATTACATCAGCAGGAACCTGATTAGCTTTAGCTTCCTTAATCTTACTTCTTAAAGTTAAGTTCATTTCTGGATCAGGAACACCACTCTTTGCGGCAATATAAATTTCCTTGCCATATCTAGAATAAATCTTTGATTTAATTGCAGCTGTTTTAGCCATTGCTGCAGCTCTTACTTCATGTGCTCTTCCCATTAATTTTTTACCTCACCTACAACATTATATATTTTTTTAAATTATTGACAAATATTTCGTTATTAGAAACAAACTTTTTTGGTACAAATTCTTTTAATTCGCTCATTTTATCATTAAAATCATCACCATCATTCATAACCAAAATGTATCCTTTTTGAAAATAGGCGTTTACAATTTGTAATTGATGGTCATTTTGATGTTCACCATATTTTGAAAGTCTAGGCACAGCTAATACTTTTTTATCATCCTTTAGACAATTGATAATTGTACCTACACCACCATGACATATTACATAGTCAGCTTTCTTTAAATAAGCATCAAAATCATCTTTATCTAAATATTTATATAATTTAAGCTTATTAGACTTATATTCAGTAAAACCATTTTGTACAATAATTTCATCGTTTATATTACTATTTTCTAAATAATCTAGTAAGCGTTTAAAGGGCTTATCTTGCGTACCCAAAGTTACAAAAATCATTAAAATATTGACCCCCAATACTCAGCATTTGGATAAACTTTTAAAAGTTCTATCCATTGAACTATAAATTTATCCGCAATAGGATAAATCATTTTACCAGCTTTAGTGCCGGTAGTTATATTGGCCATTGTTTCAATCCAAATAACTTTCTTTTTAAACATATGAGCAATTTTGCACATTGGCACCGCTGTGTGAGTTCCTGTGCTAATTACATAATCAGGTCGAATTTTAATAAACATAAAAAAAGATAAAAGAATATTAAAAGGAAAAATAAATAAGTAGGCCAATAAATGATCTTGGGTACCATATACTAAATATTTAACATTCTTATATTTTTCTTTAAGAAATAAAGTTGATGGTGTTTTTTCAGTAACTAAAGTATAATCCACTTCATTAAATAAAGGTTTTAAAGCTAATAGTTCTTCTAAGTGTCCACCGCCACTTGATATAAATAATACTTTTTTCATAATAATAGGAGATGTTTCCATCCCCTATTATACTATTTGTTTAAATTGTTTTTAAGTAAGTCTAAGACTTCTTGTTCAGTTTGCATATGCAATGCGATATTAGCTAATTCTTCCATTTTAGCTTTAGATAGACCATTGATAATCTTTCTAGCTCTTAAAATTGAAGTTGCTGACATTGAGAATTCATCTAATCCTAAGCCAAGTAGTAATGGAGCGGCGTTTTGATCTCCTGCCATTTCACCACACATTCCTACCCACTTTCCTTGTGAATGTGCGCCATCAATCGTCATCTTAACAAGTCTTAAAATAGATGGATTAAGTGGTTGATATAAGTATGATACTTTTTCACTCATTCTATCAGCAGCCATTGAATATTGAATTAAGTCATTTGTGCCAATTGAGAAGAAATCAGCATGTTTAGCAAATTCATCAGCTAGAATTGCACTTGCAGGGATTTCAACCATCATACCTACTTCGATATTATCAGCCACCTTTACACCTTCGCTTATTAATTTATCTTTTTCTTCAAGGAAGATAGCCTTAGCATCCAAGAATTCTTTAACAGTTGCAATCATTGGGAACATGATGCATAGTCTGCCATATACTGACGCTCTAATTAAAGCACGAAGTTGTGTTCTAAAGACATCAGTTCTATCAAGGCAAAATCTAATTGCACGATAGCCTAAGAATGGGTTCATTTCTTCAGGGAAAGTGAAATAATTAAGCTTCTTATCACCACCAATATCTAGTGTTCTAACAACAACCTTCTTACCATTCATTCCCTCAAGAACAGCCTTATATGCCTCAAATTGTTCTTCTTCGCTAGGGAAATCATTTTCTGAATTCATATAAAGGAATTCTGTTCTAAATAAACCAACGCCTTCTCCGCCATTTTTAACAACAGCTTCAACATCTTTTGGTCCACCGATATTACCAGCAAGTTCTACCTGATGACCATCTGTTGAAATACTCTTTTGGTTAACTAGCACTTCAAGAGCCTTCTTTTCTTCTAAGAACTTAGCTTGTTTTTCTTTGTAAGTAACTATTTCTTCTTCGTTTGGATTAACAATTGCGATACCATCAATCGCATCAAGAATTAAGGTATCACCATTTTTGCAACTAGACATGATATTACCAGTACCTACAATAGCTGGTATTTCTAAAGATCTAGCCATAATTGCTGAATGGCTTGTTCTACCACCAATATTTGTACAGAACCCTAATGTATATTTCTTATTTAAACTTGCCGTATCAGAAGGTGTTAAGTCTTCAGCTACAATAATAACCTCTTCTTCAATTGTTGTTAAATCAGGAATAAGAAGTCCTAAACAATTGCATAATAAACGATAAGAAACATCTTTAATATCAGCTGCTCTTTCTTTAAAATAAGGATCATCTAATGATTCAAACATTGAAACCATTGAATCAGATACACTCTTGCACGCAAAGTCAGCACTATTTCCTTCATTAATCATAGCCTTGATTTGGTCTGCATATTCAGGATCTTGAGCCATCATTAAGTGAGCATCAAAGATAGCTAATTCTTCGCTTGATAAATTAGCACTAGCTTTTTCTTTTACTTTGTTAATATCTTCAACAGTTTTGCTTAAAGCCTTTTCAAAACGAGCTAATTCTTCTTCTTTGCTTCCTTTTACGTCATTATTTACTTCAATAACTGGTGATTCTAATTTGTATATTTTGCCTATCGCAACACCGCTACTAGCGGCAATACCTTTAATCATTCTTTATCCTCCTACACCATTAAAAATTTTACATTATTTTAACGCTGTAAACAACTAATGAAATTTAAATATGCACCACGACGGTAACGATAATAAGTAGATTGTGACATGATTTCTAGATACCAATCACCCTTTTTGCCTAGTAAAACTTCATTGTAAATAATTAAGCGATCGTTATCTTTTAAATTATCGACCTCTCTTTCAAATTTGTTTATTAGTTTTTCGCTATACTCCCTATCGTTATCATATTTTTTATAAGGTCCTGGATAATTTTGTTGGCTTTTAAGCTTATTTTCAATGTATACCTTTGATAAATTATCAACTATAAGCTTAGGATTTTTAAAATCCTTTAGTGAATCACCCCCGCTCATTGGCAGACTTCAATTAAGCCATATTGGCCATCGTTACGTTTATAAACAACAGCCACTTTCGCACTATCAATATCTTTGTAAATAAAGAAAGTGTGAGAAAGCATTTCCATTTGTAAAATTGCTTCATCCAAAGACATTTCATCAATATAAATATTCTTTGTCTTAACTGGCGTTTCAACTTCGCCATTATCTTCTTCATAAAAACTTACTGATAAAGATTCTTTGTGTCTTCTTGATAAACGAGACTTTTGTCTTCTAATTTGATCTTCAATCTTGTCAATCGCCAAATCAACACCTGTCTTAAAGTCATCATGAACAACTTCAGCACGGCATAAGCCAACTTTAGTTGGAATAGTTACTTCAATTTTTAAAGATGAATTATACACTTTAACTGTAACTCTAGCAGTAGTATCATCACTTACTGCAAAATACTTGTTCAAAAACGATAATCTTTCTTCAATATGCAAGCGCATCTCTTCAGTAATCGTAACATTTTCACCATAAATAACAAATTTCATAATTTTCTCCTCCTCTTACAATATTTGTTCACATAACCATTTATAGACAATATATAGTCCATAAGCATCAAGACTGCAGTACTCGATTAACTCATTGATTATTTTTTCTTTATCAATATCATCGCTATCTTTATCAATATCACGCCAATTATAAACAGCATTCATGCCATTGTTAATTTCTAAATCTTTATAGCTATAGTTTGAGATAGCATCAACAATACTTTTTAAAGAATAATTTCCCTTCATTCTAGTATCATAAATAAGTCCTTCTAAAAACGGTGTTGCAAGGTCTTTAAAGCGACTATTTATTTTATTCAATTCATTACTATATTCAGGAAAATATTCAGCCAATTCTTTTATACGATAACATTCTGCTCCATAGGCATTATAGGCAACAATGGGTCCACTTTTAGGTATGTATTTAAGCAGTCCCAAAGCAAACTCTCTTCTACAATCTCCTTTTCCCAAAAAAGTATAATGTTTTAGTTCACCTTCTTCATCTAGTACATAGATAGCATATTCAAACGGCAATACTTTTAATGGTTTCATCTTGTTGTATTGAGGAATTAAATATGTATCCCACTCAAAATCCAAAAATGTAATGGGCCTTTGTTTTAGTCCATCTAAGTAATTCTTTAAGGCATACTTACTTACATATAGACCATTATTTTTACTAGCCATAATTTGAGCATATTGTACTCTATTACCTTCTAATAAGCTTAAATCCACGTCCTTTAGTCTTTTTATACCGCTTCTGTACATTTTGTCCTTATTTGCACTAGAAACAAGAGTCAAAATACTATCAACCGGTAAATCTTTTTCATCCTTAAAACATTGATCATAGAAATCGCATTTATTTTTTAAATGACACGCTCTTGTTTTAATTGGCGAATAAGAATCTAAGTTTGTAGCCTTAATTCTATCGATTAAATATTTATAATCTATGATTTGTTCATTAAAATAATCTAATAGTTTAACACCATTTTTTTTATCAGCTATAATAAACAAACTATCTACATCAAGTATTTCATCAAAAACATATTCACCATTAATATAAGCTATATAAACGTTATTTACATTTACGCCAACATTATCAAGCACCTCTAGATTAACCCTATAATAAAAAGGATCAAGTTCTTTAATAGAAGTTCCATTATAAACAAAATAGATATCATACCCCTTTTTTGTTTTATGCATCAAAGGGATTTTAATTCTTAATTCATAATCTTCAAATCGTGTTTTTAAAAACCATTCATAATTATCTTTTTCTTTAAAAAAACGATCATTTATATCATTTACAACACCCTTATAATAGTTATCTATTTTAAGATGTCTTATAAGTAAATCATTAAGCGATTCATCACTTCTTAAATAGTGGTTGAAAGAAGCTTGTTTATTAGCTAAAAAATACAACCTTGGGCAACGGACAAACTTTTTCAAATCTTCGATATGATACATAAGTACTTCCTTTACTTAATTATATAGCAATATCGATTAAATTGTATAAAAGCACTTGCCACAAACAAGTGCTTTTATAAGTTTTGTGGGGCTATTGACTAATCAGTATAATAGATTTTTTCTCCAACAAGCTCAGGACGATACACTATCTCGCCTGAATCTTTATCGAAGTTGTTTTGTTGAAGACGGCCCTTAACTATTAAGCAATTTCCTTTCTTTATTTTTTCACAGGCCTCACTTGCAACATTTTTGAACAATGTAACTTTAAATTCATCATAGCTTAAAGTATCAGCACCCTTATAAGCACGTTCAACTGAAATTATCAAGTTACAATACTTATAACCTTTTTCGGTTTCGATAAGTTCTGGCTTCTCTTTAGCTCTACCGTAAAATTTAAACTCGTTCATTTTTCCTCCTTTCTAGTTACTTACAACTATAAGGTAGCATTGTTTTGCAAGAAAAAATTCCCAAGTTTTAGCTTATTTTTTTCTCATTTTCCACACTCGTTAATGTGGATAAGTGCCTCATTTTTTAAGTCAAAAGAATTAAAAACTTTAATTACATCATCATATTTTATGTTTAACGCAATCTTATATTCCTCAAAAAAATCATGCCCTGTTAAACGATCACAAAGATAACCAATGTTCAAATCAGCGATATTATCTAGGGTTTTAAAGGATGATCCAATGCTTGCGCGTTGTGTTTCTCTAATGATTTCATCGTTAAGAACATTATCTTTTAAGGCTTCTTGTACAAACTTTTTTATATCCGTTTTCATGTCTTCACAAAAGAAAATAATATGTGCATAACTCATTGAAAAATCCACAATTACCTCAAAAGAAGTATTAATAATTTTTTTATCTAACCAGCTTTGATAATTAGGATTTTTAGCTGAAAAGATAGAATTAAGATATAAGTCCATACATTTTTCTTTAAAATAAACATCTCTTTCATCTTTAAAATTCGGTTTTAACTTAATAGCGTAAGCATCTCTTGGCTTAGCTACATCCATATCAAAACCAAAATATTCTCTTACAACTTCATCTTTTTCATCATCAAAAATAGTTTCCACTTTTTTATTTTCAGCGAAGGTTTTACTATTTTGGTTTTCTTTCACAATATCAAAAAGCAGTTTGGGATCAATTGAACTAGTAATACATAAAATCATATTATTAGGGTGATAATTTAGTTTATAGCATAGTTCTAATTCATCTTTAGTAATCTTGTTTACACTATCAAAATCTCCACCTACATCATACTTTAAAGGAAACTTATCATATAAAGAAGCATATGTTTCATTTAACATTTTAGACTCGGCTCTTTGGTTATACATAGCAAGTTCTTGATTTATGATACCTTTTTCTTTTTCAACATTTTCTTCAGTTACAGCTAAATCTTGGACAAAGTTCAGCAATAAATTAAGTGGTTCTTTTATCTCATTATTTGTAGTATCAAAATAATAAACAGTATAGTTATAAGAAGTAAATGCATTAACATTACAGCCCAAATTAGAAAAGGCTGCAAAGATATCTTTTTCTTCACACTCAAACAGCTTATGTTCTAAAAAATGAGCAACACCTGGATTAAAATTATATTCTTTACCATCATACTTTTGTTTAATATCTAAGGCACCAAATCTAGTTCCAAAGGCGCAAGACGTTGTTAAAAAGCTATCTTTATGAATAATTATTACTTTAAGTCCATTATCTAAAGTATCTTCATAATATGTTTCATCAAAATATTCATCATAGACCTTACGCATCTTTTGTACCTCTTAACATATATGTAAAAACATGTTTGTATTGTTTTAAACATTCACTTATATCATCAGCACTAACTTTTTTAATATTGTTAGAGTATTCTTCTAGTGTGTCTGTATTGCCATTAATATGTTTTCCATAATCCAATGAAAAATAAGCTGTTAAATCATCTTCGGTTTCTTTAATGCTTGCTAATAGGGCATTTTTAATCACATCAATATTATCTAAATCATAATCTTTTTCAATAATGCGTTTAATTTGAACATCAATTTGTTGCAATACTTTATCTTTATTATCTTTATCAATCGCTGTCCTAATTATTGCCAAACCATCATTTGGAAGCGATTCAATGCCAATACTATAACATAGTGACATTTTCTCTCTTACTGTAGCAAACAATAATGATGTTGGCGCATTACCTAAAAGACAAGTTGCCATTACATTAGAAGCCTTTGTTTTAGAATGAATATTTTGTTTAGTTGTATATACACTATATAAATAAGATTGAGAAACATTTTTATCTTCAATAATTTCTGGCATTTCTTCTAATTCCATTAAGCGATTTTTAACAAGTTTAACATTATTATCTTTTTTATATTTATTTAAATAGACAAGCATTTCATCATCAAAATCGCCATATAAATAAATATCAAGATTATAATCATTAATCACCTTATAATAAGTATCTTTAACATCTTGTAAAGTGATATCATCAAAAAAGTTTCCTATATCTCTATCAAATATAGCTGACTGTTCATCTTTTTCAGCAATAATTTGTGTTACTCTATTTCGTCCATAATTATCAGGTTTATCTAAACTATGCAATATTCTGCGTTTTATATCTCTTTTATATTCTTCGAGCAATTCATTTGAAAAGAACAGATTATTTAAACATTCGTCAAAAAAATTTAAATAATCACTTATCGTAACATCTTTTAAAAATTTAGGATTAATAAAAGAAAAGCTCACTTTATATGATAAAAGTTCATTATATAAGCCAAAAGAAGACTTCATAGAAACACCATATAAATTATCTTTTATAGCATTCATTTGATTTTTTGTAGGATATTTTTGACTATATCTTCCAATAAAACCTCTTAATAAAGAAAGAGCTAATCTTTCTTTAAAAGAATAGCTATTTGAATAATAGAAAATTAGTTTAGTAGTTTTATATTTTTTTGTTTTGATGTAATTGATATTTAAATCTCTAATTATTTCCTGCATCGCCATCATCCCTTTTCACAAACACTTCTCTAGGTTTAGAACCATTAGCTGGTCCAATAATATTATTATCTTCAAGTTGGTCAATGATTCTAGCTGCACGATTATAGCCAATGCCAAACCTTCTTTGTAATAAAGAGGTAGAAGCTTTTTGGCTTTCTCTTACAAATTCAACAGCTTCATCATACAAAGAATCTCTATCCTTTTTACCATCAGCCTTAAATTCAAAAGAATCGTCACCTTCTTTAAGCCTTTTAAGTTCAAAATAAGTATCATCATAATCAGGAATAGCTTGTTTCTTGCAATAATCAGTTATCTTTTTAATTTCTTCATCTTTTACAAAACAGCCTTGTACTCTTATTGGTGCACTTTCGCCACTTGGGAAATATAACATATCACCATAGCCAAGCAATTTTTCAGCTCCTGTTTGATCTAAAATTGTACGCGAATCAATCGAACTAGATACAGCAAAAGAAATACGTGATGGAATATTCGACTTAATTAAACCTGTAATAACATCGGTACTTGGACGTTGAGTTGCAACAATTAAATGCATACCACAAGCTCTAGATAATTGCGTTAATCTTTGAATAGAAGCTTCTACATCTTTTTTAGCAACCATCATCAAATCAGCTAATTCGTCAATAATAATAGCGATATATGGCATTTTTTCTAATGGTTGTTCATCTTGTTTTAGCTCTTTGTTATGTGATAGTACATACTCATTGTAATCAGCAATATTACGAACCGCACATTCCGCAAAGGTTTCATATCTTTCTTCCATAATAACTACCATCTTTTTAAGCATCATACTAGCCATATTAGAGTCGGTTATAACAGGCCATAACAAGTGGGGAATATCATGGTATGGTGTAAATTCCACCTTCTTAGGGTCAACTAAGACAATCTTTACATCATTTGGATTAGCTCTAAGCAAAAAAGAAGTAATAATTGTATTCATACATACCGATTTACCAGATCCAGTTGCACCAGCTACTAGTAAATGAGGCATTTTATTTAATTCACAATATACAGGTTCACCTAATAAGTTCTTACCTAAGGCAAACATTAGTTTACTATTATTATATTTGCTTGGAACGTTGCGCATTAGCTCAGACATTCTCACCATGACTGTTTCCACATTAGGAATTTCCACACCAACTACATCCTTTCCAGGAATTGGTGCTTCAATTCTAATTGTTTTAGCCTTTAAGCCCATTTTGATGTTATCAGCAATACCATTAATACGATTAACTTTAACATCCTCGCTAGGTTTTATTTCAAACTTGGTTACACTTGGTCCAATAAAAGTATTCACAAGACTAGCTTCTATGCCAAAATTATGCAATATCTTAATAAGTTCCTTGCCCTTTACATCAGCCGAAGCCTTATTTTGATTACTTGGTTTACCACTATCATTTGAAAGTATATTACTAGGTGGCAAACGATATGTTTTAGTATTTTTAACACTTACTACAGGATTCTTGCAAGAGGTTTCTTCAGCAAGTTTTAACTGTTCATGTTTAAGCGGTTCTTCGATTGTTTCTGGCTTTTTAACAGAAATATCTTTGTTAGCATTATCCTCTTGTTTTTTATCTTGGCTTAAGTCGTCCTTAAGAAAGTACTCCATTGAAAAAGCGCTAGTATTTGGAACTTTCTCAATATTTTGTTCATTTGTTGGAATAGAAATAGTATCCGCACTAATTTGTCCTGAAAAGTAAGCCTTCATATCATTTTCAAGCTGTGTTCTTTTTTGATTTTCTTCTTCTATTTGTATTCTTCTTTCCTCAAGTTTTCTTTCCTTGTCAGCTTTTCTTTCACTCATAAAAGCACTATGCTTTTCTTTTAATTTAGCACCCGTATCCTTTACACCTGAAAAGAAAGTTTTATATACACCCAAAGGAACAATTAAAATTAAAGACAAGGTAAATAAAACGATAATGATGATAAATGTTCCTTTTAATTCAAAGGCCTTAGCCGTTATATATAACAAGGAAACACCAATTAATCCACCACCATAATCAACATCGTTTTTTGCCATGTTTTTGATATTAGAAAAGATATCGGTAAATAACTGTGTTGTAATAGTTTCTTGCCCCTTTTCAATTAAATAGGCGCCAAGTAACAATATAGCCGCATTTAATATTATTAGACCGATATAAAACCAATAATTAAAACTATATCTTTTCTTTAAAAAGACATTAATAAAAAAACAAATAAATAAAGTAATTAAAACCCAGATATAGTATGGGCCACATAAAAAAGTAAAAAGATTGTTGATAAAGGTACCAACAACTCCATACTCAAATATTGAAAAATATATTAATAACCCAATAACTACAAAAGCAATAAGGCTTTTGTAGTCAAAGGATTCTTCAATTACTTCCGCTTTCTTTTTTCTTGCCATTACTTTCCTCCATTAACTTCAATAATAGCAGGTAAGATCATTGGATGTTTGCCAGTGTTTTTACCAACATAGGCCGAAATCCTCTCTTTAGCTTCCATTCTCACTTTCATATTGTCATAGCGATTTTCCTTAACCGCCTTAGCCACAGTATCACATAAGATGTTGCCAATCTCATTTAATAAGTTTTCAGCATCCTTTAAATAGATTACACCTCTACTTTGAATATCTGGTCCACCAATTAACTCCTTTGTCTTAAAGTCTAAAACAATACCACAGACAATAGCACCATCAGTAGATAAAGTTTCTCTATCTTTTAATACCATGCCTGATACATCCGCCTTATCAGAACCATCGATTAATATCTCATTTAACTCAATAAAGTCTCTAGTTGAAACAAGCTTATGATTTTCAAATGAAGCAAATTGACCATTATCTAAAATGATAATACGATCTGGCGTATAGCCCATATCAACCGCAATGTCTGCATTATTTATCAAATCATAATATTGGCCCTTTACTGGTAAATAGTATTTTGGTTTAACAAGATACAACATCATCTTTAAATCCTCTTTAGATGCGTGCATACTTAATAAATCTTTACGATGAAGTTTAACAATCTTTACATCAGCACGATATAAATCATCTTCCATTGTGGCAGCTTCTTTTTCTGTACCTGGTACAACAGGAGAAGCGATAATTACTAAATCATCTTTTTGCAAAGTTAATTTTCTATCTTCGCCAATGGCAATATTATTTAACAATTTAAATACTTGTTTACCAGAACCAGATACTATACAAATAACATCTTTTAAATCATTATTGAATTCTTTGCTAGAAACAATTGTATTACTTGGAATCTTATAATAGCCAAGTTCTTCAACATTCTTCAATAATTTCAAATGATCCTCATCATAGAAATAGACCTTTTTCTTATATTTTTTAGCTAATTCTAAAACCTCGATAATGCGATATAAGTTTTGTTTATATAAAGTTATTATTAAACGATTATCAAGATTTTCAATATAGGTTTCAATTAAATCTGTAATACGATGTTTTGGTGCTGTATAGCCTTCTCTTTTTGAGCCCACAGACTCACACATCAAACACAAAACATTTTGATTACTTAATTTAGTCAAGATATCCATATCCATTGAAAAAGCTTCATATGTCATATCATAATCAACAATAAATTCACTTGTATAAACAATAGAACCTTGTTGTGTCTCAAATATTAGACCAATGCCATCAGCGATAGACATCATAACTGGGAAAAAGTGTATTACATGACCAGCAATTTTTATTGTTCCATCTCTTCTAATGATATTTATTCTCTTTTTAGAATTTTTAGGTAAATCTTCTTCTATGATTTTGGCTGTTAAAGCAGTCGCATATACTTCAAAATCACATTCTTTTAAAATATGACCTAAAGCCTTCATTACATCATCGTGGCCGTGTGTAATAAAAATAGCTTTAACTCTATCTTTGTTTTCAATTAGATAACTATAATCAGGAATAATGTATTCGACGCCTAATTGTTGATTATCGGGATATTTAAGGCCAGCATCTACAACAAAAATATCATCGTTAATCTCGATACAATACATATTCTTGCCATCTTCGTCTAAACCACCTAATGCCATTAAGCGAACTTTTTCCATTATAATTCCTCCATAAACTTTTACTTAATAAATTATAAAATAAAAAACCTTGTTATAGAAGGTTTTTTATTTTAATTCTCTTTTTGATAGGGCTTACTTTTTAAAATAGCGATTATATAAGCCTTCTAGCGCTTTTCCATGTCTTGCTTCATCTCTAGCCATCTCATGAACAGTATCATGAATTGCATCTAAACCATTTTTCTTAGCACATGTTGCAAGTTCTACTTTACCAGCTGTAGCACCATATTCGCAATCTACACGCCACTTTAAGTTTTTAGCAGTAGAAGCTGTCATATTTGGTTCAAGCTCACTACCTAATAGTTCAGCAAACTTAGCGGCATGCTCAGCTTCCTCGTAAGCGGCCTTTTCCCAATATAAACCAACTTCAGGATAGCCTTCTCTATGAGCAATTCTTGCCATACATAGATACATACCAACTTCTGAACATTCGCCATTGAAGTTAGCCTTTAATTGATCGTAAATATACTTCTTATCTTCTGCAGAAATATCAGGATTGTTTTCAACTGTTTCTGCATAAACACCAAACTTATGTTCAGCAGCCAATTTCATTTCACCTTTTACTTCCTCAAACATGTTTGACTTAGCATGACATACTGGACATTCTTCAGGAGCTTTATCTCCTTCATAAATGTAACCACAAACCTTACATACAAATTTCATATATTTTCCTCCATGTACTTGTATGTTAATCGAAATAATTAGATTATTCAACTACTTTGCCCACAAGCTCTCCATTTAATGAAAAGCTCATGCATTCCGTAATTTTCACTTTAACTAAATCACCTATTTGGATACCCTCACCCTTAAAATTAACTAGCTTATTTTGAAGTGTATAACCAGAATATATTTCATCATTTTTCTTTGATTTGCCATCAACTAAAACCTCAACTATTTGGTCTTTAAAAGCTTGATTTTTCAAATTAGCATAATAAGCTACCTTCTTGTTTAACTCTTGAAGTCTAGCCTCTTTCACGTCTCTTGGTGTAGCATCATCCATATTGGCAGCAGGTGTACCGCTTCTTTTTGAATAAATAAAAGTATAAGCATTATCATACTTGCAATAATCCACAATATCCAAAGTTCCCTTAAAGTCCTCATCACTTTCATTAGGGAAACCGACAATAATATCGGTAGTGAAAGCGAAATTTTTTAATTTACTATTTAGCTTGTCAAATAAAGCCTTATATTCTTCAATAGTATAACGACGATTCATTTTCTTTAAAATGTTGTCACTACCGCTTTGTACTGGCAAGTGAATGTATGGACAGATATTAGGGTTATCAGCAATCGCATCAATCATGTTATCATTAAAATCCCAAGGATGTGATGTCATAAATCTAACTCTATTAATACCTGTTTTAGCTACTTTATCTAATAAATCGCCAAAGCCATAGCCTAGTTTTAAATCCTTACCATAGGCATTAACATTTTGTCCTAAAAGACATACCTCTTTATAGCCACTATCTTTTAAATCTTGTACTTCCTTTACTACATCTTCTAACAAGCGGCTTCTTTCTTTGCCTCTAGTATAAGGAACTATGCAATAAGTACAAAACTTATCGCAGCCATACATTATGTTTACATAAGCTTTATGGCTTGACATACGGGTAACTGGTACATTCTCAATTACTTCGCCTTGTTTAGAGAAAACTTCAACCGCCCTTTTCTTTTTACTTTGATAAATATCATAAATCATTTTAGGAAGTGAAGTAATATTATGCGTACCAAAAATAATATCAACTTGATGATACTTATCAAGTAAAGTGGTAACCGTCTTCTCTTCTTGGGTCATACAACCACAAATACCAATTAATAAAGATGGATTATCTTTTTTTAATCTTTTTAAAGCACCTACTTCACCAAATACTTTATCTTCAGCACCTTCTCTTACAGCGCAAGTGTTAATCAAGATGATATCTGCATCTTCTTCTTTTTGACATGGCACATAACCTAAATTATCCAAAAGACCAGCTATAGTCTCTGAATCTCTAAAGTTAGCTTGACAACCATGTGTCTTAATAAGATATTTCTTATTTATGCCAATATTTTTAAATTGTTCATCAATGTCAAAAGATAATCTTTCAATCTTTTCTGTGTTATTTCTTCTTCTAGCTTCCTTAATATCAGGAAGAATGTAATCTTTTCTCATAACTATTATTCTATAAAAAAGGCATAAAAAAACCAAGTATTATAACTTGGCTCTTTCTTAGATCAATTATTGTGAAATTGCACCTGTAGGGCAAGTTCCGCAACAAGCGCCACAATCTACACAAGTATCTTCACTAACTGTGCATTTGCCTTGATCATCAATACTTAATGAACCTGTAGGGCAAACTTCAGTGCAAGCACCACATCCAACACAAGTATCTACATCAACTTTAACTGGCATGTTCGATCCTCCTTTTTGTCTTCTTAAGTATTATAAACTTTTAAATTTTTTAAAACAATCTTATTGCATGTTTTCTTCTACGTTGTAATCACTAGTATTATAGGCAACTTGATTGTTGTATAAATCATCTAGTGAATTATAAGCATTATAGAACCAATTTTGATTATCACCAGTAATATTAATTTGATTATTAGGTGTATGATATGCATCTAAATCATATTCTACTGTGCCATCTGCTTTCACTAATAGATTATCAAATGAAGCGCACCAATAGATCGTATTAACTTGATCATACGATCCTCCATAATTTCTTACCTTCACTTCATAAACCAAAATAACTTTATCATCAATGTCATAATAATACTTATTGTCAGCTCTTACTGTACTATAATACGAATTCTTTTTAGATAGAATGTATAAGCCCTTATATTCAAAGCCTTCTAAAGAGTTACCAGTTTGATTAGCATCATCAAAGATATAACGGAATGAACCATCAGCCTTACCCTTCATTTCATTTAAAGCATCCTCAGTCAATTGAGAAGATTTGCTAAGCAAGGAATCCAAAGCATCTACTGTAAATTCCTTAGAACTAATAGAAGGAATACCACCATATTTACTTATATAAATAGAAGGATCATCATAGCTTAAACTTGCCGTAATAACATCCCCAACATCTAACCCTTCATACATTGAATGGTCGTTGGAAACATTAAAAGTAATACCATCAACGCCACTTACCTCTTCACCTTTAAAAGTAATCTTAGCACTTCCATTTGGAGCGATACCACTATAAGTTATATCTAGTTCTTTAAAGATATCAACACTAGGAGCCTCGGTTAAGTCTTTTACCGTATAAGTTTTAGTTGAGTATTTAAATTTATAATTAAAGTATTTACTAGGATCAGTATTTTTTACAAATTCATATACATAATTAATTGCTTGATCACTAGTAATTGTTCCTGTCCATTCTCCATATTCGATAAGTTTTTCAATCAATTTAAGGTTGACGTATTTAATATGAGAACCATCAAAGTTTTCATCACCCTCATTTTTCAAACCCTTTATTTCCTTAAGTTCATCATTAATGTCATACCATTCAATCACAATTTGATCGCCATTACTTAGATGTCTAGAATCCTTAGTTTCATCTTTTAAAGTGGTTTGTGTATAAGCTGTAGCATAAATCATATCTACAGTATCATCATAATAGCTAAAATATTCTTGAGCATAATCTCTAGCCATATAATCAACAAGTTCATCAGTTGTATAACCGTTACTATCATATCCCAAGAATAGCGCAGGCACATTAGTTTTTGTCATCAACGCTTTAAATTCTGATCTTAATCTTTTTAGATACGCTTCTTGATCAAATTCTAGCTTATCGCCATAATCGGTATAAATTTTATCGTACACTTCACTGTTATATGATATTTGGCCATAGCCATTATAGCCAGTAACTTCCAAACCATAATACTTATTTAAATTGATTGTTCTTAAGCTATTAAAAGCTAAAGCAATCACAATACATAAAGCGATAACCCCACCAACAATTTCAGCAACTAATTTCTTATTTACAGGTTTTTTAGGTGCCCTATAAGCGTTATAAGCATTGACGTTCTGTGCATTGTTTAAGGGCACACTGTTATTTATAGTTTGTTTTACTTCTTCTTTAACAGTTTCCACCTTTTCTTGAGCTTTCTTAGCTTCTTCTACAGGTTGTTTGTCACTACTTACAGTCTTAGTTTCAATCGTATCTTCAAGACTTAAAGACACATTTTTTGGTGCTTGAGCTAATGGATTACCACAAACATTACAAAATTTTGCGTCATCATTTACTTTAGCACCACATTTACTACAAAACATTATTTAGTCCCTCCCCTTAATTTGTATATATTCATTATAAATAAAAAAGCTCTTTGTAGTAGTTAAATCCTACAAAAGAGCTTAATTTTTAAACTAAATTAGCCATAGCGATGGCGCCAAGATTATAGCCAACAAAAGTTAGAGCTAGTATTGCAAGAAGGGCAAACACAGCTCCCCATATAAACATTGACTTAGAATCTGTCCAGCCTGAGCCTATAGCAACTGTATTGATTGTTGATTGACCAGCTGGTGTCATATTACATATACCTGCTGCAAAACCAACAAGACAAACCGCAGCTGGAATACATATTGTCCCTTGTGGTAATGCCGATAATACCGCAATCATAATCGAAGAGACAACAGTTGTAGTTACAATATTACTTGAAAAGTTTGTTTCAATAATAGCCCAAGTTACAAAAAACAATATTAATAATCCACTTGATAAATGATTAGCGACAGGTTCCATTACCGTTGATAACCATGCTGAAATACCTAAATCGGCATTAGTTAAAGTGGCACCAACAATAGTTGCAGCGGCAGTCATTAATACTGAACCCCACATAACACCTTTTGTACTAGCTTCTTTAAAGTTTAATAAAGGTTTGCCATCAACTGAAATTATAAACATTAAGATACAACCAAGTAGTGGTGGCATAGCTGTTGTCATACCATTGATTAATGTATAGTATTCTGGAACGATGTTTTTAACCAAGGATGGTGAAATCCATAAAAATACTACAAGAATCATGATAGCGATAATCAATTTTTCTCTTAAATCAGCCTTAGGGAAAGAACCTTTTAAAGCTTCTGCTTTAGAAGTATTGATATCTTTAATATCATCTGGTCGATAGATAAATTTGAATACTAGAATTAAAGCTATAACAAGTAAAATTCCTGTTGGAACACCAAAGGCCATATATTGGAAAGCGGATATTGGACTATTAAAGGCACTTGCATAATAGCCCATAGCAAGTGTTGGCCAAACATGTCCAATAGGAGTCATGCCTGATGATAAAGAAATACAAAATGCTGTTCCCATCATTAACATATTTCCTGTTTTCCCACCCTTTTTAATATCTAATACTTTATAGATATCTTCAAGGAAAGGCAAAAAGGCAACAAATAGAACAGATGGTGAAATAAATAGTCCAATTAGTGTAATAGCCGCAAATAAGAAACAAACAAAGTGCCATGGTCCTTTTTTAGCTACTCTATTGGTAATAAAAGCAACTGTTACTCTTCTTACAAAGTTTGTTTGTGATAAAGGATATACCAACATAAAAGTAAACATTAAGAAAGCTACTGTAGAGTTACCAAAGGAACCTGATAGCATCTTGGAGAAGCCATATGTTGGAAGTAGTCCAATCAAAAACATGGAAATTAAACTTGGCCAGTCAATGGAAACACCAATCCACATGATGAGTGAAGCAAAGAAAATGCCTACTGCAAATAAAGCCTCATGACTTAGTCCTTTATTTGCGCTTGAATCTGGTAAAAAATAAAATAGCGCAAGAACCAAAGCTGCAAGAGTTAGTGAAATAATTTTTTTCTTGTTCATATAAACCCCCTTAAATTAAAGCACCTTGTCTTTTCAATTCTTTTTGAACATCTTTTATATCCGTTTTATCATCAATTGCCAAAGCAGCCGCAATACCGGCACCTTGACCTGTTCCAAAGCCTGTCCCCATCACTCTAATTGATGCTGACGCGGTTAAATCCGATGAGATAATACGCCCTGCACACCATAGATTTTTAGTGTTTTTTGGTTTTAAAGTACCAAGTGGAATATCAAAATACTTATCATTTCTTTCAAATATGTAAGAAGCCTCTCCACTTCCTTTATGTATTTCAGCACCCCAGCCACCTCTTGCGATAGTATCGCTTGATTTTCTTGAAGTCTTTACATCATCTTTAGAAAGGGTGTATTCACCAATTATTCTTCTAGATTCTCTAAGCCCTACTTTAGGGCCGGTAGAAACTAAATATGTATCCTCCATACCCTTAATATATTTTTTAAATACCTCAAAGTATGTTCTAGCTTGTTTTCTTCCCTCTATCTCACTTTTGGTAAGTGTTCTCGCATCAAGATTTTCAAAATCTAGGCCAATAATATTTACCAAATAATCATTAGTATGGGGAACTCTTACTGGGAAACCTTTTTTAGCTGTTAAGCCAACTACTCCATCGCCAATAGCCCTATTTATAGCATCCTCCATATTTGTTGAAGTAAGAATATCTTCGTCTTTGATACCGCCAATTCTAAACATCAAAGAGCCCTTTTGTTCATGATGGAATTCAACTGGTGCCTTTGCTAAATAAGCTAAATTAGCCTCGCCTGAAGCATCGACATAGCTTTTAGCTATCACTTCTATTTGTCCTTCATCATCTTGGCAAATCAATGATTCAATAATCCCATCATTGCTTTTTACATCAGTTAAACTACAATGCAAGATAAAATCAATATTATGTTCTAATAGCATTTCCTCAAAAATCATTTTTGTAATTTCTGGATCATGAGGAACGGTTCTATTACCGGTGCTTGGTGTAACGTAAAAATCAACAAAATAGCCTATCTTAGCCATTCTATCCAATGCTTCTTGACCAACACCTTTAATTACTTGATAAGCTTTTTCTCCGCTTGTGCAAAAGCCACAAAAAGCTGGAACATTACAATTAGTAGCTTGTCCTCCCAAATAGGGATTTCTTTCAATCAAAAGCACTTTTTTGCCTGCATCACTTGCGCCAATCGCAGCTGCAACACCAGATGTTCCCCCACCTACTACAGCTACATCATAAATTAATTTTCTATTCATAAAATCACCTAATTTTTATATCTTTATGATAATAAAAAAATAATTAAAATGCCAAGTCTTGCATAAAAAATGAGTTACTCATTTTTATAAACGTTTAATTATTGTTAGTCAATATCTTTTTCATTAGAAGCGATTACATACTAATAAAAAAGTCTTAGACTATTAATCTAAGACCTTATATTTTTATTTCTTTTCTTTAACAATTAAATCCAAGGCATCTAATTGTTCTTGGTCTACGCCACCTGGTGCATCTGCCATTAAATCATAGGCTGTAGCAGTCTTAGGGAAGGCCACAACATCTTTTATGTTTTCCGTGCCACACAAGATCATGATAAGTCTTTCAAGACCTATAGCACAACCGCACTCTGGTGGCATACCATAATCAAAGGCATCTAAGAAGAAACCAAATCTTTCTTTAGCTTGTTCCTTGCTTAAGCCAAGAGCGGCAAATACTTTAGCTTGTATTTCTTGATCATGAATTCTAATAGCACCACTTGATAGTTCATAGCCATTTAAAACTAGGTCATAAGCTCTAGAGAAACAATTGCCCTTGTCATTTTCTAGCTTATCAATATCTTCTTCACGTGGCGAAGAGAATGGATTAGAGGCAGCTTCATATCTATTTCTTTCATCACTCCATTCATACATTGGGAATTCTGTAATCCAAGCAAATTCAAATCTATTTTCATCAATTAGATTTAATTCTTTACCAAGCTTTACTCTAAGTGCACCAAGTGCTACATCAGCAATAGCTTTCTTATCGGCAACAAACAATAATGTATCGCCATCTTTTAAATCAAATTCTTTAATTAAAGAAGTTTTTTCATCTTCACTTAAAAATTTTGCAATGCCACTTACAAATTCACCATTTTCAAGTTTAACAGCGGCAACACCCTTTGCCTTATAAATCTTTACAAATTCTGAGAACTTGTCCATATCTTTTCTTGAGAAAGAATGATTATTAACACAAATTGCCTTGATTACACCATTATTTTCAATGGCGTTTTTAAATACTGAAAATTCAGAATTCTTAAATAATTCAGTCACATTATGTTGTAACATATCAAATCTTAAATCTGGTTTATCAGAACCATATTTTTCCATGGCATCAAGATATTTAATTCTAGAGAAAGTGCTTAATTCAACGCCTTTAATCTCTTTAAATACTTCATGCATACAATCTTCAACAATGGCAAATAAGTCTTCCTCATTGGCAAAGCTCATCTCCATATCGATTTGCGTAAATTCAGGTTGTCTATCAGCTCTTAAATCTTCATCTCTAAAGCATCTTGCGATTTGGAAATATCTATCCATACCCGAAATCATAAGTAATTGTTTATAAATTTGGGGAGATTGAGGTAAGGCGTAGAACTTGCCGTTATATAAACGTGATGGAACAAGATAGTCTCTTGCGCCTTCAGGTGTAGACTTTGATAAGATTGGTGTTTCTACTTCAATAAAGTCATGTTTATGTAAAACATTTCTAAAAATCATTGTAACCTTATCTCTGATCATCAAATTCTTTTGAAGTAATGGTCTTCTTAAATCTAGATATCTATACTTTAATCTAAGATCTTCTAAAGCATCAGTTTCATCCGCAATAATCATTGGTGTAGTCTTAGAAGTATTTAATACTTTTACTTCCTTTACTAAAACCTCAATTTCACCAGTCTCTAATTTTGGATTAGGTGTTTCCTTAACACTTACTTCACCTTTTACCCATAAAACATATTCATTTCTTACATCTTTGATAAGTTCAGCATGCGCATCATCAAAAGTAATTTGAGTAATACCATATCTATCTCTTAAATCAATAAAAACAATTGAACCTAGATTTCTTCTTTTCGAAACCCAACCAGCAAGTTCTACCGTCTTTCCAGCATCTTCTTTTCTTAATTGTCCACAAGTATGTGTACGATACATTTATTTATCCTCTCTTTCTTCTAAATAAGCAATCAATTCATCAAATGGAATTGTATTTTGTTCCTTAGTGATGGTATTTTTAATTGTAACTGTCTTGTTATTTAATTCATCCTCACCAAGAATCACTACATATAAAGCATTCTTACGATCGCTTGATTTAAATTGTGACTTCATAGAACGATCATAATAATTTAGTTCTGTTGTATAGAAATTATTTCTTAAGGTTGTCGCAACTTCTAAAGCATAATTACTAGACTTAGTCATATCAATGACATAACAATCAACATATTCTTCTATTTCAGCTAAAGCATCTTCAGCCTTGGCTAAAATAAGCAATCTTTCCATACCTATCGCAAAACCAATGCCCGATAAAGATGGACCGCCTAATTCTTCTACAAGACTATCATATCTGCCCCCGGCAAAAACAGTAGCTTGAGCACCAGCACTCTCATCTGTTGAAACCACTTCGAAGACTGTATCTGTATAATAATCAAGTCCTCTTACAAGCCCTTCATCCACAACATATGGAATATTTAAAGTATCTAAATATGATTTAACTTTTTCAAAATACTCTTTAGCTTCATCTGTTAAATAGTCAGACATCTTAGGCGCATTTTTGACATAATCTTTTTCTCTATCAATCTTGCAATCTAAAATTCTAAGTGGATTTTTATGTAATCTATTTTTACAATCAGCACATAAATCCTCTTCATGATCTGCAAAATATTCTTTTAAAGCTATAGAGTAATCATTTCTTGACTTACTATCACCTAAGGTATTAATTAATACCTTAACATTTTTAAGACCTACTAGTTTAATATAGTTATAGCCCAAAGCAATTACTTCCGCATCAATCATTGGCGATTTTTCACCAATATTTTCAATGCCCATTTGCGTAAATTGACGTTGTCTTCCCTTTTGTGGTCTTTCATGTCTAAACATTTCTTCAATATAAGCTAATTTAACTGGAAGTTCATTTGTATATAGCTTATTTTGAATAACGCTTCTTACAATACCAGCTGTACCTTCAGGACGCAAGGTATACAAGTCCTTATCATTTGGTGAGAAGGTATACATTTCCTTTGTTACCATATCACTTGTATCATTATCTTTTTTAAAGACACCTGCGTATTCAAAAACCGGTGTTTTCATTAGCTTGTAGCCATAAAGATCTAACATGATTCTAAAAGAATCTTCCAAGTCTTCAAAGTTCTTTAAATCATCTGGCAATAAATCGTAAGTTCCTTTTACTGTCTGATACATATTTCCTCCTTAAAATAAAAAAGGTAGCACTAAGGGCGCAAAGCGCGGTACCACCTTGATTTGTTACTTTTCTCTTAACGCGAGTTACGACCTATCTTTTCAATAGATTCTAAAGAAGTGTCACTTAAACTTTTTAATAAAACTTGCACCAAACGTTTCTCTCTATACTTAAAAAGCTTAATCAGTTTCTTTTTGATAGGACTATTATATATCAACATTCAATCTAAAAACATTATAATTTAACTATGAATAAAAAATTAGAAACAAAGTATCAATCTTTGAAAAAAGATTTAAAAGAATTGGAAAAAGATACAAGCGAAACCATTAATTCACAACTCGGTACTTTAACACTTCAAAACCATTAAAATGTTCTAAAACGGCTTAACAGTCGC
>CAVKAO010000004.1:0-79198 GCA_963654705.1 Oscillospiraceae bacterium
GCACTACAACATCAAGCTCTAATTCATCATTAACAAATTTAATAATCTCATTTTTTATTTCATTTCTCCTGTCTCTACATCTTTATTGACAAGAAAAATTAAAATTCCTACATTTTTGATAAAAAAAGTAATTAATTAAATAATGTTTTATCTTTTAAAAATATTTCAAGGCTCTTGTATATAAAAGGTTTAACTTGCCTATCACCCCCTAATCGAACCTGTTGGAATTTCCGACATGTTGAAACTTCATCTAGCTCTGTGTCTTTATAAATATTCCTAATATGCTCTACAATATTAGTACGTGAAGACTTAAAAAGCTCTGCCATTTGTTGTTGTGTAAGCCAAACCGTTTCTCCATCCGGTGTTACCGTAACATCCAAAACTAAACCATCATTAATAAATTTCACTATTTCATTTTTCATTTCATTTCTCCTACTCTACATCTTTATTAACAAGAAAAATAAAAATTCCTACATTTTTGATAAAAAAGTGATTATTAAATGATGTTTTTATCTTTTAAAAATATTTCAAGGCTTTTTTGTATATAGAAAATCCGCTAGATAAAGCCTATGCTTTAGCATAGCGCTACCAATAGCAGGTTAATACAAATGTGGTAAGAGAATACAACTCAAACAGTCATAGTGAGTATTTACTATAATTCCATTTAATCTTTGTTAAAACCATTGCTTGAAAATAAAGAAATAACCGATGAAATTAAAATACTTTCTAAGATGATTTGTTCAAAAAAATGCAAAAATTAAATATATAGAAACTAATGATAATAACTATAATAAGTTATCCACATATGTGGATAAAAATGGGAAAAACTTGGGAATAATATAATCTGTTTTCTAAATATAATTAACTTGTATAAAGGTAAACAATGTTAAAAAACAAAGCCATTAAAGTAAGATTATATCCAAATAAAGATCAGATAGAATATTTCTCTAAATGTTTTGGTTGTGTTCGCTTTGTTTATAATAAACAACTTGAAATAAGAAATGAATACTATAAAGAAAATAATAAAGTATTAAAAACTAATTATTCTGATTTATTAGTTGATTATCCTTTTTTAAGTGAGGTAGAAGGACAAGCTTTATCACAAAGTACACAAGATTTAAATAAAGCTTATAACAACTTCTATAAAGGTATAAAGAATAAACAAAAGATTGGTTTTCCTAAGTTTAAATCAAAAAGAGATAAACAAAGCTATAGAACTTGCCAACCACCTAAAGATTGTATTGATATAGTTAATAGAAAACTAAAGATACCAAAAATAGGTTATGTTAAATATAGAGGAAGCGTCAATCTTTTAAGTGGATATAAAGTAAAGAATATTACTGTATCTAAATCATCAACAAATAAATATCATGCTTCTATATGTATTGAATATGAATGTGATATTTTAAATAATAAACTAGACATAAATAAATCAATTGGACTAGATTATTCAAGTCATGATTTTTATGCATCTAACTTTAATGATTTTGGCAATTATCCTAAGTTTTATAGACAATATGAAAGTAATTTAGTTAAGGAACAAAGAAAACTAGATAGAATGTTAAGAACTAATATTAAAGGTTATAAAACTATTGATGATAAAAGATATCCAATCTACATAAAACCATTAAATGAATGTAAGAATATTTGTAAACAAAAGCTTAAAGTAAATAAGATTCATGAGAAGATAGCCAATTCTCGTAAGGATTATTTACATAAGCTTTCTTATAAACTTGTCAATGAATATGATTACATATTTGTGGAAGATTTAAATCTAAAAGCACAAGCCCAAACATTAAAATTGGCTAAATCAGTTAATGATAATAGTTTTGGCACCTTTAGACTATTTTTAGAGTACAAACTTAAAGATAGAGGAAAGATCTTCCATAAAATAAATAAGTGGTCTGTTTCTACTAAAATGTGTTCTAGTTGTGGCTCTATACATAAAGAAGTATTTGGTACTACTTTAAGTGAAAATCTAAACACAAGAAAGTGGACATGTCCAGATTGTGGCACTTTACACAATAGAGATGTAAATGCCGCTGAAAACATAAGACTTATTGGCTTAAGAGAACTTGGCTTAGTTTAACAAAATACAAACCGTTGGAACGACGGGGTTAGCCTGTTTATGCTTAACTTGTTAGAGTTATCGAGCAGGAAACTTTTTATGCTTTAGCATGGGAGTAGTTCATAAAAAGCTTAGATAGTTACAATAAAGATTTGATAACTTTCTAAGCTTATATTTAATATTTTTAATTGAATATTTTTTGATAACTATTCATTATCTGTATTTACAAATACTCTTTCTACCTCACAAACATACATATCATGATAGTCATGTAAAGGATATTGTTTTAAGTCGACATCCTTATCTATAAAACAGTTTTCATCTATTGTTTGTCTATATAGTTTTCTTAGTTTTAGTGTTAGTGTTGCTTCCTTATAAGTAAAGACATCATCATCAATTAAAGTAAGACCGCTCTTACTTAATTTATCCTTGTCCTCATACATACTAACTGAACCAAGATAAGCTAATTGTTTTTTATATTCACCATTAAAGAAACTAATCGATACTTCAACATCATCTTTATCAATTAATTTTTTAGTATATCTTTGTGGTCTAACAAATAAATAAACCACATTCTTATTCCAAAGATAACCAAAACCACCCCAGGCTGCCGTCATCGAATCCTTTTGATCATCAACTTTAGTATTTATAAGCATCCACTCTTTTCCTAACATCACAAATGGATTAACCCTTAATTCATCAATTTTAATTTCTCTCATAAATCAAATCCTTTCCTTTATAATATTATAAGAAGGTATTTTTATGACTAGCAAAGAAAATAAAAAAGACGAAGTATTTAATCAAAACGAAATACAAGCTAATAAACTTGTAGCCTTTTCGATGATTTTAGAAATTATAGTCTTAATAATTGGCTATATTTTATGTCTTTTAGATGTATTTACCATTGAAGATCATACTTATTTTAGGATTGCTGTTCAAAGTTGTGTGGAACTATTTATAGGCATTATTGCTTGTTATATATTTAAAGGAAATAAGCCTTGGCTAAAATATGCCTTATTTGCCATATTCACCATCGTTTTAGCCAGAATTGATTGCTCACTTAGCTATACATTTACACTGGCTATGGCCATTCCTGTAGTCTTATCATGTCGCTACTTCGATACTAGATTTACCATTATTGTTGCACTATTTTCAGCCCTTTGCTTTGGTATATCATGTTATGTCAATGCCGCCTTTGATATAGGCCTATTTGATTTAAATTTTTATAAGGTTAAACCAAATACAACCTTAACTATTACAAGCACTATTGAAAATGCTATTAGACAACAAGGCATTGATGTATCATCAAGAATATATAATGCCCTAACACTAAATTATTTACCTAAATTAATCTTATTAGCTCTTTTATCTATTATTAGTTATCGCATAGCTAAAACAGGTAGAGAAATGGTCAACAAACAAAAAAGCATAACTAAAAAAAGTATGCGCATTGAATCAGAATTAAATCTTGCCAACAACATTCAAGCTCATATGTTACCAAATATCTTCCCACCCTTCCCTGATCATAAAGAACTAGATATCTATGCTTCAATGATTCCAGCTAAAGAAGTGGGTGGTGACTTCTATGATTTTTATATGATAGATGAAAAACATTTGTGTCTTACTATTGCCGATGTATCTGGTAAAGGAATTCCCGCGGCCTTATTTATGGTAATTGCTAAAACAATTATAAAAAACGAAATAAACATGGGAACAAATCCTGCCGATACCTTCTCTAAGGCCAATCATATGCTAAATGAAGGAAATGATAGTGCCATGTTTGTTACCGCATGGCTTGGCATTATTGACTTAGAAACAGGCATCTTGACCTATGTTAATGCTGGACATAATCCACCTCTTATAAAACACAATGGAAAATTTGAATACCTAAAGTCAAAGCCAGGTTTTATCCTTGCCGGAATTGATGGTATGCACTATAGTCAAAGTCAAATAAAACTAGAGCCAAGTGATAAAATATTCTTGTACACCGATGGTGTGGTAGAAGCAAGTAATCCGAATAATGAACAATATGGCGAAGAAAGACTTCAAGATTATCTAAACAATCATAATAACGATACTTGTGAAAAGATTGTACACGGTATTAAAGAAGATGTTGATAAGTTTGTTAATAGTAATGAACAATTTGATGATATAACTATGGTAATGGTCCACTACAAATCTGCTTACATTAGTAAGGAATATGAAGAATTAACTCTACATGTTCCTGAAGACAAAATTGATAAAGTAAACGCGTTTGTTGAAAAAGAATTAGAAGCTAATAATGCTTCCATGAAATTCACCAATCAAATTTTATTATGCATTGAAGAAATATATGTAAATATCTATAGTTATGCTTATAAAGATGGCGGTGAAGTAAAACTAAAAATGTTTAGCGAAAATAACGAAATAAGCCTACAGTTTATTGATTCAGGCATTCCTTTTAATCCATTAGAAAATAAAGATCCTGATATTAAACTTAAGGCAGAAGAGCGAAATACTGGAGGACTTGGAATCTTCTTAGTTAAAAAGATTATGGATGATGTAAGCTATGAATATGCAAATGGCTGTAACATTCTAACAATGAGGAAAAAATATGAATGAAATATTAAATGAAGCGATAAAATTTGCCACGGATGCACATGGGGAACAACTTAGAAAAATAAGTCTTACTCCTTACATTCTTCATCCACTAGAGGTGGCAGCTATCATTTCAACCATAACAAACGATAGAGAAATCATGGCCGCTGGCGTACTTCATGATACGATTGAAGACTGTGGTGTAAATCCAAGGGTCATTAAAGAAAAGTTTGGCGCAAGAGTAAGTGCTTTGGTACAAAGTGAAACCGAAGATAAAATGTCTTATCGTCCAGCTAATGAGACTTGGATGGAGAGAAAAGAAGATTCTCTATTAATGCTAGAAAACACTAAAGATGAAGCAGTTAAAATACTATGGCTTGGTGATAAATTAAGTAATATGCGTGCCTTCTATAGGGCATGGCTTGTAAGTGGTGATAAGATTTGGCTAGAACTAAACCAAAAAGATCCTAAGATGCACGCTTGGTATTATCGCTCTATCGCAAAATCAATTGCTTCTTTAAAAGATACAGCTGCCTACAAAGAATATGTAGAACTAGTTGAAAAAGTATTCGGAAAGGAAAACGACAATGGCTGAATTTGAACATTCTTTAGATCAAGATATATTAACCATCTTCTTAAATGGCAGGATTACTGCTGACAATGCATCAGAAGTTGAAAGTGATGTAAATAAAATAATAAGTGATAATCCACATTCTTCATTAGTTTTCAATCTTTCTAAGCTTGACTATATCTCTTCAGCAGGACTTAGAGTAATACTTCGAATAAAAAAGGCTGAACCAACATTAAAGCTAGTTGATGTAAGCTTAGATGTCTATGATGTCTTTGAAATGACTGGTTTTACCGAAATGATGGATATTGAAAAGGCTTATCAAAGCATTAGTGTTGAAGGATGTGAACTAATTGGACAGGGCAGTAATGGTAAAGTATATCGCTTAAATGCCGACACGATTATTAAAGTATACATGAATAAGGATGCCTTACCTGATATCCAAAGAGAAAGACAACTTGCTAGAAGCGCCTTTGTCTTGGGTATTCCTACAGCTATTCCATATAATGTAGTAAAAGTAAATGATACATATGGTTCTGTATTTGAACTATTAAATGCCACATCTTATGTTAAGTTAATATTAAATGATAAAGAAAATATCGATAAATATATTAGCTTATCAATTGATTTATTAAAGAAAATACATGCTACAAGTGTTAAACCAGAAGAAATGCCTGATTTAAAACAAGTGGCAGTTGGTTGGGTAGAATATCTAAAAGATTATTTACCTGAAGATAAATACAATAAGCTATATAAGCTATTTAATGATGTACCTGATACATTGGGCATGATTCATGGTGACTATCATATGAAAAACATTATGATGCAAAATGGTGAGACGCTATTAATTGATATGGATACCTTATCACATGGCCACCCTATCTTTGAATTTGCCGCCATGTATAATGCCTATGAAGGCTTTGCCTACTTCAATCATGATGAATGCACACGCTTTATGGGCCTAGACTATGATACATGTAACTATATTTGGAATAAATCACTTGAGTTATACTTTAATACAACCGATAAAGCTAAATTAGCTGATATTGAAAAGAAAGCAAAATTAATTGGTTATACTAGAATCATGCGCAGAACTATTAAGCGTAGCGGTTTTGATAAAGCAGGCGAAATTATTGAAAAGTATAAGGAACTAATAATTAATTTATTAGATGAAATTGACACATTGTCTTTTTAGGAGGAAAAATGGAAATTCAACAAACTAAAGAAGGTAGCACACTTACCTTAAATTTATCTGGTCGATTAGATACTACAACCGCTCCACTTCTTGAGCATACTGTAAATGAATCTTTAAAGGATGTTGAAAAACTAGTATTAGACTTTAAAGATTTAGAATATGTTTCTTCTGCAGGTCTAAGAGTATTATTAAATGCTCAAAAGATTATGAATAAACAAGGTTCAATGGTACTAAAAAACGTTTGTCCAGATGTAAATGAAGTACTAGAAATTACTGGTTTTACCGATATCCTAACAATAGAAAAGTAGATTTACATCTACTTTTTTTCATCATATTCATCAAGAAAGCTATGTTTAACATTATCCTTCTTATAGGCAATCACCATATCCAAATTAACATTCTCAACACTTTTAAAAATGTTTTTTTCAATATAAGGATTACCCTTTTTAAGATCTCTTATTAAGTTTTTAACTTCTATCCTTTTAGAAACAGTACTACCATCTTCCCTACAACTTGAACAAGTATCTGTAAAATGACAAGCACATTGGATAAAATGTAAACCATGATTATCACGCCAATTCTTAATATCCTTTTCTCTTATTAAATACATTGGCCTAATTAGTTCCATACCCTCAAAATTATCACTCTTAAGTTTAGGCATCATTGTTTGGATTTGGCCACCATACATCATACCCATCAAAATAGTCTCAATCACATCATCATAGTGATGACCCAAGGCAATCTTATTACAGCCCATTTCTTTAGCCTTGTTATATAAATGACCTCGACGCATTCTAGCACATAAGTAACATGGCGACTTATCTTGATTATATACAATATCAAAAATACTAGTCTCAAATATCTCAATAGGTAAGCCTAAGTGTCTAGCATTTTCTTCTATTACTAGTCTATTTAATTCACTGTATCCTGGATCCATCACTAAAAACTTTAATTCAAAATCAATCTTGGAAAATCTCTTTAAGACTTGAAATAGTTTTCCCATCAACATCGAATCCTTACCGCCAGATATACAAACACAGATTTTATCACCAGGTTTAATTAGTTCATACATATCAATAGCCTTTAAAAAAGGTGATAAAAGCTCCTTACGATAAGTAGTAGTTAAAGATCTTTCTACTTCATTTTTAAGTTCTATATTGGCTTTACTAAGATTTGCCTTAATAAAACTAGCATAGCCACCCTTTAAGCTTAAGCCATCATATCCTAGTTCTCTCATTTTTAAAGCATAGTCAAATGAATCTTTACCATACATGCAATATAAGATATAAGCTTTATCATTAACTAGTTCTTTATTTAAAATCTTATTTTCTAAATCATCTATATGTATTGAACCAGGAATATGACCATAATCAAAACTAGTATTATCTCTAATATCAACTAAATAATATTTGCTAGGATGAATATCTGCCAAATGTTTTAAATCTATTTCATCTTCATACTTTTCATATAGCATACTAAAGTATTATAAAATAAAGATATGGAAAAAGAAAAAGAAGAGTATGTTAATATTGAAGATATCAAAACAATAAACAATCTTAAATATGATGTAATAAATGGCTATATCAAAGATCGTTATACCAAAGATTTTAAAGTGTCTTTAGGAATCTTTTTAATTATTTCATCAATATCAAGTGGCCTCTTTGTTAAACATTACTATTCAACATTATTAACAAACTTAACTGCTATTATCTGGTTTGTCTTTAATATAATTGGCATAGTATTAATTGTTAAAGCTATTAAAGCATTTAACATTAAAAAATATAGCTTTCCTGCCCTTTCAATCGAATATCGAAGTTATTTGTATAGCGAATATTACTTACCCGCTTTAAGAGAAAAGAAAAAACTTAAAACAATCGGCATTATCTTATGCGCTTGTTGTCTTTTACCAACTATGATTGTAAATAATCTAAGCGATAGTCTAATTGATTTAGGCAATGGCCTATTTCTAATTTTAATCGCAACAGGTGTCTTTCTGATAAAAATAAGCTCTAGTATCACTAAAGCTTATGAATATGCTCTAAATATTAAGAAATAATTAATCTAACTCATTTAATTGCTTACAAATCTCATTATACTTATCTTCAGTAAGAATATATTTTTTCTTATACAAAAGACAAGCGCCGATCATAAATGCACAAGGAATTACAGTCATCGCAATAAGTAAGCCATTTTTTTGTAAGGAAGTAACACTTTGAATGATTCCATCAATACTAGCACTCTTAGTAGCGTCATCAATTAGGCCTCTAGTAGCATTTTGTTCAAAAGTGGAAATCTGATTGGTATATGTTGTGGCATTAACAATCATATATGTCACAGTTGTAATTACCACAACAAGCGCACTCGCAAGTTTTGTGATAAAGGGACGAACACTAGATATAATTGCTTCATCACGATTACCGGTCTTTAATTCATTATATTCAACAGTATTGATAATCGAAATCATCATAATTAAATATAGTCCATATTGGGCAAAGTTAGAAAGCATAAAGCCAAAGGTTACTGCAAAGAATTTAAACTTGCTTGTTTTAAGTAATAAACCAGAAATTAATTGCACAACATAACCAACCAAACCAATATAAATAGCTAAATTAACCATTTTTTTACGATTAATCTTCTTTGAAATAGCTGGATAAAAGACCATTAAGATAGCTGTGGCAGCCATACCTACTGTTGTAAATAATGAATACAAAGAACCATCATAGCCAAACTCAAAATAAATATAGTTATTGCCAATACCATTTAATACAATATTGCTGCCAATTTGTTGTAGTAAAAAGATAATTGTAATCCAAACAAGTTGATCATTATGTGTAAAAGTATTAATAATCTTTTTAAAAGATAATGGTGGAGTAGGCTTAGATGCATCATCTCTTCTTTCTTTTACTCCAAATAAAGTAAATAACATAAATAATGGTGCAAGAATACAAATAATTAATGCAATCCTACCATAAGCTACTTTACTAGAACCACCTATTGCTAAGGCACCAGCTGTAAGCATAGGAATCAATACTTGTGCTGAAGTATTACCAATACCTGCAAAAAGGGTTGCCCTTGATGTATAAACATCTCTCATTTGTCCATCACTTGTTAAAGCAGGTATCATACCCCAATAAGAGATATCGTGCATTGTAAAAGTGATTGAATATAAGAAATAACATACACCAAATTCAACAATGAAGGCCCATCCTTCTAAATTAGAATTAAAGATTGTATAAATTACAAGACATGTAGAAAGTATACCAGCTACAAGCCAAGGCTTGAACTTGCCCCATTTACTTCGTGTCCTTTCAATTAAATTACCCATAATTGGATCATTTAAGGCATCAAAAATACGCGCTGCCACCATAATAGCGGTAATAGCCCCAAGTTGTGCATTAGTTAAAGAACGCGTATACATTGTATATGTAAGTAAATAGCTATTAAATAACGCATACATCATATCCCTGCCTACTGTGCCAAGTGGATAAAATACTAAGTTACGCTTTGTTTGTTTATCTTTTTCCATAATCAAATTCCCCTTAATAACTATTATAAAACTAAAGCGCTTTCATTTATTTATCTTTATTCAAAATAAAGACATAATATCATTATTGAAAAATCATAATTTTCATCTAATTCAATAAGCAAGAGATCAATTTCGTATTTTATGATAAAATATTTTCGTAAAATATGCAGTGGGATTGCAGAAATTACGGAGGTTCATATGATAAACAGACATTTGGCTGATAGTTTAGAAGAGATAACAAAACACTTTCCTGTTATTTTATTAACCGGTCCAAGACAAATAGGTAAATCAACACTTTTATATAATAAGTTTTTCAATAATAACTTTTCTTATGTAAGCTTAGATGATCAATTTGATTTGATGATGGCAAAAAATGACCCAAAAACTTTTTTAGAATTGCATGCCTCACCATTAATAATAGATGAAGCGCAAAAAGCGCCAGAACTTTTTCCTTATATTGAAACTATAGTAAACAAGTCAAGACTAGAAAAAGGAAACAAGGAAAGCAATGGTATGTATATTCTTTCCGGTTCACAAAGAAAAGATTTATTAGAAAATTCAAAAGAGTCATTATCTGGTAGAATATGCATTCTAGATATGAATAATTTATCAATCAATGAAATATTAGAAAAAGATAATAAGCCTTTTGAAATCAATTTATTAGATAATTCAAAACGTGCTAATCGATTTTATATAAACGAACAAGTGGCATTTGAATATATAGTTAGAGGTTTTTTTCCCGGTTTATATGATGATCCTAATTTAAATACACAATTATTTTATTCATCTTATTTATCTACATATATGCAAAAAGATTTAAAAGAAATTGCTAATGTTACAGATGAATTTAAATTTATTAATTTTTTAAGACTATTATCTTCCAATACGGGCGAAGAACTAGTTTATGATAATTATGCAAAACAAGTAGGAGTTGCATTAAATACTATAAAATCTTGGACATCATCCCTTTTAAAAACTGGAATTATTTATCTTGTTTATCCTTATAATGAAGAATCAGTTATAAAACGAATAGTAAAAAGACCAAAAATGTATTTCTTTGATACTGGACTAGCTGCTTATTTATGTGGAATAGATAGCGCCAAAACTCTACAAAACAGTTTTTTAAAGGGAAGATTTTTTGAAACGTTTATTTTTAACGAGATAAGAAAAACATATATGAACGCAGCTATAAGCCAAGAATTTTATTACTATCGCGATATAGATCAAAATGAAGTTGATCTGGTTTTGGTAAGAAATGGTAGCTTATCTTGTATAGAAATAAAGGCAGGGCAAAATTTTAACATCTCTGCAACCAAGAGTTTTAAAAAGTTAAACAAAACAAGACTAACAAAAGGAAATAATGCTATTGTTTGCACATCCGATAAAGTATCACTGTTATCGGATGAAACTATTTTATTACCAATTTCAGCAATCTAGCACCGTCCAATAAAACTGTTTAGTTTTACAGTAAAATCGCATAATAGCCCACAACCATGGGCTATTATCTATTTTATCTGTATGGTGTTCTAGATATTAATTCTTTATACGCTTTATCTAATATCAATTCTTTTCTCAAGTCTAATACTATATCAAGCCTAGATGTCTTCTTTAATTACACATTCCTATTCCTACAGATTCATAATAGCTTTCCCGTAAACACATAATAATTTCAAAAGTTGGCGACATTGGCGACACAGTTGGCGACATTGGCGACACAGTTGGCGACATTGGCGACATTTAATTCGCGCGATTTATTTCAGTATAATCCATTTAATACTGTTTCTATTCCCCTCTTTTTTAATTATTTGTTTATTTTCAAGTTCTTTTAAATTTCGTTGTACCGAACGAACTGAAAGACCAACCGCATTAGCAATTTCTTTTGTTGAAGCGTTTGAATGAGAAACTATATATGAATATATTCTATTATCATTTAAAGAATATGCATAATCATTAACAACATCCACAGCATCGCTTACAATTTCCATATCTTTTTCCATCACAAGTGTTAATACTACTCTATCCGGATTTACCGTTTCTTTGATTATGGGTTTTTTGTAGCCTTTCTTTTTCCAAGTATTATAAACATCACAAAGGCCTATTCCCGAACGTTCGCCAACATTAATAAGTGAAAACATATTAAATATTCTTGAATTTCGAGCATCGCTCACTCCTCCATCAATTGCTTCATTAATATCAACACGGAAAATACCCGGATTAGAAAAACTTATCTTGTTAAACTCTTTATCTATAACTATTCCCCTTCTTCCATAATAGTCCGCATGAATTAAAGCATTTGCTAAACATTCTCTTAAAGCCTTGTGTACTGGCGTATCATCAACACGCATTAAATTGTTGTTAAGTTTAAATGAACGTTTTACATCAGAAGTTAAACGGTTAATGACTCTAAAATAAAAATCAAAAACATTCCCACTCCAATCACCATCCATTGAGCAAACTCGATCTGACCATCTAGTATCGATAGACTGTTTTTCTCTATAATCTAAAAAGAAGTTTGGTAGTTCATTCACAATCTCAATAAATTCGCCAAAGAAAATAAGACCACCAAGAGTTGGGTGTATCTTACCATCAACTTCAGATACTCTTGCAGCTCCTATCTTTATTAAAAATTGATCGGTAGGCATTTTATTCCAAGAGTGTTCTTCACGAATATTTTTAAACATCAAACGATAATTTTTAATACTATCTTTATTTAAAGCATCTATATTCACTTTATCAAGAACAAGTGAATCGGCCGAAGTATCAGACTTATCCCTAAGCATCTCAAGCACTTCATCATTTGTGCAATGATAATCTCCTTCATGTCTTCTTTTAAACGTTCCTTTAAACATATCTTTTCCAACATAAATAGGCTTGTCATGTCTATCAGCTCTTTGAACTTCAATTACAACAAAATTTAATCCATTATCTTCAATGCAATACACTTGTTCATTTAAAAGAATATTTACACTAACTGTTTGATGATTATTCAATATATTCCAAATATCAGATATCATTTTTTGTGGATCTTTTACACCAATCGGCAAAAGCTTTTTTGTTTCTTTATCTTCTTCAATTCCAAGAATAATAACACCACCAAAAGTATTAGCGAAAGAGGAATATGTTTCAAAAACGCTGCTAGGAATGCCGCCTTGAGCAGCTTTTACTTCTACATTGACGTTCTCAAAACCATTAAGTATTTTTTTCAAATCAATCATAACAACAAACTCCAATAATATTCTTTCATATCATCCGCATCAGCTGGTGAAATATTGCCACACACCCTCTCAGATTTAATATCTAAAGATAACATATAAATAGCCTCTTTTAATTGGTCATATAGTTTTTTATTATCTTCATCTAATATGTATTTGTTGTAAACATCCTCTACAGCTTTCATTCCATCAGAAATGGGAAAGTCATATTGTTTGTAATCATATTTTATTTTCTTATCCATGCCATCTCCCCCTTTGGCTGCCTTTAATAATTTATATTTTAGCACACGGTCAAACATAATATTTTCTTGTAACTTTTATTAAATAATTCAAGTTTAACTTAAGTTTTGTAAGCCATAGTTATGTAGTACACTTAAATCATGGACTTAACAGTTGGTGATATTAAAAAAGTATTAATTAAATTCGCAATTCCGATAATAATACTACAAATACTAAATCAAGCATATATGCTTATAGACTCTATCATCGTTTCAAGATATGCTGGAGGCAACCAGTTTGCAATACTCTCTAATATCTCTACTCTAACCACCCTAGGTTATTGTCTAATACAAGGTGGAGCTATTGCTAGTAACGTAATATTTGCTAAACTATTTGGATCAAATGATTATAAAGAAATCATGAGTGCCAAAAAAACTTTTAATATCATTAATCTTATTTATTCGATTATCATCTTTTTACTATATTCTTTATTTGCTAAACAACTATTAAACTTAATAAATATACCAAGTCACCTATTAAATAAATCAATAATAGTCTTAATTGTCTATGCTTTAAACTTTATACCCACTAGTCTTATCATGGTAAACCAGGGAATATTAACCGGCTCTGGTGATTCAAAGACACCAATGATATTATGTATAGTCTTTCAAATACTAAATTTAATACTAGATTATATTGCGATTGCCATATATGGTTATGGTGTACTTGGAGCTGCTGTTGCCTCACTTATCGCCGCTATTTTAAGCGCTATTTTCACTTATTTAAAAGCCACTAGTATCGTGAAAGATTATTACTATAAAGCTAGCTTTTCAATTAATTGGCTAAAAAAGGCTGTTAAACTTGCCATTCCATCAATCATATCACAAAGTGTCTTATCACTTGGTAGCTTTATCCTACAAATAATCGTTAATGGTTATGGTGTTGAAATAATCAATGGCTATAATGTCGGACTAAGCTTAAACAATGTTGTAATTATGCCAATTATCGCCTTATGCACTGCCTATGAAAGCTTTGGTGGCCAAAATCTAGGTGCTAATAAATTAGATAGGGTAAAGAAGGGCTATCAAACATTATTAAAAATAGGCTTAGCACTATGTTTAATTGCCATGGTAATAACATATCTTTTAAAAGACTTTTGTGTATCACTATACATTACTGATAAAACACTAACAAGCTACACTTATGCCAAACAACTATTTTTAATACTATCAATCAACTACTTTATTCTATTTATTAAAAGTAGCTTTGATTCCTACTATAAGGCCCACCAAAAAATGACCTATTTAGCTGTTATATCATCTATTTGTTTAGCTACTAGAATCATCCTTTGTTTTGCCCTAACAAATAAAATAGGACCCGTATTTTTGGCCTACGCTTGTATCATCTCTAATTTATTAGGTGTATTAATTTATATTGTTTTAGCCAAAATAAAACCAATCAATTAAGATTGGCTTTCATTTTTTAAACTAGCTTTAATTAAACCAACAAACAACGGATGTGGTCTATTTGGTCTAGACTTAAATTCCGGATGGAATTGGGCACCAACATAGTATGTATTATGTGGATACTCAACACACTCTACAAGTCGACCATCTGGAGAAGTACCAGATAATACTAAACCATGAGCTTCGCACTCTTGGCGATATTGGTTATTAAACTCATATCTATGTCTATGTCTTTCGCTAATTTCTTCCTTTTTATAAGTTTTATGTAAGACACTATTTTTCTTTATTACACAAGGATAAGCGCCAAGTCTAAGGGTACCACCCTTATCAATTTCATCATTTTGATCAGCCATAAAACAAATCATTTGATGTTTACTCTTTGGATCAAACTCTAAAGAATTGGCATCCTCAAAACCTAATACATTACGACCAAACTCAATGCACATAACTTGCATACCAAGGCATATACCTAGAATTGGTACATTATTAATACGAGCATACTTACAAGTTTGAATCATACCCTCAATGCCTCTTTTACCAAAGCCACCTGGCACAATCAAACCATCAATATCCTTAAAACTATCTTCATTAAGTCTTTCGGAATTAATCCACTTGATTGAAAGTTGTGCACTGCATGAATATGCCGCATGCTTAAGGGCTTCAACAACCGATAAATACGCATCATGTAGGGCAACATACTTACCAACTAAACCAATTGTAACCTTCTTAGTAGGATGGTTTTGTTTATGAACCATCTTCTTCCACTTTTCAATATCAATTGGATACTCATTAGGATCCATATGAAGTTCCTTTAAAACAACCTCAGATAGATGATCTTTTTCTAAAGCCAATGGTACTTCATAAATATTAGGCAATGTTAAGTTTTGAATAACACATTCACTAGGAACATTGCAGAACATTGAAACCTTATCAATAATATATTTATCAAGCTTACTATCACTTCTAAGTACCACAATATTTGGTCTAATGCCAAGTGATTGAAGCTCCTTACAAGAATGTTGACAAGGCTTAGTCTTAAGCTCATCAGATCCACTTAAATAGATAATTGGTACAACATGAATAAAAATACAATTTTCTGGACCAACATCCACCAAAACTTGTCTAGCAGCCTCTAAGAAAGGCGTAGATTCAATATCACCAACAGTACCACCAATCTCACTAATAACAAAATCCGCATCAGTCTTAGTACCTACTTTATAAATAAAAGATTTAATCTCATTAGTGATATGAGGAATAACTTGTACAGTACTACCAAGATATTCACCCTTTCTTTCTTTAGCGATAACACTAGAATAAACCTTACCAGTAGTAATATTAGAGTATTTATTTAAATTTTCATTGATAAAACGTTCATAGTGGCCCAAATCCAAGTCTGTTTCCGCACCATCTTCAGTAACATACACTTCACCATGTTGTAAAGGAGACATTGTACCAGGGTCAACATTAATATAAGGATCAAGCTTTTGTGAAGCTACCATGAATCCTCTTTCCTTTAAAAGTCTACCTAAACTAGCCGCAACAAGACCTTTGCCAAGACCAGAAACAACACCACCCGTAACAAAAATATACTTACTCATAAACACTCCCTCTGCCTTTATAAAAAAAGGGTGATAAGCCCTAGTAATCAACTAGTCAACCACCTTTTCTAAGAACAATTCTGTTAAAAATTATAATACATTTTCCCCAAGATTTATTATTAAATTAGTATTTTTTTAAACTTTTTTAATACAAATTACCATCTTTAGGATTCCAAATACCAAGTAGCTTACCCTGAGTATCTTTTTCATCAATTAAGCTAATAAAATTATTATCTATTTCATAAATACAATAGCCAAAACAATCATAGAATTCTACACCTCTATCACTATTAAAGGCTCTAAAACTAATTGAAGGTGCTGTAAATATATTGCCATCTTTATTAAACCAATGACTATGACCATTTAAGACACCAATGATTCTTTCATCATTTAAGACATCAAGTAATAATTCTCTATCTTTTAAACCAGGAATACCAGGTAAGTCATTTAATTGATGATGCATAAGAACAATTGAATTATCCTTTATGTGCTTACTTAACCAATCTATTCGATACTCATCAATATAACCATCTGGATAGCCATATTCACTATTATCAAAACTAATAAAGTTTAGACCATTTAAATTACTTATATTTAAATATGGACAATCATCATCCATATTAAACCAACCCTTATAGAAAGCCTTTTTATCATCATGATTTCCTAGGCAAATAAAATAAGGAATATTTAAATCATCTAGATACTTCTTTAATGTTTTATAATCATCAACACTTCCATCATCACATAAATCACCCGTTAGACAAATACAATCAATATCACTTAACGGCAATCTAGCAAGTTTAGATAAACAAGAATCCATATTAGACAATATGGATTCATATGTATTCTTATTAGTAAATTTAAAACGATAATGAATATCACTTATATGCAGTATTCTCATCTTAATTTCTTTCTAATAACACCCGTTAAAATATCAAGCAAGTAAACAGTCACAATTACTGCTAATAAAATGATCGAAACCTTATCCCAATTACGTGCCTGAATAGCGAATATTAATGTCGCACCAATACCACCAGCTCCAACAAGACCTAATGTCGAAGCACTTCTTACACCAATCTCGAAATGATTCAATATTAAAGAAGCATATATTGGTAAAAGTTGGGGAATTCTAGCATAAAACATTGTTTGTACACCATTTGCGCCAACTGACTTACAAGCCTCTATCGCATCATTTGGCATCTTTTCCATCTCTTCAGCAAACAACTTACCAAGCATACCAATTTGATGCACGCCAATAGCCAACATTCCGGCAAAAGGACCAGGACCAACCACCTTTACAAAGATAACCGCATAAATAAGTTCAGGAAAAGCACGAAGTATATCCAAAATAAACTTACCAATCGTTGGCACAATCGACTTTTCATGCCACAAGTTTTTACTTGCAAGTAATGTAAAAGGAATAGCCAAGATTGTACCAAGTACTGTACCACCAAAGGCAATCGCAATAGTAAGAATCATAAGGGAGAAAACATCTTCCCCACTGCCATCATAGAAATAAGACCAGTTAGGCTTAAATAATTGTCTTAAAGTAGAATTAAAGTTAGCCCAATTAAAAGATTCAAACGCACTAAAATCTAAGCCATGTCCACAAAAAATAATGACAAGAATTAAAAGTAAGAAAGTAAAAAGCCCACTATGTTTCTTTACAAAACTCATGATACCTTCCTCCTTATAAATTCTGATAAAGCATCAGTAATCATTACCACCACAAAGATAGTTAAGATAACAAGTGAAACTCTATCATATTTAAATAGACCAAGTGAGGTATTTAAGATAACACCAATACCACCAGCTCCAACATAACCAAGTACCGCACTAGAACGGATATTTATTTCTAAAGCATAAAAGCCATAGCTTATAACACTTGGCACAATTTGAGGCCAAATGGCCCAAATAGCTGTCTTAAATTTATTAGCACCAACCGATTCACATGCTTCAATAGCTGCCAAATCAATAGTTTCAATAGATTCATATAAAAGTTGAGAAACAAGTCCAAAAGTAAAAATAACAATTGTAAGAACACCTGTCCCCTCACCAATACCAATCATTGAAACAAGTATAGCTGCTAGTAACATATTAGGAATAGTACGTACAACATTTAGAAAAAATCTAAAAATAGCTGTTACAACTTTATTTTTAGTAACAATCGTTGTCGCTAAAAAAGAAAATGGTATAGCCAATAAGACACCTAAAATAGTACCTAGAATTGACATCTTTAAAGTACATATTAAAGGATCAACTAGTTTAGGAAAGTAAGAAAAATCAGGACTAATAAGCTTCTTTAAAAAAGCATTAACTTGATCAGTATTACTAAATACTTCCATAAAATCTACACCAACTGCATTAGCTGATGTGATATAACAAAGCACAATTAGAATCAGTACCAAAACATGTTTATACCAGTTAAAATGTACTGTATCCTTTATCTTCATGCACTCTCCTTATCAAGAGTATAGTTGCCCTTATAAATTTCCTTTAGCTTCTCATCACTTAATTCACTAGGCTTACCATCAAACACTAGCTTTCCATCTTGTAAACCAATAATACGTGAAGCAAAATGCTTTGCAAGTTCAACTGAGTGAATATTTACAATAACAGTAGCCCCTGTACTTTGATTAATCATTGCTAAATCAGACAATACCTTATTAGAAGTAACCGGATCTAATGAAGCAACTGGCTCATCAGCTAAAATAATGTTAGCCTCTTGAAATAGCGTTCTAGCAATACAAACTCTTTGTTGTTGACCACCAGATAATTCATCACATCGACTATGTAGCTTATTTTCTAGTCCAACTTTTGCAAGTACATCTAAACAAAGAGCGTACTCTTGCTTACTAAAAAGTCCAAGCACGCTCTTTAATGTACTATAAGATCCAAGTTTTCCACTCAAAACATTTTTTTGAACAGTACTTCTTTTCACTAAATTAAATTGTTGAGAAATCAAGCCAATATGAGTACGCATTTGCTTCAATTGCTTTTTGTTAGCCTTAGTAATCGATTGTCCATCAATTAAAATCTCACCATCACTAATTTCATTTAGACGATTGATAGACCTTAAAAGAGTCGATTTACCAGCGCCAGATAAACCAATAATACAAAGATAATCACCATCATTAATTGTTAAATTAATATGGTCCATTGCCTTAGTACCATTTTTATAAACCTTTGAAGCATCCTTGATTTCAATCATGAATTACTCCGCAGCCTTAGCGATATAAGCCTCGATAGTATCATATGCAGCTTCATCTGCTTCAGTATAAGCAGTATGACCCCACATAGCCATAGCTTCCTTACCCTCTTCATCATTAGGCATATTTAAGAAAACTTCTTTAACCTTTTCTTGAAGTGCACTATCCATTGAAGGTAAAACAGCAATCGCATCATTTGGAATATCACCATTAGTTAAATATAAAACCTTTAAATCAGCAAATAAGTCATTGTTTTCAAACTTACTAGCGAAAACATATCTAGCACCCTCAAATACAAAAGCTGCATCAGCTTGGCCTTCTAAAACAGCTGTAATTTCAGATGGGATATCATTTACAGTAACAATTGTGCAATCACTTGTAGGATCAATACCTAAATCCTTCATTTCAGCAACTGGATAAATATAACCAGAAGCAGAGTTAGCACTTAATGTAGCAATTGTCTTGCCCTTTAAATCAGCAAGTGAAGTCATATCACTATCAGCTCTAACTAAAACTTCACCCTTAAAAGAGTTAGCGCTAGAACCAGCAATTGGTTGTTCATTTTCATCATAATCAACAAGTGAAGAAGATAAAACAGCCTTAGCAGCACCTTGACTTCTAGCTTGAACATATGCAGCAGGAGGCATGATACCAATATCAACCTTACCAGAAGCCATAGCTTCTACAATAGTAGAATAGTCAGTCGCAACAGTAACAGTAACATCAACACCCAATGCCTTACTTAAATATTCAGCAAATGGCTTGCACTTAGCATCCATTGAACCATCGTTGTTAGTTGGAACAAATTGAACAGTTAATGATGTCTTTTCACTAGTATCATCACTAGTAGCGTCATCACTTTTTGAATTTGAACTACATGCACTCATACCTACGATAAGACATGCAACTAATAAAGTCTTTAAAAATCTTTTAATCATAATCTCCTCTTTCTTTTTAATAGACAAGAGATATTATACTTTTTACAAAACTTAATAACACATAAAATTAATAACTTTTACAAATATTTTTCCCTATATTACCTTATCACCCTCAACAAGTAATAAACTATCATCCCTAATGCTTAACAAATCAATAGTAAAACCACTTTGACTAGCCAATAAATAATGAGCTTTTTGACCCTCTTTAAATATAAATTGCGACTTATACTTTAAGCTTTCAAGTTCCTTAATACCCACTTTTTTATTACGATACTTACATTCACCAAATAAGACATCATCCTTATTTATACCCACTATATCAATTTCGCTCTCTATCCATTTGCCATTTACCATGATATTGCCCCACCACTTACCAATATTAATCGGCATAAAGTTTAGCTTACCATCAAGGGCATAATCATATAAACTATCTCTTATTATCTCTTCATACACAAAACCAAGATACTCATCATATCTTTGGTCTAACACAAATGGTTTAGCCTTTTCTTGTAAACTAACAATCAATGACACATTTGGATCTATAAAAGTATAGGCAAAACGTAAATACAAATCTAAGATATGATATCTTTTATCGCTTTTATTACTTAAAGGATTTTTAACAACCTCAATAATATTTAACTCTTCAAGCTTATTTAAATAAGCATAAATAGCCCTATTATCAATCTTTACATAAGAAGCAATATCACTCGCTTTCTTAGCACCACTACCTAAAAATCTTAATATCAAATTATAAGTAGTCGCATCCTTTAATTCCTGATTTAAATAATTGCCACTCTCTAGAAACAATCTACCATCACGATTAAAATATAAATCATCAATAGCCTTAGAAACTGATTTATATTCTTTAAAAAACATCACATATTGAGCTACTCCGCCTGTTAAAGCATAAACATGCATAGCCTGTTCATCTTTAAATAAAGCTTTTATTTCCTTATAAGTAAATGGCCTTAAATAAATGATTTCATCAAACCTACCATATAAAGGTGAATTACTATCTTCTATTTGTCCCTTCATAAAAGATCTATTAGAACCAAGTAGAATAAGCTTTATATTATCGTTTAAACAATGATCAATAATGTATTGAAATTCTATACAAACATCACCATTCTTTTTAGCCAAAAAAGGAAACTCATCTATGACAATAATTTTCTTATCTTTATTTAAATATTTAAACACATCCTTAAAAGTATTTAATGAATCTAATATCGAATCCTCTTTGCCTCTTTTTAAGATATTTTTAAAATCAATTAAACTTGTATCATAATCAAAACTATTTATTTGAAAATAATATGAATCATCTAAGCTTTCAAGCGCTTTTAAAATAAGCTCTGTTTTACCAGTTCTTCTTCTTCCATAGATAGCTAAAGCTCTCTTTTTTTCACTATTAATAAAACGGCTGATAATATCTAATTCTTTTTCTCGATAATAAAATTCTTTCATATCTATAGTGTATCATATCTAAATATGACAGTTTCAAATATGTCATATTTAGATATGATATTGTTCTTTAACCTATCTCAACTTTTTTATTCCACAGTAACTACCTTAGCCAAATTCCTTGGCTTATCAACATCTCTTTTTAAATTAATAGCTAAATTTTTAGCCAACAATTGAAAATAAACTATACAAGCAAGCTGCAAGTTTTCATAACTGTCACTTGGTAAAACAATGGTCTCTTCTATTTGCTTAGTATCTAAATTTTGACTAGTAATAAGTATTACCCTTGCGCCTCTTGAAGCACATTCTTTTAGATTGTTGATAGTTTTATTATTTAACTTTTCATCTAAACTAAGACCAAATACCGCACTACCTTCATCTAATAAAGCAATAGGACCATGTTTAATTTCCCCAGCCATATAAGTATTAACATTTAAATACGCTAGTTCCTTAATCTTTAAAGCTGCCTCTAATAAACTTATATAATCAAGCCCTCTAGCCAGTAAGAATATCTTCTTTTTACTTATTGTCTTAGCCAATTGTTTTATATTATCTTCTTTATCAAAAATCCTATTTATCAAACTAGGTATTTCATATAATTCTTTAATCTTGTCTTTAACCTCATCACTAGTCATCTTATTTTTAATAAGAGCTAAATAATAAGTAAATATCTTTAAAATTAATAGTTGGCAAGTATAAGCCTTACTTGAAGCCACTGACATCTCCCTTCCTGCTAAAGAAAGTAAATGATAATCACTAATATTGACTAGCTCACTATTTTCAACATTTACTAAAGCCAATAATTTACAACCATATTTCTTAGCACACTTACTAGCCTCAATGGTATCAATGGTTTCGCCTGATTGTGATAATGCGATTAATAAAGTCTTTTTGTCAATAAAATGCTTATGATAATTAAATTCACTCGCAACACTTACATTACAACTTATCTCTACATACCTTTCTATCAGTTCTTTAATAAATAAACAGGCATGATAACTTGTACCACAGGCAATCATCTCTACCTTATCGAACTTTTTAAATTCACTCTTATTAAAATTAAAACAAGGTAGTCCATCTTTGACATAATGATTTAAACAGCCCCTTAAAACAGTGGGTTGTTCATGTATTTCCTTATCTAAGTAAGAACTATAATCGCCTAAATCTAAATCAATATTCTCATTTAACTTATGACTTTTATTTTCTACAACATTTAGATTATCATCATAAACTTTTAGATTATCTTTTACTTCCAATATTTGCCCCTCATTTAAGATATAGTATTCCTTAAAATCATTATTTAAGGCTAAAGCCTCAGAAGCAATCATTGTTTTACCCATATCATAAGCATATACTAAAGGACTAGTAAGCCTAGTTGCATAGATTGTATCAATATGATCATCAAACATCATAAGTAAGGCATAGCTACCTTTAATAATACTTCTAACCTTTTTTATTGTTTCTAAGGGATTGCCATCATACAACTTATTAGTTAAAGCACAAACTACTTCACTATCTGTATCAGAACTTAAATTAGTCAAATGATAATCATCAATAATTTCCTTATAGTTTTCAATAATACCATTATGAACCAAAGTTATTTTACCAACCTTAAAAGGATGAGCATTTCTATTTGACACCTCACCATGTGTTGCCCACCTAGTATGCCCAATACCACAAGTGCCCCTTAAATCTTTATTCTTTAGCTTATTTTCTAAATCACTGGTTCTACCAGCTAACTTACATACCTTAACTTTCCCACTATTAAAAACGGCTACGCCAACTGAATCATAGCCCCTATATTCAAGAAGTTTAAGGCCACTAATTAAGGTATCATAGGCACTATTAAAACCTAGACATCCAATAATTCCGCACATATATTTCTCAACTTTCTATTATTATAAATTTCTATTGAATTGCATCTGTTTTAGAATCACTTCTATATTTAACAACTCATTCGCAGTAGAATCTACGGAAGGATACCCGCCGAATATTTCGATAATCCTTCTCCTCGTTAACCCACTAAAGGGTTCTTGGCGCTAGTTGAGATAGGTTTTTCAAAGAACAATAACTAGATTATAGCTCATATATCAATAAATAAATATCCCCAATATTGCCGCAACTATTATGACAAAAATAGGACTTACTTTATGACCTTTTATTCCAAGCAAACCAACACAACTTAAAAGAAAGATAGCTAATGATTTAATATCGATGTTTTTAATTGACTTAAGGTTAGTTAATTTTATTGCCGTAGAAAACATAGTAATAGCGCTAGATAAAAGATTAGCGGTAGCACATATCGCCAATATCAATAAAATATTTTTAACCAATTTATTCTCTTTAAACCTACTATATAGATAAGCAAGTAAAATCACGATTATAAAAGAAGGCAATACAAAACCTATTGTCGCAACTAGTGCTCCCCAAAAGCCACTTGTCATACCACCTACAAATGTTGCGCAATTTAGACTAAATGGACCTGGTGTCATTTCCGAAAACGCAAAAACGCCATTTAATTCACTTGATGTAAGAAAACCTCTTGCATTGACTGCATATTCTTCTACTAGCGCTGTTGCTGAATATCCACCACCAAAAGTAAATAGACCTATAAGAAAAAAATTCAAAAACAAATCAATCATTATCATTACCTCTCTTAAAGAAAGTAATTAGAATGCCTATGATAATACTTGCCACCATAAGAATCATGACATTTATATTAACGTATCTTGATAGTATAAAAAATGTAATGAATAGTATTATCAAATAAAGATTTTTCTTTTTTATTATGGACATTATCATTTTACAAACAACAACCAAGATGATGGCAGCCGCTGCAGCCTTAACACCACTTAGCATTTTACCCATAATTACATTACCACTTAAATCTTTATAAACATTAAGTAGTAATATAATCGCTACAAAAGGAGGCAATACACTGGCAATCACCCCAACTATAGCACCTTTAATACCCCTTTTTTTATAGGCAATAAGAACTGCCAAATTGATGGCCGTAGCCCCAGGCGCTGATTGCACGATTGCCAAAAGCTCACCCATATCATCTTCTTTTAGCCACTTTAGCTTATCAACAAATTTATCTTCAATCATTGAAATAACTGTTGAACCACCACCAAAGGCAAATAAACTCAAAGTAAAAAACTGAATAAATATTTCCGATAATTTTATCTTCTTGTTTTCCATCTTATATACCATACTCTATTACAAACTTTGTAACATCTTCAAAAAAATCTTGATTGGCAGAATATTTATCTTTATTTTTCGCAAAGTCACAAACAATATCAACAACTGTCCCAACAATAATGTCATCTTTTCCAAAACCTACTGCACTAATAATAGGATCACCCTTTTTTAAAGATACGTCATAACTAACAGGAATTATTTTCTCATTAATGGAAATCTCCGTGCGTATCTTTTCAAAACCATCTATCTTATCTTTAGAATGAATTTGAAAATACAAGTTGTTATCAAAGGAAAAGACAACCTGTAAAAAACATGGCCATACATCAAAGGCATTTAAAACACCAACTACCCTATATTCACTCACTTTACATCAAACCCTTCTTAATATAGTAATCATACAATATTTTCTCTATTCGATGATTACTCTCACTACCTGCATTAATATCAAAAGTACTATATTTTAAGATATCAACAGGCCTATTTATAGCACTAATAAAATCCCTAAACTCCCTAGTTCTACTTTGATCTGATGAAACAATAATAGCCTTAAGATACTTTTTTAAATCAATTGGCTTTCTTACAACATTTTCAATAGTTCGACAACGTGTATCAAACTTTAGATCAATAAATTTATGGATACTATTTAACACTGTATAAGAAAATAACTCTTCATTATCTAAGACATCAAAATCCATCATCTTATCTAATTCCTTGCCTATACTAATGTAATAATTAATATTATTTCCAGAAAAGATAGAAATAAATTTTTTAATCGCATCTAAATTATTAGGAATTCGATAGTTATTAATATCAATCTTATTTTCAACTAGACGATTATATTTTTCTAAAAAATAGGCCCCTGTATCAAAGACAAAAACATTTTCTAGCAATGACTCATCAGGCTCCAATATAAAACATACTGGGAAAATTGTTTCCTCATATGCTGGCCTTCCAACAAAGGTATATACTAGCTCTTCATTAAAAACATCACATTTACTAGTTTCAATTATTCTACTGTCAAAATAATCAAGAGAATTTTTAACACTGTTTCTAACACAAATACCATCAGCCTTGTGAATAAGTGGCAGTACCTTAATATCTTCATAATTCTTCGCATGACTTAAAATTTTTTCAAACGATGTTTCACTATAATTTTTAATTATAAATTTATCATCTGCCATCTTTATCCTCCAAAAGCCTTGCGCAATAAATAAATTTTATATACATGCATACGCAAATTCAAGCATAATCATCATAAATAAATACATGCTTAAGTGAGTTTGTTAAAATAAAGTTATGGAATTTATTAACACTTATAAGAAGTTAGAAAAATTATGTAACAATAAATATCATGCAAGTCATGGTGTTTCTTTATATATTGAAGAAATGGCAAGTCATCCAAAAGGTGATTTATATGTAAAAGACTACAGTGAAGACTTAAAGAAACTAAAGTATTATCGTCATCTAAGAAATAAGATTGTCCATGATGTAGACTGTGATGAGAAAAAACTTTGTAAAAAAGAAGATGAAAAATGGCTAAACAATTTTTATAATCGTCTATTAAAAGAAAAAGACCCTCTATCTTTGTATGCCAACGCTACAAAAACACAAAGAGTCTTAAAACCAATAACTATATTAACCGTTTTATTAATAGTAATAATTATTACAGTAGTATTACTATATCTCACGTCAAACCGCAATATTTAGGTATACGAGTATAGATAAACCTAAATATTTGACGTGATATTTATTTATCTTATGAAGTTTGTAAATTGTCTTTTTTCTGTCTTTAATTCACTAAAGTCAGGCTTACTTTTTAGATAAAGAGCCATATTTCTACCTAACATACGCATCGTTTGCATGCCCTCTTCATCCTTTAATACCTCACCATCACTTGTGCCATGTAAGATATTCCAATAAACAGAAGAAATAACAGGCATTTGATTAATCGTAAAATATTTAGTCAATCTATCAAGTGTAGCTGAGCCACCACTTCTTCGACATACACAAATAGCACTAGCTGGCTTATATCTTAAATCCTTGCTAGAAGAATAAAAGATACGGTCAAGTAGTGCACATAAGGCACCATTAGGCCCTGCATAATAAACAGGAGAACCAACAATAATACCATCAGCCTCTTTCATCTTTAAAGCTAACTCATTGGCCATATCATCATTAAAAACACATTTTTTAAGTTCTCGACACTTTTCACAACCAATACAGCCTCTAACCATCTTAGAGCCGATAGAAACAATCTCTGTTTCAATGCCTTCTGTATTTAAACTATCAGCACATTCTTTCAAAGCTAAATAAGTGTTACCCTTAAGCTTTGGACTGCCATTAATTAACAAAACCTTCATAGTTCCTCCTTTGACACTTATAATTATACACACTAAGGAAAATGCATATTAGAAATGCTAAAGCCGACAAGACAAAAGATAGTTTGGGGTCTAGCTCATAAACAAAACCTGCAATCAAAGAACCAAAGACCATACCAAGTGATCTTATCGCATTAAATAATCCTACAAGCTTGCCATCATCTTTAGTCTTAAACTTATCAAGAAGAGCCTGTTGTAAAGGAAGATAAATGGAATTCATACCAAAGAAAACTACATTAATAATGATAAAAGGAAGCATATCTTCAATGATACATACCCCAACAAGCATTACAAACAACAAGGAAAAGACACCAATACAACTTTTAAATATATTCTTTTTTAAAAGAAGCATCGTAATAGTAAAGTTAGCAATTAAAGCAATAATGCCCACACCAGCCTTAAGAATACCATTATAAGAACTAGGAAAACCAAAGATGTCTTTAATATAGTAATTAAAACATTGTTCATAACAAGTACTGCCAAAACTTGCAATACCTGCACAAATAAGAAAGGCAATAATAAAGGTGTTTACAATATCCTTACAACTTACAAAGTCCTTAAAAGGATTTAAGTCCCCCTTAGTAAACTTACTATCTTTGTATAACTTACCATCACCCAAAACAAATAAGCCAATTACACCAATAAGGAATAAAGATACACCCTGAATAATAAAAGTATAAAAGATACTAATATCACCAAGGAAACCACCAATTAGAAAACCAAATGGTGATACAACCATATTAAGTGTAGCTACAATAGCCATATCCTTACTTACATTATCGGAATTCTTTAAGACATAAAGAAGTTGGGAAACTGATATACCCGATATAAAGAAACCACCAATTAATCTAGCTAAGGCAATTTGCCACTCAGTTTTACTAAGACCAAACACTATTTGCATTACACCATACCCTAAATGACATAAGCTAAAAATTAGACCATCACCATACTTATCGCACATCTTGCCAAAGAAGGGACTAAATAAGAAATTAGTAAGGGCCATACATGCAAAAGCCACGCCAAACATATAATTATGTAAACCAAGATTAACAATAAAAGTTGGCGTAATTGGATGGGCAAAATTAGCAGCCAAAGAATAAAGAATTACTAAAACGAATAAAGTTTTAACGGAAACCTTTTTCATTATCTGACTAGATGGAAGTTTTCTTGACGACCAGCTAGATAATATACCTTATCATTAGTAAATAAGACATCAGTCTCTAAACCTAGGATAAATTCTGTATTACCCCACTCTTCTAACTTAAAGCCGCAATTAAGTTCTAAAGAATACGCAGTATTGTTATGCATTGGATAAGTACCATTTTTACCCTTAACACCTTGTTGCTTATCATATAAACCGATAGTAGGACCAGCAGCATGGCCATTATAACCAATTGGATGAGAATATAAACATGCATTTAAGCCCTTTTCCTTAGCCTCTTTTAAAGCTAAAGCCAATATTTCATTACCACTTCGACCTTCTTTAAAATAACTAACCGTAATATCTTGGAAAGTATTTACATCCTTTAAAGCCTTCTTTAGACATTCTGGGGCATCTTCTTCACCATACTTTAAGATATAAGCATTCTCTTGGGTATCAGTACATAAGCCAAGATAATTAAAGCCTACATCACAATGAAGCATATCACCTTGTTTAATAACATCTTCATGTTCAAATTGGCCAACACCTTCTCTAATGATAGATACTTCAAAATCAAACCAAGGCTCAAGCCCCATTCTAATTACCTTATCCATCATCCAATACTTAACATCTAAGTTAGTTGTAACACCAGGAATAATAATCTTACTAGAAAAAGCCTCATCAATCATTGCATGCGCTATCTGCATAATGCCATTATAAGCTTCCATCTCAGGCTTAGTTCTTGTCTCAAGCCAACCAACACAAATATCATCAGCTGAAACAATTTTTGCTTTCATATCATCATCAAAACACTTGATAATTTCATCATACATTGTCTTACTTAAACCATCCGCAAAAGCAAAATCACGTGACATATTTAAACCAATCTTAGAAACATTATTTTCCTTAATAAGTCTAGCTAAACACTCAAATTGGGTTTCAGCCTTACTAGGGTCTTTACACCACATTGAATCCTTTTGATTAATCCAAGAAGCTTCATAAAATTCATCTAAGCCAACATTAGGTCTTGTGATTGAATATCTTTTAACCTCATCGCCCTTTAAGACAAATAAAAGAATAGTCGTTCTTCTAGCATTCATCATAGCCATAGGTGTCAAAGACCTTAATACAGGATCCTCATTATATTCATCATTGGCCACAACCCAACAATCAATGCCACTTCTTTTCATGACCATTGGCAAAACTTCCTTATAACGAAGTCTTAACCAATTATCAACCACTCTTTCTCTATCGCGATACTTTAAAATCTTCTCATTAAATTCATCTAAATGACTTACTTGCTTAACTAAATTATCTTCTCTACTAATCATCTGCCTTACCCAAAAATAATTCCTTTATTTCCTTTACTGCCACATCAATATCTGTATTCTTTATTTGATTTTTGAAAAGTGGGGCAATTTCCATTTCCATTCTTGCCTTATTAATACGCGCATTAGCACTAGCCAAATTATCACCATAAACATCCATGATATGTTTCTCAAGTTCCTTTAAACTCTCTGGCACAATAAAGACTGCCAATGCATCAGGCATATTAAGCTTAAGAGGGCCAACACCCTCAGCCTCAACTTCAATTAGAACATTTTTACCATTTTTAATTAAGAAATCAACTTGTGATTTAGGTGTTCCATAATAGTAACCATTAAATTCGGTATACTCTAAAAATTCCTTATTCTTTATCGCATTGGCAAAAAATTTAAAGTCGACAAAATAATAATCCTTGCCATCAACTTCCTTATCCTTTTTAGGACGAGTCGTCATTGAAATAGACTCCATTAAACTCATATCTGGATCTTCTAAAAGTTTCTTTTTAATAACACCTTTTCCAACAGAACTAGCACCCGATAAAATTAATACCTTACCCTCACTCATTATTTACACTCCTTAACTAAACTAGTTAAAACTTTATAACCTCGATCAAAAGAATTTAAATCAAGTCTTTCAAGTGGTGTATGAATATCTTCACAAATAGCACCATAAGTTAAAATATCCATGTCTTCACTAATAGCCGCAAAAACACCACATTCACAACCACCATGTGTAGCCAATTTTTCACATGTCTTGCCATAAATTTCCATCATAACCTTATCCAATTTATCACGCATAGCACTATCAGCCTTATAGTTCCATCCTGGATATCTAGCACTTGTACTAACTTTATAATTAAATAAACCAGCTAAAGTTTTAATCTCATCAATTAAATGATCAATACCACACTCTAAAGCACTTCTTAATGAACTAGTTAAAACAAGATAATCACCACTAGTCTTAACAATACCTAAATTCAAGCTTGTTAAAGTTAAGCCTTCAATAGCCATTGAACGATGTTTGAAGCCATTTGGAAGCAAGAATATATATTCAACAATTCGCTTACTATCAAAATTATCAAGAGCCTTACTTGCCTTGTCAACGACACTTAACTCTACTTTGATACCATTATCTGAAAACTCTAATTCTTGTTTAAAATCATGTAAACTACTAGCCAAACTATCATTTAGTTCATCTAAACTACTTTTTGAAACAAAAGTTATTTCACATTCTCTAGGAATAGCATTATCCTTAAGTCCACCATCAGCACTAACAAACCTAAAGTCAAGGCCCCTATTTAGCATCTCCTTAATTACTCTAAAGGCTAACTTATTCGCATTACCCTTTTCCTTATGGATTTCACCACCTGAGTGTCCTCCTAAAAGACCACTTAAGAATAGTTTGTAGGTTGTATCTTTATTATCTTTATAATCAAGGGGAATCGTTTGAATAACTTGAACGCCACCTGCTGAGCTAATGCCAGTAGAAACTTCACCACCACCATCTAGAGAAACCATTCTTCTAGCCTTAAATAAAGATGTATCAAGCTTAAGTGCACCAATTAAGCCAACTTCTTCCATTGTTGTAAAACAACATTCAAGAGGTGGATGAGGAAGACTATCATCATCTAATATAGCCAACATATAAGCTACACCCATGCCATCATCAGCCCCAAGTGTTGTACCCTTGGCCTTTAGCCAATCACCATCAACATATAAGTCTAATGGATCGTTTTTAAAGTCATGATTTGAGTCCTTGTTCTTTTCACAAACCATATCCATATGCGCTTGTAAAAGTAAGGGTGCACTATTTTCATATCCCGCACTAGCACCTTTGTATATAACAACATTTAAACTTTCATCTTGAACAGTTTTTAGACCATGGTCCTTACCAAACTTTACAAGATAATCCGAAATTCTTTTTTCATCAAAAGAACCATGGGGAATCTTACATAATTCATTAAAATATTTACAATAAGCTTTACTTAAATCAAAAGTTGTCATTATTTATCCTCCAAAAGATACTTATTCATCCAATTAGTAATCTCTGTTAAACGCTTAATTCTATGCTTTGGCTTACCACTTCTAGAAAGTTCATGGTTTTCACCCTTAAAGCCCACAATCTTAGTATCAACACCATTACATCTAATAGCTGTATAGTATTGTAAAGCTTCAGGGAAGATACAACGATAATCTTCAAAACTATGAATAAATAATAATGGTGTCTTTACATTATTGGCATACTTAAGAGGTGACATAGACCATAATTCATCATGACAATTATGTAAATCGGTAAAAGACATCTCATATGGAAAATCAATACCATAATCGCTTGCACAAACTTCGGTAATCATATTAGAAATAGAACGTTGGGTAGCTGCACACTTAAATCTATTAGTATGTGATACAACCCAGTTAGTCATATAACCGCCATATGAACCACCAGTTACCCCAACTCTATCTTTATCAATTTGAGGATATTGTTTTAAAACCTCATCAGTAAAATCCATGATATCTTCAAAATCAATACCACCCCATTGTCTTCTTAAATCGCTAAAGGCATTGCCTCGACCATCACCACCCCTAGGATTGCAGAAAAAGACAATATAACCAAGATTTACCCAATATTGCATCTCATGATAAAAAATCTCGCCATATGCACATTTTGGACCACCATGAATATCTAAGATAGCAGGATATTTCTTATTTTCATCAAAGTCTTCAGGAAGAAGCACCCAACCTTGAATCTTTGTCTTCTTATCAAGCCATATACGATTTACTTTCGCAACATAGTACTCACTTATATCATTGATATTTGTAAGTTGTCTTACACCAAGCTCTTCTACTTCTTGAAGTCTATCTGGTAAAGTTGTAATAGCATAAATCTTACCATCAACAACAACCGCATCATCAACCGTACCCTCAAAATCACTCAAGCATACAAGCTTATCATCTTCAATGGTAAATAACTCACCCCTGCTGCCCTTACTAGCACTAAGGAAATATGGCTTACCATCAATCTTTCTAAATTGGCTATATTTACCAAAATGAACATCTGTACCAATAGTGTTATATAAGCTTAGTTCACTATCAATATATAACGTACATTTCTTATCTTTTAAAGTATAAAACTTAGGACTTTCAATCCAACTTATTTCCTTACCATAAGTACCAGCTACGACAATCTTATCTTTATAGTAGAATGCTCTTGTGATCAACATTGTTTCATCATATAAAACAGAGGTTTCACCACTTTCTACATCATACTCATATACATAAGCAAACTTCTTTTTATAAGTCTTAAAGTTTACACCAGTAAATAGTATCTTTCCTTCTTTATAATCATAAGATTCGACATCCATATAAGTATCTGTAATACGTTTAAGTTTTTTTGTTTCCTTATCTAATAAAAATAAAGCATTACGATTACCATTAATCATACCAGCCCCATTAAACATAAAAGGATACTCATCAATCTCTAAATAATCACTATTTTCTTCTTCAAGTTTAACAAGTTTTTCCTTTTTAGCCTCATCATATAAATAATAATCAGGATCTTTTACTTTGATTGTTGCGCTAACTAGATAATACTTATCATCATAAGATTTGATTTCACTAACATCAATAGGTAAGATAAATTCATCTTTCTTATCACCACTTGCACTATCAAGTACAAGCACATCAGTTAATACTTTCTTTTCTTCTTTATTGATCTTGCTTACAAAAAGCTTATCATCATCAACATATAATACTGGAATACGATCTTCATAATCCTTAATCGTACTTAAAACATTAGACTTTAAATCATATCTTAATAGTCTTTGTTTATAATCACTCTTATCTTCCTTAGCGATTGTATCAATAAAATATAGTGCAGACTTATTTGCACATAAAGAAGAAAGGAAATGATAATTACAGAAATCAGCAATACCTATTTTTTTCATAAAATCTCCTTATTCTAAAATAACGGCAAAATGCCATAAGACAAATTGCCGTTATAAATTACTGAATTTAATTAATCAGCAACTGGAACTTTAACAAACCAGAAAGTAGAGTTACCTTGAGGAGAGTTAATTGAACCAGTCATGCCTACAGGTTGTAGACAAACAGTTTGATAACCAAATAATGGACAAACTTGAGCAGTTTCTTCAACTAGATACTTTTCTGCAGCATGTAGTTCATCAGTTCTTTCTTGACCAGTTAAGCTAGCAGCAGTAGTCATGAATTCATCATAAGTTGTATCGCCCCAGCTTGCACAGTTTTGGTAAGAAGTAGTAGCCATATCAAGATAAGTAGTAGGATCTAGATAGTCTGCAGACATAGCGCCTCTTGCAGCTTCATAGTTACCTTCATCATCTCTATCAGCAAAGAATACTCTGACATCACCTGTCTTAAGTTCAAGGTTGATACCAACTTCAGCAAGTTGAGCCTTAACTACAGCAGCAACAGTATCATGCATTGTATTTTGGTTGTAGTAGTATTCAATAGTAACTGGATTATCTACAGAGTAACCACTAGCAGCTAATAGTTCGATAGCCTTATCCTTATCATAAGTTACTAAATCACCACCAACTTCTCTAAAGTCACCTTCATCAGAAGCAATACCAGTAGGAACAAAACCATATAAAGGATAGTAAGCATCACCAGCATCAAGTGCATCAACGATAGCTTGTCTATCAATAGCAAGTTGGAATGCTCTTCTAACATTTACATCAAGTAAAGCAGCATTTGTATTTGTTTCTTCTCTTGTATTGAATTCAATATAGTAGTTAATAACTGAAGGATACATATCGATTTCTTCTCCTTCTGTGTAAAGACTACCAACAGTAGCAGCATCAACGCTAGTTGCATAATCGATTTCACCAGTTTGGTAAGCCATTAATTGAGCTTCCATATCAGCCATAACAACAGCAGTCAAAGTTTCTACAACAACTTGGTCAGCATCACAGAAGTATTCATTCTTAGCCATTTCGATTCTATCAGCTCTATCGATTGAAGTATACTTGAAGGCACCATTTGTAGGAACATCAGCACTTTCAGCATAAGTATAATCGCCACTTGGAGCATAATCACTTCTAACAGCATAGTAAACACCACCAGCAAGTAATGAAGTGAAGTAATCACATGGTTGAGTAAGTGTGAAGACAATAGTCTTATCATCTGTTGCAACAGCACCAGTTAATTCGCTCATTGATTCAACATCAGCACCATCATATTGAGCAGCACCAACTAAGAAGTTAGTGATCCAAGTTAAGTAAGTAACTTCACCAGAACCAATAGATAGAGCATGCTTAATACCATAGATATAATCTTCTGCTACTACGGCTTGACCATCAGACCAGCTGTTATCTTTTAAAGTTAAAGTGTAAGTAAGGCCATCTTCACTAACTGTATAAGTATCAACAGCACATGGAGAAACACCATCTTGTGACATTTGGAATAATGGATAAGATGTTTGGTTAATTACATATGCACCAATTGAATCTGAAGCGATAGCTGGATCAACATAAGAAGGTGAATCACCTAAAGCATATGTAAAGTGTGTCTTATAAGTAGTTTCAGTTGCTGTATCTGAAGAATCATCGCCAGTAGTATCATCACTAGAATCAGATGAACAAGCAACTAAAGTTAAACTCATAAGTAAAGCTAGTGCTAAAACTAGAATTTTCTTTAATTTTTTCATAATCTCCCTTTCTTTTACTTCTCATACAAGAAGCAAGCAACCAGTCTATTACCGACTTGGACAAATGGTGGAACCTCTTTCTTACAACGTTCACTGGCCTTAGGACAACGTGTAGAAAATGGACAACCACTTGGTGGATTGATTGGCGAAGGGATTTCTCCCTCTAGCACAATACGTTGTTTTGCTTTCGCAATATTTGGATCCGAAATCGGAATAGCTGACAATAACGCAACCGTATAAGGATGAAGAGGACGATGATAAACATCATTACTTGGTCCAACTTCCATCATATGACCAAGATACATAACCCCAATACGATCAGAAATGTGTTTTACCATACTTAAATCATGTGCAATGAATAAGTAAGATAAATTCATTTCCTTTTGAATATTTTTAAGTAAGTTAATTACTTGTGCTTGAATAGATACATCCAAAGCCGAAATAGGTTCATCACATACAATGAATTTTGGATTAACAGCCAAAGCTCTAGCAATACCAATTCTTTGACGTTGACCACCAGAGAATTCACTTGGATATCTTCTAATATGGTCAGGCTTTAAGCCAACTGTCTTAAGAAGTTCAACTACCCTATCTTCTCTTTGTTTATCGTTATCATAAATATTATGAATAATCATTGGCTCCTTAATAATTTCACCAACAGTCATTCTTGGGTTTAAAGAAGCATAAGGATCTTGGAAAATCATCTGCATATCTTTTCTAAAAGCCTTAAGTTCCTTACCCTTTATCTTGGCAATATCCTTGCCCTCAAACTCAATTTTTCCACTAACTGGATCATATAGTTTAACGATAGTACGACCAAGTGTAGACTTACCACATCCTGATTCACCAACAAGACCAAAGGTCTCATTTTCTTTTACATCAAAACTAACACCATCAACAGCCTTAACAATTTGCTTTTTGGCAAACAAGCCCTTTGTAACATCAAAATGAGTCTTTAAATCCTCAACCTTTAAAATAATCTTCTCACTCATCTTTATCACCCCAGACTTTTTTAGCCATTTCTTCATTTAGCCAACATTTACATAAATGACCTTCATTAAATTGCTTTTCATTTGGCATATAGTCTTTACAAATACGCATTGCCTTATCACATCTATCCACAAATGGACAACCCTTTGGTGGATTTAATAAATCCGGTGGAGAACCAGGGATTGGTTGCAATTCCTTTTCCTCACCATCTTCTGGATGGGCAACACAATTTAGTAAGCCTCTTGTATAAGGATGTTTTGGATTATAGAAAATATCTTGATCAGATCCTTTTTCAACAAGCTTGCCGCCATACATTATGCACACCTTATCACAAAGTTTTGCCACAACACCTAAGTCATGGGTAATCATGATTACAGCTGCATTAGTTTCTCTTCTTAAATTATCAATAAGCTCTAATACTTGTGCTTGAATTGTTACATCAAGGGCCGTAGTTGGTTCATCGGCAATAATTACTCTAGGATTACATGTTAAGGCAATCGCAATAACAATTCTTTGACGCATACCGCCTGAGAATTCATATGGATATTGACGAATTCTTTTTTCAGGTGAAGGAATACCAACTAAACGCATTAACTCTAAAGCCCTTTGTCTAGCCTGTTCCCTTGTCATATTAGTATGATTCATTAAAGGTTCAATAAGCTGAGTCTCAATTCTTAAGACCGGATTTAAGAAAGTCATAGGATCTTGGAAGATCATCGCAATCTTGTTGCCTCTTAAAGAACGCATCTTTTCATCATATTCTTTTTTACTCTTAAAATGACTTGGCGAAATATCCTCACCATCAAAATAAATTTCACCACTTTCAACTACACCATTGTCAGCTAAAAGTCCCATAATTGAATACATTGTTTGGGATTTACCAGAACCTGATTCACCAACAATACCAATTACTTCACCTTCATTTAAACTAAGGGAAACATCATTTACCGCCTGAACTTTGCCTTGTTCAGTTTTGAAAGATGTTGTTAAATTCTTTATCTCTAATAATGCCATATACTACCTCTGCTTAGCTTGGAAAGCTTCACCAAGACCATCACCCACAAAATTAAGTGACAAACAAGTTAAAGAAATAGCCAATACTACCCAAATAATTTGAATAGGATAAGTAAAGAATAGTCCTCGACAATCGTTTGCCAACTTACCCCAAGATGGGATAGATGGATCTAGTCCAATACCAACAAAACTTAAGAAAGATTCAGTAAAGATAGCACTTGGAACCATCATTGTAAGGTTTACAATAATTGGGCCAATCGCATTAACAATCAAATGATGAACTAGAATACGCCAATGACTTGCGCCCAATACAGTAGCGGCCATTGCATATTCCATTTCCTTAATTGAACGAATCTGTTGACGCACTTGTCTTGCCATACCTACCCAAGCTGTAAAGCATATCGCAAAAAGCATGGCTGGTACTGTATTACCAAATATCATTAGAATTAAGATTACATAAAGTAGTGTTGGAATTGAATCAAGAATATCAACAATTCTCATCATCACCATATCAACCTTGCCACCAACATATCCAGCAACACCACCATATAAGACACCAATAACCAGACAAATAAAGGCACTGGCAAAGGCAATAGATAATGATATACGACCACCATACATTACTCTTACAAAGATATCTCTACCAAGCTTATCAGTACCAAATGGATGTTCAAGTGAAGGCATAGCATTTTTAATTTGAATGTTTTGTTCCTCAAAGCCATACTTTGAAAACATTGGCACAAATATCGCAAGAAGTACCATGATTACAAGAAAGACCAGCCCAATCATAGCTAACTTATTCTTTTTATAGCGATCCCATACATCTTTAATAAAGGTTTTAGAATCCATTGCAATGAATTCTGAATTCTTTTCATCTTCAGGAAGTTTTTCAAACATCTCTGGACTTAAAACTAAAGCTTCTTTTTCCATAAAAACCTCCTATTTATTTACCTTAATACGTGGATCAATTATTGCCGCCACAACATCTGATACAAGGGTCATCACGATAACTAGTGCACCAAGCAAAATAGTCAAGCCCATACATAATGTATAGTCACGATTGGAAATTGAGTTTGTAAATTCTCTACCAATACCAGGGATTGAGAACAATGTTTCAATTACAAGAGAACCGGTTATCATACCCGCAAACATTGGTCCAGCATAAGTTACAACTGGTAATATAGCGTTCTTTAGTCCATGCTTAATGACAACTGCTGTTTCCTTTGTACCCTTACTACGAGCTAAGGTAATATAATCTGACCCCATAACATCCTTTAAGGAAGATCTAGTAAGACGTGTAATAGTTGAAATTGGCGAGAATGATAAAGCCAATACTGGCATGATATAGCTTTGTGGCGTATCAAGACCCACAACTGGAAGTAAGCCAAGTTTTACCGCAAGTAAAATCATCATCAACATTGCCAACAAAAAGCCTGGAACAGATACACCAATTGTAGCCAAGATGGTGATTAATGAATTAACCCACCGCTTTTTTGTAAGTGCCGATATTATACCTAGGGCAAGTCCTACAAACATCGCTACACAAAAGGCGATTGTACCCAGCTTTGCAGTAATTGGAAGTCTTGCCGCAATAATCTCTGTAACACTTTGTCCTTTTTTGGAAATAGATACACCAAAATCACCATGAATAACATTCTTCATATAAAGAATATATTGTTCACTAACTGGTTTATCTAGACCATATTTTTTATTTAATGCCTCTAAAGTAGCTGCTGGAATTGCCTTGTTATCTCTTGAGAAAGGAGAACCAGGCATAGCTTTCATACCAAAGAAGACAATTGTTGCCAAAATAAATAACGTCAATAATCCAAGCAACAATCTTTTTACTATATACTTAAACATCTTCTAACCTTCCTTATAAACTATAAATTCAAGTTTACTCTCTTTTTACTAAAAATAAATACTTTTTTGACAATTATTTTCATATTTACGAAAATATTTTCAAAACTTGTAAATTTCTTACATACGTTACTATTTTTTAGTATTATAGATTTTTACTGAAATCTATTTCAAATAAATCACGAGGGAAATTAGTTAAAAATTCTGCCCCCTCTTCAGTTACAAGAATCATATCCTCAACACGCATATAGCCCTCACCCTTAAAAAACATCTTAGGTTCACTACAGAAAATCATACCTGGTTCTAGAACTAAATCATTGCCCGGGATAAGGAAAGGAACCTCATGTACTTCACTACCAATATGATGTCCATTGCCACCTTCTTCATCTCTTTTAAAACGAAGATAATCATAATAGCCAAGTTCTTCTACTTTATCACAAATATAGCCATATAAATCACCAAACTTAGTAACATGGGGTTTAATTTGACTTACCATATATACTTCACCAGCTTGTAAGGCTTCATAGCCCTTCTTTACAAGTTCAGGTGCCTTACCATAATAAACGCTACGACCCCAATCGCTACAATAACCTTGGTCCATATAGCCAATATCAAAGGCAATCATTGTTCCTTCCGTTAGCTTGCGATCATTTTCAAATGGTTCAATAGTAAGCGCATTATCACTTCCCCTTGTCTTAAATCCACAAGTAGGAGGAAAAGACAAATCTTGCATACCATTTAATAGACCATAATCCATAATCATCTTTTCAGCCTCAAATTGGCTCATTCCTGGCTTTAAATGCTTGCATACATACATTACTGCATCATCAGTAAACTTAGCCAACTTAGCCATGCGCCTTATTTCATCTTCATCCTTAATACGACGTATATCATCAAAAAGGGTTTCAACATTAATTGTTTCAATATCTTTATCAACTACACTTAACGTATTCTTAAACCATGTATCACAATCTCTACCAATACCAATCTTTTTACCATCAATAATCTTAGTTAACATATCTTCAAATTGGTCCATATATGATACATAAACATCATTTAAGGTATTATCGAAGTATTTTTTTAAAGTAGGGATACAAAGAATTGTTGACTTACCTTCTTTATTTACGTAAATCATTGCCTCGGGAATAATGTGGCTACCACTTATTGGGGCATCTAGATTAAAACAATATCTTTGCCAAAAATAAGCAGTCGATTCACTTAAATATTGAAAGTTAGCACCAGAGGCAAAAAGTACACCATCAACACCGCTTTCTCTTATTTTCCTAAGACAGTTTTCTCTTCTTTTACTCATGCTTTGCCTCCACTTCAAATAAGTCTCTTGGGAATTTAGTTAAAAATTCTGCGCCATTTTCCGTAATTAAAACAATATCCTCAACACGCATATACATTTCATCTTTAAACCACATCTTAGGTTCAACCGCAAAAGTCATGCCAGGCTTAATAATAAAATCATAGTCTTTGTTTACCATTGGGAACTCATGGCAATCAATACCAATTTGGTGACCAAGCATTTGTTCATTCTTATAACGAAGATAATCTAACATACCAAGTTCATCAACCTTCTTCATTACTAAAGCATATAGTTCATTAATATTAGTCTTATAGGGAACAATTTGGCTAGCCATATATTTTACTGCCTCATTTAAGGCATAGTAACCCTTCTTACAAATATCAGGCGCCTTGCCAACATAAACTGTTCTACCCCAATCGCTACAATAGCCCTTATTCATATAGCCCACATCAAAGGCAATACCCGTTTGCGGTTGTAGTTTCCATTCTCTATCATAGTATTCAACATCGCCACTTGTAATACTATTTTGTGTTTTAAAACCTACTGTAGGAGGAAAAGACAAATCTTCAATATTATGTTTATAGCCATATTCAACTAATAGATTTTCGGCCTGCCTTTGGCTCATTCCATACTTTAAGTTATTCACAACATACATTACTGCTTCATCTGTAAAGGCACAAAGCTCTTTCATTGTTTTAATTTCATCTTTATCCTTAAAACAACGTACATCATTTAATAGATTCTCACCATCTACTACTTCAATATCTTTATCAATGGCCTTAAGCATCTCACCAATATAAGTGCCACAACTAATAGATACACCAATTTTCTTTTCTTTGATAAATGGTGCAAGCGCATCCTCATATTGATCCATATAAGATAAAGTCACATGGCCTGGATAATTTTTTAAGAAATAATCTTTATTATGATGATTACAAATAATTTGATAGTCACCCTTATTATTTAAATAAAGTAAGGCATCTGGTAAATTATAGGCACTAGAAAAACCATTAATGTTAGTGTCACAACTTCTTTGCCAAAAATAATCATTAGCTTCTAATAAATACTGAAAATTCGCACATGGTCCATACACTACAGCCTGTAGTCCTTGTAAATCCATTTGCTTAAGCGCAGCTTCAATTCTTTTTTCTTTCATAATATAAACCTCTATTCATTTATTTAAGAACTTTTGAAAAAATATGTAAAGATAAATGAGGGATATTTTCATTTTTTTGAAACTACTTTCAAAAATAATAGAAATTAGTAATTGTTATAAATATAAATACTAGTTGACGCATAATACTATGTGATATATAGTATAACTATAGGAGGAACAATTATGGACACCCAACTTAAAAGAGGAAGTTTAGATATTTGTGTTCTAGCCGCCTTATTAAAAGAAGATTCTTATGGCTATAAAATCATAAAAGACTTAAACAATACTATTGAGATATCCCAATCTACCTTATATCCAATATTAAAAAGACTTGAAAAGAATGGATATATTTCAACTTATACTATTGAGCATCAAGGAAGACTTAGAAAGATGTTTAAGATATCTAACAGTGGTATAGAAAAGATTAAAGACTATTTATTAGATTTTAAGGAATTAATTAAAGTTTATGACTTTATTGAAAAGGAGATGAATAAATAATGGAAAACTTTTTAAAAGAACTAAAAGATATATTATCTTTAAATGATTGTACTGATGTAGATGAAACAATTGCCTACTTTAAAGAATTTATATTAGATGCGATTGAAAATGGCCAAAGTGAAGAAGAAGCCCTAAATTCTTTAGGTAGTCCAAAAGAAGTTGCTTACTCTATTCTTGGTGATAAGAAAGTAAATATTGAAGATGAAACATTTAGTGTAATAAATGTTGAAGTAATTTCAACTGATATTTATCTTGACACATATGATGGAAATAAAATAAATATCGAATGTAATCCTTCTAAATTTGAAGTAAGAAATGATAATGATTCTATTTATATTAAAGAAATAAAGGATACCTTTTTAAATCCCAAGGATGAAAATATCTATATTCATATACCTGAAAATCAAAAGTTTAATAAAGTTAATTTAATAAGTGTATCGGGTGATATACATATTGATGGCACCTTTTTTATAGAAGATTTAAAAATTAAGACGGTGTCAGGTGATACTAGAATTGATAAATTCGACTGCATTAATTTAAATACCATTACGGTATCGGGTGATACAAGAATAAGTGATGTAAGTATTAATGACTTATATATAACAAGTGTGTCTGGTGATATAAAAGGTAAAAATATAATCTCGAAAAACTATTATGTTAAAAGCGTTTCTGGTGATTTAAAGTTTGAAGGTATAGCTGATAAATTAAATTTAAATACTAAGTCTGGTGATATTAAGGCATATATCAAGGGACTAGAAGAAGATTATCATCTTGAATATAAAGGTATGGCCGATAAGAAAATAGCTAATAAGGCTTTAATACTTAACTCTATAAGTGGTGATATCAACTATTCTTTTGAAGAATAGTTGATATTTATAGATGTATAAAATTTAAAAAATATTAAACTTCTATTTTTATACATCCCGATTTATATAAAGAGAAATAAATTATTATCATGCTAAAACATAAAAAGTTTCTTGTTTGATAACTCTAACAAGTTAAGCAAAGAAGAGAAAAATTGCAAGAAAATTTTTGTTTGACTTTTCCAAAAAGAAAAATATAATAGTTTTAAACGAGTAGCAGACTAGCGTAAATCCAGTTTTGTTACTCGTTTTTTTGTGCACCTGCTGTAGCACATTATGAAAATATATAATGCGGTTAAAAGTGTGTAGCTTATCAGCGTAAGTCCAACTTATGAGGTAAATACACACTTTTTTATGTAGAAAGAAAGGATTAAGTTAAGATGACAGAAAGTAACAAGATGAAAGAGATGCCGGTAAATAAGCTTATGGTACAGATGGGAATACCAATGATCTTATCCATGGCATTGCAGGCGGTTTACAACATTGTAGACAGTGCCTTTGTTGGAAACATGAGATCAGGAAGCGAGGCGGCACTAAATGCACTAACACTGGTGTTTCCACTTCAGATGCTCATGGTAGCAATAGGAGTTGGAACAGGTGTTGGAACAAATGCACTTCTTGCAAGAATGCTGGGACAGGGAAATGATAAAAAAGCTGCAAAAGTTGCAGGAAACAGTTTATTTCTTGGAATAATTATTTATGTGGTATGTCTATTGTTTGGGATTTTTGGAGTAAAAACATACATCTCATCACAGACCACTGATCCAGAAGTTATTTCAATGGGAACAAGCTACTTAAGAATATGTTGTGTGATTTCTTTTGGAATTATCTTTTTTTCATTGTTTGAAAAACTGTTACAGGCAACAGGTCGTTCACTTTATTCAACAATCGGTCAGATTGTAGGCGCAGTGGTGAATATTATCCTTGATCCGATTATGATCTATGGTATTGGACCAGTTGATCAAATGGGGGTGAAAGGTGCTGCATACGCTACAGTAATCGGACAAGTAGTATCTGCAATACTGTTATTTATATTTCATATAAAGTTAAATAAAGAATTTGATCATGGCATAAAGTATATGAAACCGGATAGTAGAATTATCAAGGAAATCTATGCGATTGGACTTCCCGCAATTATTGCACAGGCACTTATGTCTATTATGGTTTATGTGATGAATCTGATTTTGAAGTTCAGCCCATCGGCACAGACTGCATATGGATTGTTCTATAAAGTACAACAGTTTGTATTGTTCCTAGCCTTTGGGCTTAGAGATGCAATCACACCGATTATTGCTTTTGCATACGGAATGCATAGTAAAAAGAGGATTCAGGATGGAATCAAATACGGATTGATTTATACGATTGTACTTATGATTGTTGGTGTAGCGATTACAGAAATTTTCCCGGGTGCTTTTGCAACCTTATTTAATGCAGGACAGTCAAGAGAATATTTTATTAAAGCCATGAGAATTATCTCTACCAGCTTTATTTTTGCAGGAATCAATATAGCATACCAAGGGATTTATCAGGCATTGGATGGTGGTATAGAATCACTTGTAATTTCATTGCTCAGACAACTAATAGTTATATTACCACTGGCGGGCATTTTCTCTATTTTTGTTAGAAACGGACAGATGGGTATTTCATTGATCTGGTGGGCATTCCCGATAACAGAGATTGTAGCATGCTTTGTGGGATACGCATTTTTAAAGAAAATCAGAAAGAATAAAGTGGAAAAACTAAGTTAAGGAGGATATGGTTATGACAAAGAGAATCATTACGATCAGCAGAGAATTTGGAAGCGGTGGTCGATTTATCGGTGAAGAAGTGGCAAAAAAACTTAATGTTGCATATTATGACAAGAATATCATCACACAGATTGCAGAACAGTCTGGATTATCGCCGAAGTATATTCAGGAAAATGCAGAGCTATCTCCAAAAAAAGGGTTATTCTCATATGCTTTTTCAGGTCGTGATATTACAGGAAAATCAATAGAAGATATTGTGTATGAAGCACAAAGAAAAGTAATTAGGGAAATCGCTGAGAAAGAAAGCTGTGTAATCATAGGAAGAAATGCAGATTTTATCTTAAAGGACAGGGATGATGTGCTCAATGTGTACATACACGGAAACATGCTGGAAAAAGTAAAGCGCATCTGCAAGCTGTATAAAGTTACAGAGGAAGATGCTGTAAAACTGATAAATGATACTGATAAAAGACGCAGAACAAATTATAATTTTTACACCGAACAGAAATGGGGAATGGCAGGCAATTATACATTGTCTTTAAACAGTTCTGTATTAGGATATGATATGTGTCAAAAAATCATAATGGATTGTGCAAAAATATAAGAATAATGGGGACAAATAAATCTAAAAGCTTATTTGTCCCTTGTTTATCTTTGAGATAAATTTCTAAGGAATCCTTTACATCCACCCACAACTGCATTGTACCATCAAGATACAGAATGAAATCGCAATAAATACTTACTATAACTGTTTGAGTTGTGTTTTATTAGCACATTTATATTATGCCCACTATTGAAGGTACTATGCTAAAGCGTAGGTTTTATCTAGCGAATTTTCTATATATCAAAGGTATAAGAATTAGATGAATTAATATAGCAGGTGAAGTTGATATAAAGTATGAAGTAAGCCATATTTGAATTGAATAAGAAGACCCAAGCATCAAACTATGTACTATACCTCCTATAATTCTACCTACTAACATAGCTATTACTAATGATATATATACTTTATATTTTTTATTTTTAAGCAGGTGCATAAGTATGCCACTTACCATTCCATATACCGGTAGCTCAAAACACATACAAATAAGGGTTGTACCTTGTGGCATGCCATATAGTAGGCTATTAAATAATGGACATACTAGTCCTACTATTAATCCTTCAATTGGTCCTAATAATAATCCAGTTAATAATGGTGATATATGTATTGGTGAAAATAGTACACCACCATTTGGAATTAATCTAATAATGGGTGGAAGTACTAATCCAAGTGCAATCATCATCGATGTAAGCGTCAATCTTTTGGTGCGATTCATTTAATTTCCCTTTGTATTTGCTTTCTTATTTCACTTATAGACTTGTTAGTAGCTTTGGCTATTTTAACTAAATCTTCATATTCAAACTTTTCTTTTTTAACATTGTAACCAGAACTTTTCTTGATTCTAACTTTGCCATATGAAGTATCAACTTCTTCAATATGGCGATCCAAGACATGTCTAATACATGTTGATTCTCTTATACCTAAAGTAGATAAATGTTTAAACATCAATTCAAGCATCTTTTCTTTATCAGCTGTTTTACATAAAACATTAAGCACATAGCCAGGCCTATTTTTTTTCATGTGAACTGGTGTTACATAGACATCTAGTGCCTTATTTTCAAAAAAAGTATCATAGGCAAAACCAATCTCCTCTGGTGTCATATCATCAATGTTGCAGGTAAGTTCTACCACTTGACCATCATCATCCATTTCACCATAGAATGCCCTAACACAATTTGCCACTTCAAAATCCTTATTCCCCATGCCATAACCAATTTTATGTACTTTCATAGTTGGCTGAACATCAAATGAATTTACAAAATATTTTAATAAAGCAGCTCCTGTTGGTGTACAAAGTTCGCCATTTACCCCACCCGAATAAGTGGGAATGTTAATTAAAATATTAGCTGTAGCAGGAGCTGGGATTGGTAGTATGCCATGAGCACATTTGACAAACCCATTGCCTAACGCTATAGGTGAGCAAATAATTCGATCGACATCAAGCATTTCAAACAATAGACAATTACCAACTATATCAGCTAAAGCATCCATACTTCCAACTTCATGAAAATGAATATTGTCTATATCCACTCCATGTACTCTACTTTCTCCATTGGCTAGTATTTGATATACATTTTTGGCATCATTTTTCACTTTATCACTAACAGCTAAACCATCAATAAGAGAATAAATATCCTTAAGATGCCTACCTGAATGATGATTATTATGAATATGCCCTTCTTCTTTAATAGAAGCATTCTTAAAATGACTTAAGATGATTTGTTTAATCTTGTCTGTTTTATCATCATCGTGATCACAAACATAAGATAAAGTATTATCACTATATTCTATATTAGATATCCCATCTATCTTTTCTATATGTTCTAAAATATGATGCATATCTTCTTTATCTATATTTTCAATACGGCATTTAAAGATAGCTTGGCTATCACTTATTGATAACTCTTCTTGACCATTGATACTTACTTTAATATGGGTGCCTAATATTCCACACTTATTAGATGGAAGTGCTTTAAACTCTATTCCCTCTAGATTTAAAGAATTCATCTTATCTATAAACGCTTTTTTATCAACAAGTTCACTAAGTGCCCCCATCAACATATCACCAGCACAACCCATTTTACATTCTAGATATAATATCTTCATAAAACCTCTTTATTCTAATGTTGCAGCTACCTTATCTAGCCAATCACGTATTTTGATATGTTGAGGACATTGTATTTCACATTGGCCACACTTAATACAAGCACTAGCCTTACCATGAGAATTGTTTGTTGCCCAATTATATTTTGTTTTTGCTCCATTAGTATTTTGATATACAAGCTCGATATTCATCGCACTAAAAATATCGGGAATTTGAATTTTCATTGGACAACCACCAGTACAATAATGACAACCTGTACAAGGAATTTGATCTATCGATTGTAAGATTTCCATCGCCTTTTCAATCACTTCATTTTCTTCTTTATTTAAGGGCTTAAAATCAGACATATAAGATAAGTTATCAGCCATTTGTTTAATATCGCTCATACCCGATAAAACAGTCATGACACCTGGTAAAGAAGCTGCAAATCTAATAGCCCAAGATGCTAGACTAGCATTAGGGTTTGCGTTTCTTAAAAGGTCAGCAACCTCTTTTGGTGGATTGGCTAAAGTTCCTCCCTTTATAGGCTCCATTACAATAATAGGCTTATTGTGTTTGCATGCCACTTCATATACGCCCTTAGAATCAACACTAGGATTGTTCCAATCGGCATAATTAATTTGTAATTGGACAAACTCAATATCAGGATGTTTATTTAATATTTGATCTAATAATTTAGCGCTGCCATGAAAAGAAAAACCATAATGTCTTATCTTACCGGTTTCCTTTAAATCTTTTACATAATCAAATAAATTCCACTCTTCATAACGATCAATATTATTTTCACTAATGGCATGTAATAAATAGAAATCAATATAATCAACACCCTCTCTTTGTAAAGAGGTGTTAATCTGGTTTTTAGCATCTTCTATATCTTTAGCTACATTAGCGTTTAGCTTAGAAGTAATATAAAAAGAATCTCTTTTGTGTCTTGAAGTAATCGCTAAGCGTGCTGCATCTTCACTTCCCTTATATACATATGCCGAATCTAAATACACTAAGCCAGCATCTAAAAACATATTGGCCATTGTAGCTGTTTGTTCAATATCAATTTCATCTGTTTCTTTATTGATTCTAGGTAATCTCATTAAACCAAAGCCTAGTTTTGGCATCTTTTCAATAAAACTTTTATCTAGCATAATAATACCTCCGTTTTTATTTATAAAATATATACCTAAAGCCTACTTTAGGTGCAAACTCTTTATTCAAATAAATCGTCCATGGTAATAACTTTTACAAAATCGCCACTATATTCATTATATTTAAGACCATATGTAGTTATTAAAGTGCTGTGAATAGCCATTTTAGACGACACTTCTTTTTCTAAAGTATTTATTCTATTAGCTAATATACGATCATATTTTTTATCTACTACAAATTCATCATTATAGAATTTCATTTCACACATATTAATCACATTATCTTTTCTCTCTATAATCATATCAATTTGCGTACCACTTTCTTCAATGCTTTTCTTTGACCAAGCCGATTGTTTACTGCTAACACCACTTATTCCTAAAGCCCTTTTTATTTGTTCGATGTGATTAAAACAAACATTTTCAAAAGCAATACCGCGCCATGTAATAATTTGCCTAGAAGAGATATTTGAGAGCCAAAAATCCTCACTTAAAGTATCATCTTCCATAAAGTTTAAATAGAAATTACAAAATGGATCAGTTAATTTATAATATTCTTCTTTTTTACTACAACCAAATGGTACATATTTAATAATAAAATCACTCGCAATTAAAGCTGAAAGTGAGCTTGTTAAAGTTCCACCAACTGATATACCGGTAGTTTTGGCAATCATCTCACGTGTACAACCATAGTGTTTTGATCCAATCGCTCTTATAATAGAGACCATACTATCGGGATTTTTAAAAATCGAATTAAATAGTCTAGTGAACTCACTTCGAAGTGGTGCCTTATCTTTAAAGAAAATCTCATCAACATTTTGAGCAAGGCTTAGTCCAGGACGATAATATCCCAAATAATAAGGAATGCCTCCAGATATCATGTAAGATTGCACTATGTCATATCTTGATAATTTAATATTTTCGCTTTCAAAAAATTCTTCACACTCTTTTAAAGAAAAAGGTAATAATTTAATTTCACAAGTTAATCTATTATAAAGACCGCCATGATTATTAATTAATTTATCACTCATCCAAGAAGTAGCGCTGCCGCATACCACCAACATCAAATTTTTTCTAGAACATGCCCATGTATTCCAAAAACCTTCAAACGCTGTAATAAAACCTGATTTGGGTGTATCAAGCCATGGTAGCTCATCTATAAAAATTAATTGTCTTCTTCCATCATCTATGCTTATAAGAAATTTTTCCAACATCAAAAAAGCATCCATCCAATTATCAGGACACTTACTCTTTTTCATTCCATGTAATAGTAAAGAATTATAAAAATGCTTTAGTTGTTTTTTTAAGGTGCTGTCTTTAGAATCATCAGATTCAATTGGTGAAAGTCCAGCATGTTTAAAAGTTATCCTATCATCAAATAATTCGTTAATTAAATAAGTTTTTCCTACTCTTCTTCTACCATATATCGCAACAAATTGTGACTTATTACTGTTATACAATCTTTCTAATGTTTCGACTTCTTTTTTTCTACCAATCATAGCATATTTCCTCTTATAATCAGCCATATCATAGTCTTTTTATCTATATATGGCTGATTATCACCATTATTTTAGCATATAATCAGCCATATCATGGTATTTTAGTTAAGTTGTGGCTGATTATCCCTATATTTACATGAACTAAACTTACTTTTTTATACTTTTGGCATATATGAATAATAAGGATTCAAATATGCCACAAAATTCTAATGATAGTCCAATCAATATATCTCTTGGCTTATGTATTGGCGTGCTTGTTGGTGCTTTGATAGATAATATTGGATTATGTGTAAAACAACAGATAGTTTAACCAGTCAGTATATTATTATGGCGCACCACATCCACAGTACTCTACAATTAAATGACATATTTTGATAATATTATGATAAGATATGGATAAAGGAGTGTTGTGACATGATACAAATAAGACCTGTTTCAGATTTAAGAAATAAATATCCAGAAATTGAAAGTATTGTAAAAAATGGCGACCCCGTATTTTTGACAAAAAACGGTTATGGCACAATGGTTGTTTTAAGTTTGGAAGAATATTCTAATTTGACTGATCACATTGAGATGAAACTTGATGAAGCAGATTTTGAAGCAGAAAATTCTGATGTTAGACTAACACATGAAGAAGTATTTGATTCTATAAGAAAAACAATACATGAAAAATAAACAATGCAAAATAAAGTACCTTTCATGTGGTTGATTGTCCTTATATTTTTCCTATATTTTACTTAAACTGAGCCTATATTTTTAATTGCTTAGCTATACTTTAAGTAAGTATGGATAAGAAAGATTTTAATAAACAACAAAATTCTAATGATAGTCCAATCAATATATCTCTTGGCTTATGTATTGGTGTACTTGTTGGTGTTGCGATTGATAATATTGGCTTAGGCATGTTGCTTGGTGTGGCTTTGGGACTTTGCATTTATCCACTCTTTAACAATAAGAAAGATAAATAAAAAGTCTAAAGTGTTGATATCCTTAGACTTCATCTTCTATTTATTAATAATCTTTTCTTGATACTTCTTTGATTCTATAAGCATCGTCTTTAGAAAGGCTAAATAATATTCTTTCATATCACCAGTATCACTACTTAATCTTTCTTTCATACTAGCTTCTCTACTTGGATCAAAAATAGGCATATTATTTTCGATTTTATATTTAGCTACTTCACTTACTACTTGCATACGCTTTAAAAATAAAGCCTTCATTTGATCATCAATATCATTTATTTGTTTTCTACATTCATTTAAGTCCATCTTAATGTTTCACCTTTCTTAGAAGCGGAGCTAGCTTATTATAGGCAAAATACATTATTGGATCAATCACATAATCCCATTCACCTATAAATTCAACATAGTCACCACCAAACTTCTTTTTAAACTCATGAAGTCCAATACGTGGATTATCTTTTGATAAATCACCTATAGTACCAAATTGATCATATATTTTAAGGCCTTTGTTTTTACAATATTCAATATGCTTAACATAAGTATTATAGTTTGCATAAGTTTCAGATAAGATATCGTGATTACCCGCATATAAAACCCAAGCCTTATCACCATATTCAATAATCATATGACCATTAAGAATAACGCTATCACCATATTCTTTTTGATAACTTGAATATTTCTCTATTTCTTTTAAACAATTATCTCTTTGTTTAGATAATTCCTTAATCTTACTTTTAGCACTCTTACCTGCATCTGGTGTATCAATTCTTTCTATTTCCCTATTTAAATCATCTAATCGATTATTTAAACACTTTAAAGTCTTAGGGAAATTGATTCTGCCCATAAAAAGTGTAGCCTTGCCATTTTTACTATTATTAAAGACATCATATAAAGTTTGGTAATAATCTTCCTTATAAGAAGAAAAACCCTTCCTATTTTCGGTAATATCCATTAGTTTATAGAACTCTTTTACATCTTCCTTACCACCAATATATACTTCCGTATCTAGTTTTAAGGCTTTAGAAATTCTTTGTTTAGTCGTCTTTGAAAAATGTTTCTCTATCGTATCTAAATCTTTAGTTAAATCTATCCTAAAAGTATAACGTGGTTGCATCGTTTCAAAGTTTTGTGTAAAACCTAAATGTCTAAAACCACATTCCTTTAATGTATTAAATAGATATTCATAGTCTGGATTAATTGTTGTCTCTTCCAAATAATTGGTTGATTGCTTGATCAAATCAGGATCAATCTTAACATATATAGCCTTTTTCGTTTTGGCAAACTTCACCACTTCTTTAGTAAAGTTATTAACTAATTCTTTATCCTTGTAATCAAGGACAAAGCCTCTTGGAGCATATAGATAACACTTATTTAGGGGCATCTTTTTTTCTAACAATAAAGTAGCACCTAAGATATTATCGTTATCTACAAGTCCCATATAGTAAGCCTTTAGACCTTTTTTAATTGAGGCAAATTCACCCCAGGGCAAAGATTGTAAGAAGTGTGCTTTATAAGGATGGTTTTTTACATACTCATCATATCTATCTTTATCTAATTCAATTAATTTATACATCGTATTATTTCCTTATCCAACTTCACATTATATAATTTTCATTGAAAGAAAATTTATGAAAATACTTATTACCTGTTTTGATCCCTTTGGCGATAACAAACTTAATGCTTCTAAAGAAGTATTAGATATCCTAGATACTAGTGATTTAAATGCTGAAATTGTAAAGCTAGAAATACCTACTATTCGTTATAAAAGTTTGGATAGGATAATTGAAAACATCGAAATGGAAAAACCTGATGTGCTTATATCACTTGGTCAAGCTGGAGGAAGAGATGGTATTACTGTTGAAAGAGTTGGCATTAACATTGATGACTTTAGAATAAAAGACAATGATGGTAATATGCCAATTGATAAAGCTATCTATAGTGATGGACCAGATGCCTATTTTTCTAATTTACCTATTAAAAAGATAGTTGAAGTATTAAACAAAAACGATATCAAGGCAAGTGTTTCCAATAGTGCTGGAACATTTGTCTGTAACCATGTTTTATATGGAACTAGATACTATCTAGAAAAACATTATCCAAATACCCTTAGTGGCTTTATTCATGTGCCTTATATTGATGGTCAAGGCTTACCATCAATGAGTAAAGAAACTATTGCCAAGGGAATATACCTAGCACTTAAAACAATTATTGATTGTCATTAGTAAAAAACTGTACTTTATCATCCTCTATTACAAGTAAGTTCATTTGATGGGATAAAGCTACACAACCATCAATCGCAATAATCCCATCATCTACAAAAGGCTCAAAATGACAATCATTAAGTTTTAAATCATCCATGATATCCTTGCCATAATGATGATAGACACTATGACCATATGGTGTATGAAAATGACCACAAACAATGGTCTTTTTTTCTTTATTTTCATCATTTTTCATATCGTTCCAAGCATCAAAACCATTAGTCCATCTAGCACTATCAAAGTCCTCAATTATCGCATTACGCCAATCTTTATAAGAACCATCATTTTTAGGAATCCATCCATGGACAAAAACATAATTATCAAGTTCATAAAAATTGACAAGACTTTGATAATAGTTATATAAATCCTCATCCTTACTTATATTATTAAGCATCAAATCAAACTCAAAATAAGTAGTATTAGTAAGTTTAGCTAAAGTCCCCATTGTGCCGTTAGTAAAATCTCTTTTCTTAAAAGTTTTGTTTCTTATAATATTTTCGAGTAAATCCTCATGATTTCCTCTAACAAGAGCCCTTCTTTTTGGATCTAAAGATAAGACAAATTCAAGACACTCTCTAGGTTTGTCACCTCTATCTAATAAATCACCTAAACTAATAAAGAAATGATCGGGATTATTTTTATCAAAGCCAGCTTTGTTTAAAACATTTTCAAGATATGAAAAATAGCTGTGTACATCTCCTACCACAAAATATTTCACTGATTAATTATAAACTAATGTAGGATAATAAATTTATGAAAATAAATGTAAATGGAATTGAAGTAAATGTCACATATAGTAAAAAGTGTATAGATGATGTGTTATTGCCTTTAATTGATAAACTAGAAATCTTGCAAAAAGAAAAAAATGATACCTTAATAGTTTATCTAGCTGCGCCACCAGGATGTGGAAAAAGTACTTTAGCCTTATACTTACAAAGTATGTGTAGTGATATACAAGCCTTATCCATGGATGGTTTTCATCATACAAATGATTATCTAAATAAACATAAAAGAGCTGATGGAAGTCTATTGGCATATCACAAGGGTGCCATTGATACTTTTGATGTCGACAATCTAATAAAGCATATAAAAGATATTAAAGATAATAAGGAAGTGTATTGGCCAATATATGATCGTAGTATTCATGAACCAATTGAAAATGTAATAAAAGTAGAAAAGAATATTATTTTAATAGAAGGTAATTATTTATTACTAAATATTAAGCCATGGGATGAACTTATTAAATATTGTGACTATTCAATCTTTATTAGGGGTGAAGTAATTGATTTAGAAAATAGACTTATTAATAGAAAGATGAAAAGTACTACTTTAGATAAGGCAATCATTCACTATCATGAAACCGATAAACCAAATATCTTACTTGTAAATAGTAATTCTTATAAGGCTCTTTTAAATCTAAAATTAGATTTAAAAGATGATGTAAATTTAATCATCTGTTGATTGGGGAATTATCTTTTCATCTAAATAATAGTAGGCAAAACTATTGGCTGCAATTTCATTTAAGCTCTTTAGTTTTCGTTTAAACTTAAAACAAAGAAACTTTTGATAAACAATAAATTCATCACAAGTTTCTTTTTTATTTTTATATTCCAAAGCATGATAAAACTCATGAGCTAAATGCAAGTTCTTTAAATCTTCTAAACTTATATCAATACCCTTTTGTTTTAATCTTAAGTATTTCTTTTCAATAGCCTTATTAAAGATTTCAATTGTAATATCACTTGTTAGAATTGTTCGTGCATAAATAATTAAGCCATCATAATCACTATCATTATTAGAATATATAAGTTTAATGTTATTGTTTTTCAATTCTTCCTCAAGGTCTTTGCCATAATAAAACTTTGCCTCTTGTCTACCATTTAAGATAGCTTTATTTAAGCAAGTTGCAATATCTTCCTTATCTAAAAGATTAAAATATTTATCTTGTGTTAAATCATTAAAGGCATATTCTCTAAAGGTTTTCATTTAATAAATAATATACCGCTCCAATCATGCCTGCATCATTTGTTAGCTTGCAAGCTTTAATATCTAAGTCTTTGGCAAAGTGAGGCATTACTTTACTAAGCACCTTCCTTTTAAGAGGGCTAATAAAGTATTCTTCTTGTTTAGATACGCCACCACCAATTAAAACAAGTTCAGGATTAAAAATATGCACAAGTCCAACAATAGCACAGGCAATATTATCAATCCATTCATTAACTATTGTACTTACTTCTTGATTACCTTTTTTAACTTCTTCAAAAATAAGTAGACCATTTATTTCTTTATTTTCTAACTCTTTTATATTGGCGCTTTTAACCATTTTAACTAAAGCGGTAGTAGAACCAAGTGATTCAAAACAACCATTATTGCCACAACTACATTTATTACCATTTTTATCAATACTAAAATGACCTACTTCACCTGCTAAGCCCTTAGATCCTAGAAGTAATTTACCATTTGTGATAATACCACCACCAACACCAGTTCCAATGGTAATAACTAAGACATCTTTTTTATCTTTCGCCTGTCCTTTAAAGCATTCACCATAGGCTGCCGCATTAGCGTCATTTAAAACAACAGTATGAAGATGATATTTACTTTCAAAAGATTCTTTAATTTTTGAACCAAGATAGTTTTTAATATGCCCAGCTGTACCAATAATCTCACCTTTTTTAGTATCAACACCACCAGTAGCTGATATAGCAATACCACTAACATTTTTAATATCAATTTGATAATTTTCTAAAAAGATGTCTGTTGAATTTAAAACTGTTTCTAATATTGGTGTCTGGTAATTATCAAAATTTACACTATAAGAACTAGAGACAATAACTTCCCCTAATTTGTTAATTAAACCAATTTTTACTGCTGTACCGCCAATATCGATACCTAAATATAATTTTTCCATCATTTACTCTTTAATGCCGACAACGTAACTTGATACTTTTGGGTCTTAAAATAAGAATTGTTGGCTAGATAATATGAATATAACACATCAATCATCACCAAGAAAGAAAACTGTGGTGATATTTTTGTACCTGTATCAAGATTTCTAAGGGTGGCAACCTTTATTACTTCATCACAATATTTTTCAATATTTTCACTTACAAAACTAGACAAATAAATAACTTTGCAATTATGATTCTTTGCCGTTTTTATAACATTTAATATTTCATCGGTTTTTCCACTTAAGGAAATCGCAATAACCACATTATTCTCATTGAATAAAGAGTAGCTCATCTTTATAACTTGCGAATCAGTGATAGCTGATACATCAAGTCCAAGACGCATAAAACGTAATTCAAACTCTTCTGCTACCTTACCAGAACTACCGAGTCCATAAACAAGAACTCTATCATGTTCATTTAAAATACTAGCTACTTTTCTAATCTTTTCTTCATCAAGAAGCTTAAAGTTGGCAGCTAATATATCTTGATAAGATTTTTGAACATTACGGGTAAAAATACTAATGTCTTTTTCAGATGGTAAAAGATTACCTTCTTCTTTTAAATCATGGACATAAGAAAAGACAAATTCACGATAGCCTTTAAAACCACACTTTTTCGCAAAACGTGATAGGGCTGCCTCTGATACATATAATTTATTAGAAATATTCTTACTAGAAAAATCTACTTGTTCACTGTTGTTGTAGAAAAACTTACCAATTACTTGTTCAACTTTTGTAAAGTTTGGCTCACAATCCTTAATAGTATCCTTGGTATTGTTTCTACCCTTTTCCACAAAACCTGTTTGCATACTAGCCATTTATCAAACCATTTCCATCAAAGGCATTTAATTCAATTCCTTTATTAAGCGTGGCAGCACAAGCCTTACCAGCTGATTGGCCCATATCTATAACTGTAGGTTGAATTCTAATACTAGCTTGGGTTAAGAAAGTAGTAGAAATGCATCGACCAACTGTAAGAAGATTAGATATTTCATTATTTATAAGACAAGTATAAGGTATCTCATAGTATTCACCTTTTTTATACTTTTCAAGATGTACTAAGCCCTTTGTAGCTGAATGAACATCAATATACCAATCGCCCTTGGCAACAGCATTTTGAAACTTTCTGCGATTTATATAGTCTTCTTCATTTAAAGTATAAACACCATTTATACGATATGATTCTCTAACACCCAGTGCACTTGCTTGCCTTACTAGATATGCATGTTCAAAGCCTGGCATACATTCTTTTAAAAAACGTACTAGACGATTAATCATTGCTCGACCTTCACTAATCGCCTTGCTTCTAGCAAATGAATTCGTATTTTGTTTTAGATTACTTAAATGTGGGCAATTAAAAGTCATCATACCCTCTTGATTAGGTATAGAGAAACATTGATAGTATCTTAAATCCTCTTCTTTTAATAGACCTTTTTCTATTCCTTCCCTAAACTTTGGCTCAAGCTTAAAGTTTTTATTATTTACCATGGCTGATTCAAAGAAGAAACCTTGTTTAAGAGGAGAAAAATCATCATTTAAAGATAAAACATAGTCACGATATTTATCAACATCAATGCCACCCATCTCAAATCTTAAAGATGACATTTGATTATTACCTTGATCATCGCCACTATTACACTTTACCCCACTCATCCTTGAAAGCAAGGCATCACCTGTAGCATCCACAAATTGTTTGGCAAATAGTTTTATTTCACCTTCCACTCCAATTACACTAATAGAACTTATTTTATGATCTTTTACCTCACAACCAGAAAGGGTCACATCGTATAAGATTTCACCCTTACTTTCTAGAAGCATTTCTTCTAAAACTAGAGCCTTGTCTTCGCAAGATGCATAAACATATTCCATGATGCCATCTCTTGTTGTCTTTCCTTTTTTCTTTAATCTATCTTCGATTTCATAGAAAATGCTTTCATGTTTAACAAAAGACTCCATCATAGGATTAACCAAAGCATTAACAGCTGCACCACCTAAATTGATGCTCTTTTCAACAACTAGTACCTTATTGCCTCTTCTTGCCGCTTCTATCGCGCAAATACTACCAGCAGTACCACCGCCAACTACAATTGTGTCATATAATTTATTTTCCATATTAATCCTTTGCACAAACAGTGATTATATCTTCATCATCACCTACAAATTCAAGTTCCATTTCAACAAGACTTAAAAGTTGCTCCTTATTTAAGACACCAGAACAATCTAATTGTTTTTGGCCAAAATACAAATAAGTCTTAGGAAGAGTTTCACCTGCATCAGAGAATTCACTATTACTTTCTAAGAATTCTTTAAAAGACGTTTGAATTTGGTTTTTCTTAAATACCGCAATCTTACCACTATTCTTTTGAAGACGAATTACACCCTCATCATCAATAATTCGTGTCAATTTCTTTTTTGAATTCATTAAACCAAAGAAAGATTTCTTACTAATATTTATATAGTAAGCGCTCCACTTACCACTATCTTTAACATGTTCAACATTACTAACATCTGTTTTTTCACCATCAGCTAATATCTGTCTTTTTTCTTCATCACTTATCTTTTTAGCATTACGATCTTTAGTTCTAAGCTCGGTTGCCCCAGTTGCGATAGCTCTTAAGATATTCTTTTGGCCATCTACTTCAATTGAGATATCAACCGTTTCAGGTGCTGCACCAGCTCTTGTGATTACTTCCAATACATCATGTCTAATTTTACGAATATCCTCTTCACTTGGATTAGAAACATTTCTTTCAATTTGTTCTCTAACTAAGGCAAGAGATACACCGATTGTTGAAATATATGGAGCATTTTCGGCAATCTTATGTTTAATATTCATCTTTTCGCTCAAGTATGGCACAACAACACTAGCTGAACCGCCACCACCAACAAGTTTAATGATATTTGGATTTAGATTATAATCATTAATTAAATCTTTTACGATGGCTTCTACTTTAGACATTGCGATATCCATGGCCATCTTACATACTTCTTCAATTGTACTATTACAATACTTAGCTAAGGCAGCCCAAGCTAACTTAGCGCTTTCAACATTACCTTTGGCATAATCACCATCAGCTACATAGCCTAAAATATTAGCTGCACCACATAATGTTAAGGCATAACTTTCACCATTATCACATTTTACAACCGCATAGTTTGCGGCATCCTCACTTCTTGGAGCAATTAGTTCAATACTTGGATTTACCATCTTACTAGTATCAGTGAATACTTCATATTCTTTATCCGCAATATGAGCACTTCTTGGTCCAACATCAACAATCTTATTGTTTTCCACCACAATCATACTGCCCCCGGCAATACCTAGTGTACGGACATCTAAAGAAGTAAGATATAGCTTACGACCACCAACTTGGGCATTTTTAATCATTACTTTGCCATCTTTAATAGCTGATATATCGGTTGAAGTACCACCAGCTTCAAGGAAGATGCCATCTGTAACTTTTTCATACATCAAAGCACCCGCAACGCCAGCTGCAAGTCCTGATAACATTGTTAAAATAGGTCTTTTTCTAACCTCATCAATACTCATGACGCCACCATCACAACGCATAATCATTAAAGGTTTTTTAATACCTGAGTTTTTAACAGCTGATTCAGTCATATTAGCTGTCTCCATCATCTTAGGAATTAAAGCACCATTAACACAAGCTGTTCTAGTACGTGCTTGTAAACCATAAAGTTGGGAAATCTCATAACCGCCAGTTGCGACAAGACCTAATTTGTTAGCCTCATTAATTACTTTTACTTCGTTAGTATTATCATCAACCGAATAGCTTTCGCTTGCGACAATTACTTGAGCACCCTTTTCTTTTAGCCTATTGATAGCCTCATCAATATTGTTTTCATTTAATTTATCAGAATTAATAAATTCATTATTAGTATAAAGATACTTTCCTTTAGAAAGTTCAATATTACCAATAGTAGTCTCATTTTTGGCTCTATCGGCCTCAAGACCCTTACCCATACCCACAATGCCTACACTAGCTACATCACCTTCAAGTAAGGCATTAGTAGCTTGTGTAGTACCGTGAGCGATAAAAATTACATCATCAGGAGAAATATTGTTTTTTGTCAAAACACTTTCAATTACTTGTACAATACCTTTGGCAACACCCTGTTTATCATGGTGGGTGGTAGGAATTTTTTCCTTGGCAATTATTTTGTAAGTCGCATTATCAATAACGACTGCATCGGTAAAAGTCCCACCAACATCAATTCCAATTCGTACTTTACGATCTGACATAAACAATATAACCTCCTGTTTAAATTATTAGAATAAAGCGATAGCTGTATAAACTAGAATACCTAAAGCCATTACTACTGTATAAGGTAATGTAGACTTTAAGATATCATTAACATCAACTTTAGCATAACCAGCTACGATAACGTTTTGTGTGTTAGTTGGATCTGATACACATTGAACAACGCTTGTTGAACGAAGTGCCATACCAACTGCTGATGCGCTTAGTTTACCAGCTGAAATAAAGATATTAGCTAGTCCAGATCCCAAACCATACATATTAAGTGGTCCTCTATATAGTGCTAGAGGTGATAATACAGTAAATAGGATAATGTAGACAATTGGACTAGATGGTAAAATCTTTGCGATAACAGGTTGCATAATAGCTGAAGTAGCTTGGGCAGCAACACCATTTAATAAGATACCAATACCCATCATTAAACCAATTACACCAGCAACATCTTTAATACCATCTACTACTGAGCTTGCGGCAATTTGTACACTTTCTCTAGGTCTTGTGATAAGAAGTGTTACAACAATAGCGATAAGTAAGCTTGTTTCAGCATTTAGTTTAAAGATAAATACAAGCAAGATTGGAACAAGTGGCATTAATAAAGCTACTGGATTAACTTTCTTTTCATCACTTGGCATCTTAGCAGCCCAATTACTTACAGCCTTAACATTTTTAGTGTTAATTAAGATATAAGCGATAGTAACAACGATACAAATAATACCCATTACAAGAGAAGAACTTGTAATAACTGACATATCCATGCCGATAGTATCAACATACATTTGATATTGTGATACGTTGAATAATAGACCGATATTTAAGCCAAATAATACAAGTGAGCTAGCTACTACTGGAGCAATACCGGCAGATAGTAATAGTGGGATAGCAATTTGCGATACCATGATTACTGGTCCAGCACCTGACATAGCAGTGAAAATTAAAGCTGTTGCTGCAGTTAGAGCAATCGCAATCATCACTGGCTTATCACCAGCAAGTTCTGCTGCTTTTCTAATGATAGCGTCTGAAATACCCTCTTTTTGAATAACTTTCGCAAAGATGGCACCAAAGATAGTGACAATGATAGTGCCTGCAAGTCTACTAGCACCAGATGATATTACATATCCAGCGATAGTTTGTGTCTCGGCGTCACTAGAGACAAATGGTACACCAGCTACAGCAGCAATTAGTATACCCATAATAGGTAATGCTAAGATAGCTGGAAGCTTCTTGGTCATCATTAAGGCTACTCCCCCCAAGAAGATAGCAATAATGACAATTAGTTGAAATGTTTGCATAATCTAATCCTCCTTTGACATTTCATCCGTAAATTTTTTTGTTATTAGCTGCGGTCTTGTAATAGCACCGCCAACAACAACACTGTAACAGCCAAGTTCGATAACCCGCTTAGCTTTTTTTGGGACATCAATATTCCCCTCGGCAATGACTGGTTTTGATACTTTTTTTAAGATTTCTCTAATGATTTCAAAATCGTTTGCCTCTATTTTATCCCCCTTGCTTTCATCGGTATAACCAACAAGTGTTGTACCGATGAAATCAAATCCTAATTCATCAGCTTTTATAGCTTCATCAATAGTTGAACAATCAGCCATAAATAATTGATGTGGATATTTTTGTCTTACTTGCTTAAAGAATTCTTCAATATTTAAGCCATTTGGCCTAATTCTATTAGTTGCATCCAAGGCAATAACTTCTGGATTTACTTTAATCAACTCATCAACTTCTTTCATTGTAGGAGTAATATAGACATCGCTATTATCGTAAACCGCCTTGATTATGCCAATGATTGGTAAATCAACATTATTTCTTATTTCTTTAATATCCTCTATTGTATTAGCTCTAATACCACAAGCCCCACCAACTTTAGCAGCTAGCGCCATTCTTCCCATTATGAATGAAGAATGTAATGGCTCATCTTTCAAAGCCTGACATGATACAATAAGTTTTCCTTTTACGCCCTCAAGCTTACCTAGCATTTTTATTTTTCTCCTTTGTTTGCCTAAATTATAAAACCACTTTTTCACATATACAATGAAAACGCTTGCTTTAGATTTTACAAACAAAATTTTAAATTATTATTTGAAAGTAATTTCACAAAAAATTGAAATTATCTAATTATTTTTCTATCTATTTCAATATATAAAATAGCGAATATATATAGTGGTATCAAAACAAAAATTGACTTTAATTTTAGATATGGATTAATAAAAGCCATTGACATACAACTTAATAAAAAGATTAAAAGTAGTGTAAAAACAATCCAGAATTCTTTTAAATCTTCCTTTTTATGTAAGATTAAATAACGTGTTAAATGATCAACACATTTACGCATATTACCAATCATCATGGTTGTTGGCAAGGGCCTATTTTCTACTGTTCTAAAAGCTTGTAAAGATAAGGCACTATTAAATGTAATAATACCTGCTGATACTAAGTCATATTCATCTGGAATAAAGCCTACTATTAATACACATAGCATTTCAATCAATAATAATGGTGAACGCCAATGCATCTTAAAATGATCTTTTAATTTAATGTTTACAATAGTGCCAACTATACAACCTAGCACAAAACAAGAAAGTGGCACTAAATATCTTAGGGCTGTCATATAGTTTCCTTCTGCAAAATTTATTGACATTAAAACCATATTACCAGTTTGTAAGTTAGCGAAAATCTTTCCACAATTTAAGTAAGTATATGTATTTTGATAACCGCCAATAAAAAATAAGATGGCAGCTATTATATAAGAATCGGAGTTATGTTTTTGTTTTTCCATATATCTATAATAAACTTATTTTTTTAGATGGAACCACTTTCATTAAAAATGAAACCGTTATCATGTTTTCTATTTGATTTTTTTCCTTTAATATTTACTTATGCCAAATAGGTGCATAGAAAAAAGGAGATTATATGAATAATTTCACAATTATAAAAGTACATAAAAAGGAAGGTGGCCAACATTGTAAGGTTATTGATACTTTTAATACTTATGAGCTAGCTTATTCTAGACTTGTAATGTTAAATAGAATGTATCAAACTGAATCATTGCAATTTGTAATGGACCGTTATTAAGAAGCGTTAGCTTCTTTTTATATTACTTTAAAATGTTTTAAAGCGTTATATATTCCATCATCATCAACGCTTGTAGTTATATAGTCACTTACTTGTTTTAAATTGTCGCAAGCATTGCCCATAGCTATACCCTTGCCTACATATTCAAGCATATCAACATCATTTTCACCATCACCAAAGGCCATGGTTTCATTTATATCAAAGCCATAGTATTTTAGATATTTCTCGATGCCCTTGCTTTTTCCACCAACTTTATCAACTATGCATAATCCATATTCATTCCAAGAGGTAATAAAGCATTCATTAAGTTCTTCTTCTAGCCATTTTTTCTTTTCTGGTCTTACATAGGTGCTTATTTGATAAATATCTTTATCATCATAGGCTTTTACTGGAAACGGTTTTGTACCAACGCTTGCTAAACCTTGAGTTTGAAAGTCATCTAAATAATTAACATATAGTTCATCAAGAGTTTCAATTATAAAAGGAGCTTTATTGTTGTTAAAGATATCTATTATCTTTTTAGACATTGATTCTCTAATGGGAGTACCATCAATATATTTAAAGTTTTCATCTAGAATGATTTGCCCATTTAATAAAATAAAGCCATCAAATTCTAGTCCTAATTCTAGAATTTTAAGTGTTTTTAATTCTCTAATATGTCTACCAGTGCAAAGGATTCTTTTAATTCCTTTTTCTTTTAATAATGCAAATGCTTTAATTGTACTATTTGGTACCTTTTTTAAAGTATGTGAGTATAATGTGCCATCAAAATCAAAAAATATCGCTTTAATCATTCTTAAATTATAACAAATTTAACTTTTCTAAAAAAAGTAAGGATTTTTTATTCTTTTTGGTAATTATGTATACGAAAGGATGTTAATGATATGGGAAATAAGTTAAAGAAAATCTTGTTTATTACACTATTATTGTTTAGTAGTTTATGTTCTAAGGTAGTAGTTAATGGAGAGGATTTGGATACCATTAGTGAGCTTGGGACAATTGATGAAGTATTTTCTGATCAAATCATTGATGAAAATTCAATCATGCTTACAAGTGTTACTAATGAGGGACAATGGATTGCGAAAATCTATATTGAAAATGAAAGAGGTTTTGATTATATTGCGGTAAATAAGGTTGGTGATAAGACCGTCTTTTGTATAGAACCAATGGCCTTGTTTATTGGAGGGCAAGAGTATGTTGAAGATAGTGCTAAATGGTCTGATTTAAGCGAAAGTCAAAGACAAGCTATTTGGGAGATTAATTTTTATGGTTATTCTTATCCAGGTCATGATAGTGAAAGTTATTATGTTGCTACACAAATTTTGATTTGGGAGGTTGTGACTGGTAATTTCTATACCCCTTACTTGATGGATGGTAGTACACTATATGATATTTCTAATGAAGTTAATACTATTAGGTCGCTTAGAAGTAATCCAAGTGGTCAACCTTCTTTTAATAACAAAACAATTAAAATGGGTATTAATACTCCTGTTACTATAAATGATTCTAAGGGTACCCTTTCTAATTATTCAATTAATAGTGTAAATGGTGTAAGTTTAAATACAAATGGTAATAGTCTAACTTCCAGTATTTATAGTGAATCATATGATAAACAGGCAACTTTTTATCGTAACTTTTCTGCTAGAGATGTAAATATTATTTATGGATCTGGTGGCTATCAAAGAGTAATCTATTTAGCTAGTAGAAAAGATCCATCTGGTGAATTTAAGTTGAACTTTGAACTTTTGTATGCAGATATTGAAGTTGAAAAACAAGATGTAGAAACAGGTGTTAAGAGCCAAGGTGATGCAAAGTTTAATAATGCAAAATTTGAAATAAGAGATGCAAATAATAATGTACTAGAAACTATTGTAACTAGTGGTAATAAGACTAAATCTCGAAAGTATCCTGTTGGTACAACTTTAAATGTTTGTGAAATAAGTCCACCAGAGGGTTATTTGAATAATAATGTTTGCAATAGTGTTAATCTTAAATATGATGGTGAAAATACCAAATCTACTTTTAATACAACTATTAAAGATCAGGTAATAAAAGGAAGAATTGAAATAGCCAAAACTATTGATTCTAAAATTGATGGTTCGCATGTTGATAAACCAGGTGAAGGTTTTATCTTTGACATCATTTTAAAATCCTCTAATACTAAAGTAGCTACTTTAACTACTGATGAAGATGGAAGGGCTATTAGTGATCTTCTTCCTTATGGAACATATATTATAAAGGAACAGGAAAGTAAGGGTTATGATACTTGTAAACCTTTTGAAATGAAAATTGAGAAAGATCAAAAAACTTATTTCTTTAACATTTATAACGATACCTTAAAAGCTGAACTTACTATTTATAAAGTAGATAGTGAAACAGGTAAAAGAATTCCTGCAAGTAATGTTTCTTTTAAAGTGAAGGATTCTAATAATGATTTTATAACGCAAACTGTTACCTACCCTACAAAATATGATACAGATATCTTTAAAACGGATGAAAACGGCTCTGTGCATTTGCCTAGTCCTTTAGTATATGGTGAGTACAAGATTGTGGAAATTAGTGCGCCATATGGCTATGTTTTAAAGGATAAAGAAATCCCTTTAAATGTTGATGGCACAAGTAATGAAATCTTTATTAATTTTGATAACACATCTCAAAAAGGACAAGTATATGTAGAAAAATATGGTGAGGTATTAAGTGATGTTACAACAAAGGAAACGGACTATGGTCTTTTATACACACCAATCTATGAAGAAAAATATTTAGATGGTGTTACTTACAAGATTATAGCTAGAGAAGATATTATTACACCTGATGGTACTACTTGGTTTTATAAAGATGATGTTGTAGATACTTTTACCACTAAAGATGATGTAACCACTTCTTGTCTGCTTCAACTTGGCAAATATTCAATACAGGAAATTGATACTAAAGTTGGTTATGTATTAGATGATACTATTTATGATTTTGATATTGAATATGCTGGCCAAATGATTGATGTGGTAGAAATTAAACAATCATATATAAATAATAGACAAAAGTTAAATTTAGAAATCACTAAAACTTTTGAAGATAATGATGCCAATGCTTATAAAGATGTATTGTTTGGCATCTATACAAATAGTGATATTTTGTTAGATGAAAAGGTGCTTATAAATAAGGATAGTCTAGTTGGGCTTTTAACTTTAGATAGCAATAATAAAACAAGCATCCAATATGATTTACCAATTAGTGATTACTATATTAAAGAGTTAAAGACCAATGTTGGTTTTGTATTAGATAGAGATAAGTATGATTTTACCTTTAAATATGATGAAGATATTACCAAGGAAAAGGTTGATGTATCTCTTACCATTAATAATAATAAGAGAAGACTAGAACTAGATGTTTCTAAGATAGATAAAGATCATCAAGATTATTTATTAGATGGTGCTATTTTTGAAGTGTATGATAAGACAAATAATAGATATGTTGCCAAAATTGCATCAGGCCAATTATTAATTGTTGGAAGCAAGGCTAATGAGGAATATGAGATTGCTAAGGATGAGAAGTTTAATGATATCGTTAAAAGTGAAAAGACGGATGAAAATAATTTAATTATATTAGATATAGAGGATGGAACTTACTACTCTAGAGTTAAAGGTAGCGATAAGGTAAACAAACATATTATTAAAAGTGGTAAAGCCGTTTTAATTGATGCGATTTATGGCCATGAATATGAGTTTAAAGAAGTTAAAGCTCCTACTTCTTATAAATTAGCTCCAAGCAGTCAATCTTATAAGGTGGAAGTGGATGAAAAAACCAACACTATAAATTTTACTTTTGCTAACGAAAGAATCGTTTTACCAAATACTGGCGTATGAAAAGCTTTAAAGTAAAAGTAATCACAATATTTATTCTACTTACTCTTATTTGGACAGCTCTATCCTATCTTAATTTTTCTAAAAAGAAACCATATAACTACCAAAACTATTATGTAGAAGTTAAGGCTAATACTTATGATAAAGAAGTATCAGCTACATCCACTGATAAAGAGTTGTCTTTAGATCTTTTAAAGAAAACCAATAGTGATGTTGTAGGTATTATTGAATTTCCTAATAGAGTTATATATGAGCCAATTGTAAAGGCTAGCGATAATGAATATTATGTAAGAAAAAATATTGAGAAAAAGTATAGTAATGCTGGTATCCCTTTTATAAGTTGTGATGGTGATATCTTTTCTAAAAATGTCGTTATCTATGGCCACTCAAGCAAAATAGATAATATTATCTTTACACCCTTGATGAATTATCTTGATTATAACCACTATATTAATAATAAGTATTTTAATTTTATTACTGAATATGGAACTAGGACTTATGAAATATTTGCGGTATTAAATATTGATTTAAATAATTTAAATGATTCTCTTGAATTTACTTATTCTACTTGGGATAGTAAAACTGATTTTGATAAATTTATTGATGATACTATAAAGCGTAGTTTGTATAGTACCAATGTAACGGTTTTAAATAGTGATAAGCTAATTACCCTAGTAACTTGCGATACAAGAGACGATAATAAAAGAATTGTGGTGATTGGTAAACAAATATCTTAATATTGTTTATAACCTTTATTAATCGCTATTTTATAATTTTATACATTAATAATAAACAACGATTAATTATTACCTGTGCAATATTTAGGGTATTATTATTTACAATTAGAGATTATTTATAAGCTATAATTATCTTATATTGATACATAAGAAGGGAGAATAATATGTATTTAAAAGTATTTAAGACGGAACTTGGTTTTGGCACAATTAATGATGAACACACTTTGGCACTTGCCTCTGAATTTGATCATGAAGAAGCAATTATGGAAAAGAAGTTTTCTTTAGTTACTTACTTAAATCCTGATACTCATGAAAAACTTTATGATTACAAGGGTAACCTTTATACATTTAAAGAACTTAATTTAGAGTATCTAAAGGAATTCTATAAAGTAGATTAATTGTCCAAATTATGTTGACAGCGCTTTAAATGCCGTGCTAGTATCTTAATGATAAATAAGCAACTTTAATCTGATACGAGATATCAGCAAGGGCGTCTATAAGCATATAAACAGGATAACTTTACCTTGCCTTTCAGATTAGGGCAAGGTTTTTTATCTAGAGGAGACAATATGAAATTAATCTACGACATCAAAGACAAACCTCCTGTAAAAGAAAACTTAATGTTTGCCTTACAGGAAATGATTGCCATCATGGCAGCTACCCTTCTAGTACCAATTTTAATGACACAATATGGATTGCCTTCAGATCCAGCAGCTGCATTATTTGGCGCAGGCCTTGGAACGCTTGTATACATCTTCTTTACTAAAAAGAAAAGCCCTGTATTTCTTGGAAGCTCATTTGCCTTTCTAGGCGCCTACTCAACAACAATTGCGGCTGGATATGGATATTTAGGAATAATTATTGGCGTTGGCATTGCCGCATTGGTATATGTAATATTTGCCCTAATAATTAAGGCTGTTGGATCTAAGTGGGTAAATAAATTATTACCTGCTGCCATAGCTGGTCCAATCGTTTCTTTAATTGGTTTATCACTTTCTAGTACTGCAACATCTTGGATGAGTACAAACGGCGGTAGTGAATATAGTTTAATAACAATCGCTATTGGCCTTATAACTTTCTTTGCGATTGTTTATGCATCGGTTAAAGGAAGCAAAACTATGAAGCTATTCCCATTTGTAGTTGGCATTGGTGTTGGCTATGTAGTAGCTCTTGTGGTTACATTGATTGGTTGTGCAACAAATAATCTAGCTTTACAAGTATTAGATTTCTCGGTATTTAAATATACATTTGTGCCATTTAGACTAACATCAATTGTTGATTATCCAAAGATTTTCTTAATAAGAGCTATTGAAACTTGGGGTCAATATGAACCAATTGATTTAGCCGCAATCATTAACTTAATATTAGTATTTGCACCACTTTCAATTGTATTATTATGTGAACATATTGGTGATCACAAGAATGTAAGTAATATTATCAATAAAGATCTTATTACTGATCCAGGTCTTGATAGAACACTTCTTGGTGATGGCGTTGGCTCATTTGTTGGTACAGTATTTGGCTGTTGCGCTAATACTACATATGGCGAATCAGTTGCTTGTGTAGCTATTACCGGTAATGCTTCAGTAAGCACCCTATTCTATACTGCATTTGGATGTATCCTACTATCATTCTTCACACCATTTATCACCCTAATTAATTCAATTCCAAAGTGCGTAATGGGTGGTGCTTGTGTAGCATTGTATGGCTTTATCGCTGCAAGTGGTCTACAACTTCTTGCGAAAGTAGATTTAAGTGATAATAGAAACTTGTACCCAGTAGCTGCAATCTTTGTATGTGGTATTGGTGGTCTTGTCCTAGACTTTGGCTATAATCCAACAACTGGTGGCGCACTTATCTCTATCACATCACTTGCTGTTGCAATGATTGTTGGTGTTATAACTAGAAAAATATGTGGTCCTGGTAAGGAAAGAAAATAATAATTATAAAGTTATGGTGCTAGTTATCTAGCACCATTTTTAATTATAGTAAGCTGAACTACTTATATAGTCAAAGTGTCCAAATTCTTCATTATTATATTTATCGTTTGTGCATTCATAAGAAAAACTTAAACTAAATAAATGTTTACTAAAATTAATAAATCCTTCATATGCATAGCGATTATCAATATCGTATTTATCATAATAAACTTTATTAAAAATAGTCATGCAATCAAATGTAATATCAATATTGTAGTCATCTAAGTTAATCTTATTTGTTTTAATATATTCATTATAAAAATCATTAATTGTAATCCATTTTAAACTTACATAATCTTTATATGTATCATCATCATTTTTATAGGCATGAATATATGAGGCATTATAATTACCATACTTATTAACAAATTCATCAAATGTAGAACTACAACTAATACCTAAAGTAGTATAGTAGTCATTATAATCATAAGAGGTGGAATAGAAATCATAATTAAAAGTATTAATCTTTTTAACATCTTTCCCATCTTCTTTAAGCACATAGTCACTAATTGGTAAATAGCCTTCTTGACTTTGGTTTGTATCAACAAAAAGTGTTGTATCACTTACTAAATACCTAATTACTATACTAAGCAAGATTACTACAATCGTAATAACTACCCTATTTCTTTTCATTTAGCCTCCTAGCTTATCATATTTATAAGTATTATTAATGATGCTTATAAACTTATTAACAACTTCGTCATTTCTAAAAGTATCTTCATCAATTATCGCAATCTTAAGTTCTTCCCCTTTTGCATAAATATTTGGCCTATCATTACTTAAGTTACTGTTTATACAAATCACCGGTTTAGAGTATTGATTACCAAACATCACATTATGAACTTTAATTTCATTTAAATCGCTTGTTTCAACTTTATTTGATTTAATACTAGTAAATAATAGATTATTATCTTTTATAACTAAACAATCAAGTTCACATCTTACTGGATATTTCCATTGTTCGTTATTAAACTCAATAGTAACTGACATTTGTACATCATCAAATTCCTTACTATCTGATAATTTATGATAAAGATAATTTTCTAAGAAAGATCCGGATATTTCAAACATGTGGCCTATTTCTTCATTGAAAAATATTAGTTTATTACCATCAAAAGTAAATAAATTATATTTTTTAAATCTTAAATAATTATCATCACTTAATATCTTATCTTTAATTACTTCGTTAATATAATAGATATTTTTATTATGTTCTAAATAAGAAACAAAACTATTAATTTTACTAATAAAGCTAATAAAACGATTATATTCATTACATTCATTGATTATCCTATAGATTAATTCAATTGATTCTCTTTTTTTAATTGGTTTATGTAAAGAAGAAACTATGCGTCCACCATTTAAATTAAGCATATCTTCAATAGATAATTTAAAAATGTTAGCTTCGTAAATGCTATGAGTATTATATTCTTTAATCTTCTTTTCTATTTCATCATAATAAATAATATTTAAACCATTCTTCAAAGCATAATCATGTAGCACTAAAGAGATGTATTTACTAGCACTAACATCAACTAAAACTTTATCACTTACAATTGTTTCAGTATCCTTCTTATCTACTTTTTTAAAAGTAATCTTAATATTTTTATATTTATTAATTACTTTTTTACAATTATCAAATTTAATTTGTTTTATATCATGATGGAATATAAAAACAACTTCATCAATATCAATACTCAATGGAACTATTACATTATTAAAATTATTATGTTCATCAAATGACTTAATTAGCTTTTTATTCATTGTCGATTTTCTTTCGATTATTCATCGCCTTAATTAATGTAAGTTCATCTGCATAATCTAAATTAGCTCCCATTGGTAATCCATGAGCAAGTCTAGTTACAAGGACATCTTTATCTTTTAAAATTTTATCAAGATATAAAGCTGTCATTTCTCCATCCATTGTAGCTGATGTGGCAATAATAATTTCTTTTACGCTAGAATCAATTCTACTTAATAATTTATCTATATTTAAATCTTCGGGAAAAACACCTTTACTAGAAGAAAGTAAACCATTTAATACATGATATGATCCTTTATAAGTATTAGTTTTTTCTATTGCAATTAAATCTTGAGGAAAACCAACTACCATAATAGTACTTACATCTCTTGAATTATCTTTGCATATTAAGCACTTATCATCATCACTTAAAAAGCCACAAACTTCACACTTTTTAATATCTTTTAAACCTTCAAAAGCCTCAATATAAGTATTTACTTCATCTTCACTTAAATTTAATAAGTAAAAAGCATACCTTGTAGCTGTTTTATTGCCTACTCCAGGTAGTCTTTCATACATATCAATTAATTTTTGGAAATTACTAGGATACATTACTCTTCAACTCTCACATTATCAAATAATTGTTTAACTTTTTCTTCATTAGTAAGCTCTTTTTTTATGACTGGCTTAATTACTTCTGGCTTTACATAATCTTTTTGTCTTACTAAATCTTTATATAAAGAAACCAATTGACTTCTTTGACTTTCTTCAATAGCATAAATAACTTTATCAATGCCAAATTCATTTAAAACAAACTCATACAGTTCGCTTCTAGTTTGCTTAGAATTAATATTATTAACCTTCATCTTTTCCCCGGTAATAATTATTACATCTTTACCACTAGCAAAAAGATTGGTACCCTTTAATAATTCATAGAACTTACGTTTATCAGCCTCAAATTTATAGATATCTAAGCGATTATATATGATTTGATCATTAATCTTTGAATCTTTAGTAGCATTTAATAATAAACCAGCTAAATAGTTTAAATCTATACTATCTTCATCTGTGTCTTTGGTATTATCCTCTTCTACTAGACTCTCAGCTACTTTTTCCTCAACTTTTTCTTCTTGTTCAACTACTTTTGAAACAACCTCTTCTTCAATAGGAGGCTTTGTAGGTTTCTCTATTACTTTAACTTCTTCTTTCTTAATAGCTTCTTGTTCTTTTGTTTGGGCTTTATAACTAACATGTAGATTTTGATTCATCTTAACTAAAGCAAGTTCTAAATAAGACAAAAAGTTTTGATTACCTTTTGTTTTACTTAAAGCATTATCAAGATAGCTAATATCTTCCAATAAACTATTTGGACTAATATTATTTAAAATAATCCTTGTTTTGGCAGGATCTAGTTTATTTAAAAGTGAACCATCACCATCATCAGAAAAAATTAAGGACTCTTTAATAATTTCCAAAAGATCAATAGCTAATCTTTTACAATCAATACCCGAATTGTACATTTCCCTTAATAAAGTAACAGCTTTTTTAATATCACTATGGGCACTAAGTAGAAGATTCACCTTTTCTTCGCTAGTAGATAAACCGTATATTTTACTTACATCATCTAAAAATACACCTTCTGGATTATAAGAGAGGATTTGTTCTAGAATCGATAAAGCATCACGCATACCACCTTCAGCAAGAATAGCCACTTCATCTAATGCCTCTTCTTCATATTTAATATTCTCTTTATTTAAGATTTCTATCATTCTTTTCTTCATTGAAACATTTGAAATCTTAGAAAAGTTATATCTTTGGCATCTACTTAATACTGTAGGGATAATTTTTTGTGGATCAGTTGTTGCCAAGATAAATACTACATGACTTGGTGGTTCTTCTAATGTTTTAAGTAAAGCATTAAAAGCTTGTTGAGTAAGCATATGAACCTCATCAATGATATAAACCTTATATTTTCCAATCATTGGTGCGTAAGGAACTTGTTCAATAATTTCTCTTATATCATCAACACTATTATTACTTGCAGCATCTAGTTCGATAATATCAGGATGATCATTATCTTTATAAGCTAAACAACTATTACAACCATCACAAGGTTCGCCATTAAACTCTTCACAATTTATAGCTTTCGCAAAAAGCTTTGCGACGCTTGTTTTACCTGTGCCCCTAGGTCCAGCAAATAAATATGCATGAGCAATTTTCTTTAGTTTTATCGCATTAATTAAAGTTTTTACAATATAATCTTGACCAATTACTTCTTCAAAACGACTTGGTCTATAAGTTCTATATAATACTTGATAACTCATGAAATTATTATATAACAAAGCACCCTAGTCTACAGTTATTCCCTTGGTAATATTAGCGTTTACTCTTAAAGAAAGACTTTAATAATTCAATAGACTCCAATGATTGAACAAAGATTTCATTTGGATAATGGTTAATGTTTTTAATATCTTTTATATCGATATTACTGCCAAAACTACCACCTTTTAAGTCTTTTGCCCCATAATAAACATTTTTAATTCTACTATTTACAATAGCTCCTCCACACATTAAACAAGGTTCAAGTGTTACATACATATCACAATCATCTAGATGCCAATTATTTAGGTGTTTACTCGCCTTTTTAATACATTCAATTTCGCTATGTGCAGTAGCATCATTCTTTTTTACTTTTTTATTATGTGCTTTAGCAATGACTATATCATCCTTAACAATCACACAACCAATCGGTACTTCATCTTCTTTATACGCTTTTTTTGCTTCCTTTAAAGCAAGATCCATATATTCTTGTTTATACATAAGTAAATTATACAAAATAAAAAGCGCACACAGATAGAGGTACGTATGGCTGCTTCATTCCTGACCTGACCAAGTTAGTGCATAACTGTTGCGCAAATAAGATTATAACTTATTTTTTAAAGATTGAATAGTCTAATTTTTCAAAGTCTTCAAGTTCCCCTATTATACAGGGACTATCCATGTGTTTATAATTATTAGGATTGATACGAATTACTTTTTTTATTCCCGCTTCAATACCTGCTTTAATACTATTAGATGTATCATCAAAAGCTAATATATTATTAGTATTGCTATTAGCTATTTTAATAGCTTTTAAATACATCTCTTTTTTATTTTTATTAATTCCATCATCATAGGCAATATTTGAATAGTTAAACCATTTTTTTAATCCAACATAATCTAAATAGAAATCAACGTTATATTTAATGGAAGCTGTTGCCAATATAACTTTGATGTCATTGTTTATTAGATAATCTAACAATTTTTCAGCACCTGGCGCTAATTTATGCCGATTATTCTTTTTTGCGAGTTCTTGATATATACTCTCTTTCTTTAAAGAATACTCTTCAAGTAGTTCTTTGTTTGCACAAATTCCCTTTCTTTTGAAAAATTCGTCAATATTTGCGTCTGTTTTTATACTTAGGATATTTTCTAATTCTTCATTAAAATGTTCATCACTTCCAAGTATTTCTTTATATATCATGTGCCATGACTCTTCATTTAAATCTTTATCAGAATATAAGGTGCCATTAAAATCAAATATTACTGTATCTATCATATTACCTTTCAATGTTCCACATGGAACAATTTATTTATTTTGTAAAAGAATGTTCCATGTGGAACATTCTTAAATATTATTTCTTAGGAACAAGTTTTTCCATACCACCCATATAAGGTTGAAGAGCCTTAGGGATATTAACTGAACCATCAGCGTTTAAATTATTTTCAAGGAAAGCGATTAACATTCTAGGAGGTGCTACAACTGTATTATTTAGAGTATGAGCGAAATAATTACCATTTTCACCTTTAATTCTAATCTTAAGTCTTCTTGCTTGAGCATCACCTAAGTTTGAACAAGAACCAACTTCAAAATACTTATTTTGTCTTGGAGACCATGCTTCTACATCACAAGATTTAACCTTTAAATCAGCTAAATCACCAGTACAACATTCAAGAGTTCTAACAGGAACATCCAATGTTAAGAAGAAATCAACGGTATTTTTCCATAGTTCATTGTAAATATCCTTTGAATCCTCAGGTTTACATACAACAACCATCTCTTGTTTTTCAAATTGGTGAATACGATAAACACCTCTTTCCTCGATGCCATGCGCTCCAACTTCTTTTCTAAAACAAGGAGAATAAGAAGTAAGCTTTTGAGGAAGATCTTTTTCATCAACGATAGTATCAATAAATTTACCAATCATTGAGTGTTCACTAGTACCAATTAGATATAAGTCTTCACCTTCAATCTTGTACATCATGTTTTCCATTTCTGAGAAAGACATAACACCATTAACTACATCGCCTCTAATCATAAAAGGAGGAATATAGTAAGTGAAGCCTCTATTAATCATAAAGTCTCTAGCATAAGATAAAATTGAAGAATGAAGTCTAGCAATATCCCCTTTTAAGTAATAGAAACCATTACCAGAAGTCTTTCTAGCAGCATCCAAATCAATACCATCTAGTCTTTCCATGATATCTACATGATAAGGAATTTCAAAATCAAATTCTCTTTTTGTACCAAAACGTTCAATTTCTTGGTTTTCAGAGTCATCTTTACCAACAGGAACAGAAGGATCAACAATATTAGGAATAACCATCATCTTATTCTTGATGTTTTCTTCAAGTTCTAATTCCTTCTTTTCATCTTCTTCTATTTGCTTACCAATTTCCGCAACTTCTTTCTTTATTTGTTCAGCAGCTTCCTTTAAGCCTTGCTTCATAAGTTGACCAATTTCTTTAGAAATAGTATTTCTCCTACTTCTAAGTTCATCTGCTTGCTTACGTAAAGCACGATAATCTTCATCTAGTTGTTTTACTTCATCAACAATACCAAGCTTACTGTCTTGGAACTTCTTTTTGATGTTTTCTTTAACTAACTCTGGATTTTCTCTAATAAGTTTAATATCAATCATAATTCCCTCCAAAATAAAAAAAGGTAGCACAAGGGCGAATAATCGCGGTACCACCTTAATTTCTTACTTAAACTCTTAACGCGAGTGCACGTGATTTATTAAATCAGCTATAAGGTAGATTCATAGACTCTTATTTGATGTTTTCACCAAACACATCATTCTCTAGAAATAAGAAAAACTACTATAGTCCTTACTAAGCTTTTAAATATAATATCACTATTTTTTTTGTGTATCAATAATTCTTAACAAAGCCGGTGCAAGTAAAATATCAATCAATAGCTCAATCGCAAAATTAATTGTTAAAAATAAAGCGATAAAAGTCATAAAAGTTCCTTCAAAGAAAAGGATTATAACTAAAGTTAAAATGCCTGTATTAACAATTGGTGCTAAAGCACTAGCAGTAATAATAGCGGTAAGTTTATTCTTATTTTTTAGTTTGTTATAGGCAAAAGCACTAACAAGTCCTGCAAAGGTCCCCTTTAAAATACAAGCAGATATAGTGATAATTGGATGAGCCGCCAACATTGTTGCCCCACTTGGATCAGCCCCTGTGATTACCATTAAAGCAACCACTAAACCAAAAGCTGTGCCTAGTATTGCCCCGACTTTTTCGCCATATATAGCACCACCAACAATAATAGGTACTAAAGTTAGCGTAATTGGGAAACCACCAAAATTAATAAATGTGGCAATAATTTGTAAAACAATTACAATTCCCACAAACATTGCAATTGTAGTAATATTTTTTGTATTCTTCATTTTCATCTCCTGTTTTTATAATAAATATTTCTTAGTCCTTTAAAACTAAGCTGTCCATCATAAATATCGATTAAACGAGAATTATTAGAGAAAATCTTGCCGAAGCCACCAGTTGCAATAACCTTTATATTTGTATTAGTTTCTTTTTTAAATCGTTCAATAATCGATTCAACTAAGCCTAAATATCCAAAATATAAACCTGATTGCATAGCACTTACTGTATTATTAGCTAATACCGTATCACATTTTTTAATTTCCACTTCAGGAAGCATAGAAGCATTAGAACTTAAAGCCTCAATCGAAATGGAAATGCCAGGTACCATTACTCCACCTAGATAATTACTATTTTGATCTATATATTCAAAAGTAATGGCCGTTGAAAAATCAATGACTAAAAGATTATTGCCATATTCACTAATCGCCCCAGATACAGTCGCAATACGATCGGCACCTATTTCTTTTGGATTATCATAGTGAATAGAAACACCAGTTTTTACACCTGGTCCAACAATTAATGGTTCAATATTAAAATACTTAATAATACTTGATACAAAACTATGCATGATATTTGGCACTACTGATGCGATAATGACACCATCAATATCTTTTTTATCAATACCAAAGTTATTTAATAAAGATACAAGAACAATTCCATATTCATCACTTGATTTATTAATTACACTTTTTATATTAAAACTACAAACAATTTCTTTATCATCATATACGCCTAAAGCAATATTTGTATTACCAATATCAACCACTAATAACATAATTTCCTCCAAATAAAAACACAATAAAATCAATATTTATTGTGCTAATTAAGTAACATAAAAAATCATATCTTTCATCCTCCCCTGTCGCCCATGTAGGTGCAACGTTTTAGACTTTTTGATTATAACAAAAAAGAGAGTGATTATTCACTCTCTTCTTCATTATTAACTTCATCATCTTGATGTTCCATTAATGTAACGGTCTTAACATAAGTGTTTTCTTCAGGTCTTATTAATCCGGTAGTTTGACAGCTACTTTTACATACAATTCTCAAATAAGTGCTTAAATAGGCACTTTTCTTTTACTTTTC
>CAVKAO010000005.1:0-77887 GCA_963654705.1 Oscillospiraceae bacterium
TTACTTAAGTGTGGCTTTCCCAGAAGCTCGGTCATTTATGGCCGAGTAGTTCACGCATTATGATAGAATATTATTGGAGTTTTGTATGGCTAAGAAAAGAAAGATAAGATATGATCGTTTATTGATAGTTATTTTAGGTGGAATATTACTTTGTGTAGCCTTGATTTTTGCGGTTAAGGGGTTAGTATCATTATTTAGTAAGGATAATACCCAAAACAACGGACAAGACACTAGTGTTCCAAAAGATGTTGATAATAAAAACACTGCTTTAGAACTTGTTGATTATGTGGTCTATGAAGATAGTAATAATGATTTGGGTTTTAGCTTTGTAATTGCTGAAATAAAGTTTGCTAATAAGGATGGTATTAATTATGACTTGAATAGTTTAACCACCAATGAAGGCATATCCTTAGCTAATACATATGATTATTCAAAGAACTTTAATGGTAAATATAACTTTTCTGGTTTAGGTACAGTTACTACTGTTACAAGTAATGAAAAAGAATACACATGTAAGTTGTTTATTCCTTACACTAATACAAATATGTTATTGATATTGACTGATAATAATACTAATACTTCCTTAAGTATTGATTTATCAAAAAATAAAGCGGATATTAATACAATTAAAGTAGATGATACTTCCACTATTATTACTTCAAATGATTATGATATTAGTGTTTCTAATTCCTATATATCGGAAAAGATGACACGAGATGGTCAAAGCTATTCCGCTAGTATGCTTTCAACTTATACATTTGAATTAAAGGTTAATTCAATTAATTCGGGAATAAAAATTACAGGAGCCACATTTACTCAAACAAGCACTGGTGTTAGTGAGAGTTGTTTAGATGAATCTTATGCTTCAATGAAAATAGGGAATATATTGAATAAAGAATTAAATGCTGGTGATACTTATGCTTTATTCTTTGAAATGCCAGATAATCCTGATGAAGAACATGACTATAAGGGCACTATTACAGTTACTTTCTCCGATAATAGTAGCACTACTATTGATACAACCTTAAGATGATGAAAAAAATGTTTATTACTTTACTTACGATATTATTAATTGCACCACTTGTTGGTGCTTTTGACTCTCCTGTTATAGTATATGCTCAAGATTTAAGTAGTTGTGGCTATGAAGTTGCTTATATAAATGATGATGGCTCATTTTCTACTGAAAGTTGTCATAGTTCTTTCTCTAGTGCCAAAAGTAGAATGAAAGAATTAGGGGGAGATTATGTTGTAAGACATAATGCCTCTTATTCACCAACCAAGATTATTGCGATGAATTCTGGTATTGCCTATGCTTACCCTAGAGATGGTTCAACTATTGATATCTATGAAGATGTAAGTGTTCATGATATCTATCACAAACAAACATATGTGGCTAGACATGATGAACTTTTTTATACTGATACAGAAAGATATTTTGATAGCGGCTCTTTAGCTGGAAAGGGCATGGTTGAAGTATATATCAATGGCTTTCATGGCTATACTGATTTGGAATATGTTGATTTAGTCCCTAGCAAATATTTAAGAAATCGTATCCAGATAACTTTAGGTGGTAATAATAACTATACTGGTGAGCAGCCTTTTGTGCTTGCGCCAATTCAAAATTACTATGTAGCAATAACTACTAATAATTATAAAGAGATGGTTTATTATCGTCATGATGGTTGGTCAGCCAATAGTTATGATCCTGTTAGCGAATCGATTGTTTGTGGACCTGCGCCAAGTCAAATGCAAGAGGGTGTTAAATATTATTCTTATGATGGTGTTAATTTCTATACAAATAGCAATTACACTAATTATGCCTTTACGTATTATAACTATTACCAATATTTGCCTTTAAGGTCAAAGACAAATATTTCTGCCGATGTCTTAAATAATTATGTATCAGGTGTTAGCAATTCGGTTTTAAAGGGCACTGGTCAAAACTTTATTGATGCCCAAAACAAATATGGTATTAATGCCTTATTGTTGTTTGCGATGGCATGTCATGAGTCAGGAAATGGTACAAGCGGATATGCTACTAAACGTTATAATTTATTTGGCTGGAATGCAGTGGATGCAAATCCTAATAATGCTTCTTATTTTAATAGCGTAGCTGATTGTATTAATGAACAAGCTGGCATAAACCTTAGGGGCTATGTTGATATAACGGATGGTCGATTCTTCTCATCTTCATTAGGCAATAAGGGGTCTGGCTTAAACGTTAAGTATGCAAGTGATCCATGGTGGGGTATGGAGATTGCTGGTATTGCTTATCAAATTGATAAACTATCAAAAAATAGAGATGGTAGTTTAACGGATTATAATTATTATTCTTTATCAATTATTACGGAATTTGATGTTGAAGTAAAAACTGAGGCAAACGATAGTTCTAAGACTTTATATACTACAGCTTATGGCCCATCTTATCAAAAAGATTTTGTTGTAATTACACTTGCTACACAGGGTGAGTATACAAAGATTCAATCTACCAATCCAATTGATGATAATGGCAATATCAAAACGCATAGAACACCTATAACCACGGGAGATTTAAATCCAATTAGCTATGGTGAATACAACTATGATAAAAGTGTTGGGTATATCAAGACTAAATATTTAAATGTTTTAAATAAATCTACTGATAATAAAGTTGATGTTGTAGATGATGATTTAAGCATGATGTTTACACTTGAGTCTATGACGATATCTGATGGTAATTTAAACCTTAGTGGTAATGCCTTTATTAAGGGCATGGATGCCAGCGATATAAGTAAAATAAATGATACTATCAATGTAGTTAATTATCTAGATGATACATCAAAAGCCTATAAAGCAACGGTTAGTGAATATAAAGGTATATCATTTAATGATAATCATACATATACTTATGCAGGCTTTAGTTGTAGTATACCGCTATCTGACTTAAATGAAGGTGATTATTATCTAACAATTACCGTAGATAATAAGGGCTACAATTTTACTAAGACAATTTATTCATTTGCGGATTTTGCTAAGAATTTGGTATATCAAGGAAGTGATTATACATATCGTATAAAGATAAATAGTCTTTATGATAATCGCTTAGATTTAAGTGTTGAAAGTTTACCAGATGTGATAGAGTATTCTAATATTAATAAGCCTGATAATTCATTTAGAAATTCGCTAATGAATTTGGATAAGCTAACTTTAGATGAATCATTAAATTTATATTTAGAAGGTCAAGCTATGATTTATTATTCTAATTATGATGATTTAAACGCTATTAAAACAACATTGTATTTAGTTGATAGTAAAAATAACTATTATGAAATAGGTGGCGAAAACTTTAAATCAAGTTTTGATTTTGCAAAGGCTTTCTCTTCATCATATAACATGGATTATATTTCCTATAAGATTAATGGAAATTTGGCTGATTTAAGTAAGGGCACCTATATGCTTATTATGAAACTTGAAAATGGTGATTATGTTGACTTTGTAGAAGTTAATAATATAAATATGTTAAGTGAACCGATTATTGAATTAAATGGTTTAACTTATAGATTTTTTACAAGCAATACAAGAAATAGATTGATGTTGGAGGTTAAGTAATGAAAAGATTTTTTGAAAACAAAACGAATGTAATTCTTTGTATTGTCTTAATCGGAGTAATTGGACTAGGGGTTTGGCTAGGACTAAATGTCTTTGGCAATCCTTTTGATAAAACAATTACAGCTGTTGATTTTTCAACTATGAATAAAACAGAAGTTGAAAAATGGATAAGTGATAACGGTTTAGACACTAGTAAGTACAACTATTCTTATCAATATGATGAAAGCATTGAAAAAGAATATGTTGTTTATCAATCAGTTAAAAGTGGAGATCCTATCTCTAATACTTTAACGATTATTTATTCAAATGGTAAAGATCCAAATGGCACTAGTGATATTGCTAATGCGATTAAAAACATGTCTTTTGAAGATATTAAAAAATGGTTTATTTTAAATGAATATACTAATGTTTCTTATGTTTTTGAAACTAGTGATACTTATGAATTTGGCCAAGTTATTTCAGTAAACCCAAGTAACGCAACTAAATCAGATGCGATTGTTGTGACTTTATCTTATGGTAAGTCTATTGAAGAAATTGAAACGACTGTTCCAGATTTCTCTACATACAGTAAGAGCGAAATTGAGGATTGGGCAAATCAATACGCTGTTACCTTAAAGTTTAACTATGAAGCACATGATCAAGCTAAGGAAGATGCTTTCTTATCACAAAATGTAGCGGCTGGAACTTCTATTAAAGGCGGCAGTAGTTTGATAGTTACTTTATCAAGCGGAAGTGCAGATGGTAAGAGTGCTACTATTCCTGATACTTTACTTGGCTTAACAGAATCAGAATTTATTTCTAAATTAAAGACTTTAGGCTTTACAAATTTAAACAAAGATAGCCAAACATATTATTGTGAGACTATTAATAAGGATTTTATTTATTCTTATGATGATGGTACTTTTAATACTAGTAAGACTATCAACTATGCATTAAGTGCTGGTAAGTATAGTTTTGATTCTACGCAGTTTGTTGGCAAATCTAAAACCGACATTGAAAAATTAGTTTCTGTTTTAAAACAAAGAAATGCTAGAGTTAGTGGTTCACTTGTAAGTGTTGAATTTACAAATGGAGAAAAGAATGCTAGTAAGGCTAATACTGCTTATGATTGTACAATTTCTGGTAGCAAGATTTCATGTAAGCTATATACTTCTGATTCAAGTGGAACAGCTTTAATTCCGACTGATGCAAGATATCTAGGTGTTAGTGAAAATGATTTCTTGACCGCTGTTAAGAAACTAGGTTTTACAAACTTTGCAAAATCTAATGTTACATACTATTCAGCTACATTAGGTAAGGGTAATGTTTATTCTTATGATGATGGGCAAATTTCGTTAAGTAAGACTATTAACTATGCATTATGTGCTGGTCCATATAGTTTTAATGCAAGTGATTGGAATGGCTTATCTAGTGAACAAGCTACTTCAAATATTAATAGTTTGCAAGATAGAAATGCGCGAATTAATGGTACTCTTGTTTCTTTAAAGACTAGTCAAGGCGAATCTAATTCTTCTAAAGTAGGACAATTATATGATTGTTCAAATTCTGGTGCTACTATCTCTTGTAAGATTTATACAAATGGTAGTTCTTCAGGTAGCAAGGCTACTATTCCTGATACTTTATTAGGTTATTCAGAAAGTAATTTCTTAAGCACTTTAAAATCATTAGGCTTTAAAAATTTCAACAAGTCTAGCATGACATACTTCTCTGAAACTATGGGAGCTGGCACTATTTGGTCATATGATGATGGTACATTTGATACAAACACAACTATTAATTATGCATTATGTGTAGGTAAGTTTACTTTTAATGCCTCTGATTTCAATGGTTTAACAACAGAAGCCCTAACTTCAAAAGTTAAAGATTTACAAAATAGAAATGCTGCAAGAGGCAACTTACAAGTTTCTTTAACAGCAGGTGAGAAGGATTCTAGCCAAGAGGGTAAGGTACATGATTGCTCATACTCTGGTAATACAATTTCTTGTTATGTATATCAAGGCAGTTCTACTAGTAGTGTAAGCGTTGATAACTATGTTGGTGCTGATGTAGAAAACTTTAAGAATTGGTGCAGTAATAATGGTCTAAATTATTCGATTTCTGAAGAATATAATGCTGGTAAAGAAAAGGGTAGAATTATTTCCCAAAGTCCAAGTAGTGGTAGTGTTACAGCCGGTAGTACTATTTATGTAACTGTATCAAAGGGCGCTGCACCATCTTCTACTGGTGAAATCGCATCACTTACGAATGTTCAATCTTGGTATACTGGTTCAACTTTTGATGAAATAAAGGGCAAAGTACAAACTTATTTAAATAACCAAGGTTTCTATAATTTGGATTTTGAAGCGGTTAATGGTTCAGGTACCTATGTTCAAGGTATTATGGTTGGAAATACTACTCATAGTATATTAGCTACTTATGATACAAGTAATACAGTAACCGTTTATATAGCAGTTAAGAACAACTAATTATGTACTATATTGAAAGACTATTTGAGGTGAACTGGAAACAAATGTTTCTAGTCATCTCTAAGATTTCAAAAAGAAGTCATAAGCCTTATATTTATATTTTGTTTGATACAATAGTTTGTTCTTTAAGATATGGGGCAGGCTATATGGATTATTTCCAATTCTTCTTTGAGAATTTAAACAGTAAACAAAGATCTACTTACATTAATCGAACAGTTAATTTTAATTATCATCGTGCTTTGAATAATCGTGAATATTTCCATTTATTTAATAATAAGCATGAAATGTTAAACAAGTATAGGAAGTTTATCAAAAGAGACTTTGTATTCTTGGATGATTGTTCGTATGATGATTATCTTGATTTTATTAAAAAACATCCTGTTTTTATGGCTAAACCAGATGGTGGCCAATGTGGCTTTGGGATTGAGCTTATTGATTCTAATGATAGAGATTTAAAGGAATTATATGATACTCTAATTGATCATAAACAAAATCTTTTAGAGGAGCGCATAGTTCAAAATGATACTATGAATAAACTATATCCTGATGCGATTAATACTTTAAGAGTCGTTACTATTAATTCTAATGGTAAGATAAGTGTTCCTTTTGTAGCATTAAGAATAGGAACAGGTGGCCGACATGTAGACAATTTTCATTCGGGTGGCTGTTTTACTGTTGTTGATAGTAATGGTGTGATTAGAAAACCAGCACTTGATAAAGAAAATAGAATATATGATGTCCATCCTGATACGGGTACTAGTATTATTAATTTTAAAGTTCCGATGTATGATGACATTGTTAAACAATGTATTGAAATGGCAAAGGTTACCCCTGAAATCGGTTATACTGGATGGGATATGGCAATATGCAAGAATGGAGTTGATGTTGTAGAAGCTAATCAACTTCCAGGATATGATATTTATCAATCTTATCCACATTTAGATGCTGATTTATGTGGTTTAAAACCACGCTTTGATCAAGCGATATACGGAAATAAAAAATAATTATGAGTTATGAAAATCCTTCTTTGATATAATAAAAATATCGTAGGAGGATTTTATTTTAATATGGGAAAAGTATTCCAATCTATGGATGGTAATACTGCTACTGCTCATTGCGCCTATGCGTTTACAGAAGTAGCTTGTATTTATCCAATTACGCCTTCTTCTCCAATGGCTGAGGTAGTTGATACCTGGTCAACAGAGGGACGTAAGAACATTTTTGGTTCTACTGTAAAGGTTGTAGAAATGCAATCTGAAGGTGGTGCCGCAGGCGCCTTACATGGTGCATTACAAGGTGGTACATTAGGTGCTACATTTACCGCATCACAAGGTTTCTTGTTGATGATTCCTAATATGTATAAGTTAGCTGGTGAATTGTTGCCTGCTGTTATTCATACTAGTGCTAGATCATTAGCTGGTCGTGCTTTATCAATTTTTGGTGATCACCAAGATATCTATGCTGCAAGACAAACAGGTATGTGCATGCTTGCATCTCATTCTGTTCAAGAATGTATGGATTTAGCTGGTGTTGCTCACCTTTCTGCTATAAAGGGTTCACTTCCTTTCATTCATTTCTTCGATGGTTTTAGAACTTCTCATGAAATTCAAAAAGTTGAAGTAATGGATCAAGAATTCTTAAAATCTTTAGTTGATATGGAAGCTGTTGAAAGATTTAAAGCTAATGCCTTAAACCCTCATACAAATCCAGTAACTAGAGGTGGTGCTGAAAACGATGATATTTACTTCCCTGCAAGAGAAGCTGCTAATAAATATTATGAAGCTATTCCTGATATCGTTAACGATTATATGCAAAAGATTAGCGAACATACAGGTAGAACTTATGCTCCATTTACTTATTATGGTGACCCTAATGCTGATAGAGTAATTATTGCAATGGGTTCAGTAACTGAAACTATTAAAGAAACTATTGACGCTTTAGCTAAAAAAGGTGAAAAAGTAGGTTTAATTAAAGTTCACTTATATCGTCCATTCTCTGTTAAATACTTAGAAAAAGTATTACCTGCTTCTGTTAAAAAGATTGCAGTTCTAGATAGAACAATTGAAGCTGGCGCTAGAGAACCTCTATTCTTGGATGTATGCGATGCTTTAAAAGAACATAAAGATTTAACTATCGTTGGTGGTAGATATGGTTTATCAAGTAGAGATACTGCTCCAAATCAAATTAAGGCTGTATATGATGAACTTTTAAAGGATGCTCCAAAAGAAGAATTTACAATCGGTGTTGATGATGATGTAACTCATTTATCATTACCTGTTGATCCTAATTTCCATGTAGATGCTGATTATACTTCATGTCTATTCTTTGGTTTAGGAAGTGATGGTACTGTAGGCGCTAATAAGTCTTCTATTAAGATTATTGGTGATAATACTGATCAATATGCTCAAGCTTATTTCCAATATGATTCTAAGAAGGCAGGTGGTGTAACTAGATCTCACTTAAGATTTGGTCCTTCACCTATTAGAAGTACATATTATATTAATAATGCTGACTTTGTATCATGTTCACTTGATTCTTATTGTTTCAAATATGATATGACTAAGCAATTAAAAGATGGTGGTACTTTCTTGCTTAATACTTCTTTCCCTAAAGAAGAAATTGCTAACCACTTACCAAATAGAATGTTGGCTGGTTTAGCTAAAAAGCATGCTAAGTTCTATATTATTGATGCTACTAAGATTTGTGCTGAAATCGGTATGGGTAGAAGAACTAATACCACTTTACAATCGGCATTCTTCGCCTTAAATGAACAAATCATGCCTTATGAAAAAGCTCTTGAACTTATGAAATATATGGCTAAGAAGTCATATTCTAAGAAGGGTGATGATGTAGTTGAAATGAACTATAGGGCAATTGATGCAGGTAAGGCAGGTCTTGTTGAGGTTGAAGTAGATCCTTCTTGGGCTAATTTGACATATGACGCTAATAAGGCTAATACAGGCGATGCTTATTTTGATAATCATGTATCTGTAATCAATGCTTTAGATGGTTATGATTTACCGGTTTCTAATTTCTTGAAATATGGTTTACCTGATGGTTCTTTACAATCTAATGTTGCATTTAAGGAAAAGAGAACTATTGCGGTTAAGGTGCCTAAATGGAATGCTGATAGTTGTATCCAATGTGGTTTCTGTGCTTTTGTTTGTCCACATGCTACTATTAGACCAGTTCTATTAACTGATGAAGAAATCAAGAACGCACCTAAGGAATTTGATACAATTCCAACAATGGGCAAGGGTGTTGAAAATCTTAAGTTTAGAATCCAAGTTTCTCCTGCAAACTGTGTAGGTTGTGGATTATGTGTTGAAGAATGTCCTGGTAAGGCTGGTAAGAAGGCTCTTGAAATGGTTGATGTTAACTCTGAGCTTGAAAATGAACCTCTTGCTGATTACATGTTTAAAGAACTTGAACCAAAGACTGAATACTATCCAACAAATACAATTAAGGGTTCTCAATTCTTAAAGCCTTACTTTGAAGTATCAGGTGCATGTCCTGGATGTGGTGAAGCTCCTTACTATAAGTTAGTTTCTCAATTATTTGGTAAAGATATGTTAGTAGCAAATGCTACAGGTTGTTCAATGATTTATTGTTCAAGTGCTCCATCTACTCCATTTGTTAAGGATAAACAAGGAGAAGGTGTTGCTTGGGCTAACTCATTATTTGAAGATAACGCTGAATATGGCTACGGTATGGCTATTGCTCAAAACTACAAAGAATCTAAGATTCTAGGTATTATGGAAGCTAATCTTGATTCAGATTGCTCAGAAGCATTTAAAGAATATATCGCTGCTGGAAATAATAGAGATGCTCAAAGAGTTGCTGCACCAAAGGTTATTGCAGCCGTTAAGGCAAGTTCTAATGAAGCTGTAAAAGAATTATTAGAATATGAAAGAGATTTAGTTTCTAAGTCTGTATGGATTGTCGGTGGTGATGGTTGGGCATATGATATCGGTTATGGAGGCCTAGACCATGTACTTGCTAATAACGTTAATGTTAATGTGTTAGTTCTTGATACAGAAGTATATTCAAATACTGGTGGTCAATCTTCTAAGTCATCTCAAGCTGCTTCTATCGCTAAGTTTGCTGCTGGTGGTAAAGCTACTGCTAAGAAGGACTTAGGACAAATCGCTATGGCTTATGGTCATGTATATGTAGCAAGTATCGCTATGGGTGCTAATAGAATGCAAACTCTAAAGGCTATCCAAGAAGCTGAAAGCTATGATGGACCATCACTAATCATTGCGTACTGTCCATGTGCTGAACAAGGCATTAGATCTGGTCTTGCTTCTCAACAAAAGGTACAAGCTAATGCTGTTAAGTGTGGTTATACTACTCTTTACAGATATGATCCACGTAATGAAAAGCCACTTACTATCGATTCTAAGGAACCTGAATGGGATGGATTTGAAGCATTCTTAATGAATGAAAACAGATACAATCAATTACCTAAGATTAAGGGTAAGGAAGCTGCTGAAGCTGCTTTTGCTAAGACAAAGAGCGATGCTCAAAAACGTTATAAGAGATTAGTTGCTTTAAGCAAAGAATTTGAATAATCAAAATTGGAGGAATTTATTTCCTCCTTTTTTTATTTTTGTAAGAATTATTCACTTAGATATTTTGTATAATTTAAATATGAGAATTGGAATATTTACGGATACTTATTTGCCAGATATCAATGGTGTTGTTTCTTCTGTTGAACTTTTAAGAAAACAACTAGAGGAAAATGGACATGATGCCTATGTTATTTGTACATATAAGGGTCTTACAAAAATAAAAAAAGAAGGGAAGATTATTAGGCTTCCAGGCATTGAAGCTAAAAAACTATATGGTTATGCTTTAACTAGTCCTTTACATTTGCTTTATATAGAAGAGTTAAAGGAACTTCATTTAGATTTAATTCATGCAGAAACCGAATTTGGCGTAGGAGTTTTTGCTAATATTGTGGCTTCAACACTAAATTTGCCTCTTGTCAGAACTTACCATACAACATATGAAGATTATACACATTATGTTAATTTTCTTAATTCTAAAACTTTGGATAAGGGCTTAAAAAAATTTGTTGAAATATTTTCTCGATCTTTTTGTAATAATTGCGTTAAGCTTATTACTCCTTCATCTAAGACTTGTAACATGCTTAAATCATATGGTGTTATTACACCAATTGATATTATTCCTACAGGTATAGAACTTGACCGATTTAATCGTGATAATATTGATCAAAACGCTGTTTTAGAAATTAAGGCATCTTTGCCATTTGGAAAAGATGATAGAGTATTAATCTTTGTTGGCAGAATTGCTGAAGAAAAATCTATTGATAAAATTATTAATGCCTTTAAAAAAGTTAAAGAAAATAGTTTAAATGTAAAACTGCTTGTGGTGGGTGATGGACCAGCTTTAAATAGTTTAAAGGAACTTGCATCCTCTTTAGATTTAAATGATTATATTTATTTTGCAGGCAAAAAACCATTTGCAGAAGTACCTAATTATTATGCAGCTTGTAATGGTTTTATAAGTGCTAGTACCAGTGAGACTCAGGGAATGACTTATATTGAGGCTTTAGCTAGCGGACTTCTTGTATTGGCTCATTATGACGATGTTTTGACTGATATTGTAAAAGAAAATGAAAATGGCTATTTCTTCAATACAGTTGAACAAATATATGATTGTATAAAGCGTTTTTCTAGTTTAAGCCAAGAGCAACTAAAACAAAAAAGACAAGTTTGTATTGATTCTGTACAAAAATATGACGCCAATAAATTCGGACAAGATTCTATAAAACTTTATAAGGAAGCTATAGAAGATTATAAGAGTGCATATACAATTGTTAAAACACAACTTAAGGCTGATTGTGTATGTCTTGTTTTAAAGGATTTTAATGGTCACTTAGATAACATTACTATTCCTTTGGATATTTATTATTCATTAGGCTTAAGAAACTCTACAAGGCTTTCTAAACTAAACTATATGTTATTAAAAAAATTAGAGACTAGCACTCTAGCATATAAGAATTGTCTTAAAAAGTTGGCTAATCGAGATTATTCAATTAAGGAAATAAAGGATTATATTAAGGGTGAATATGATTTAAATGATCAAACAATTGAACTGATTATTGAAAGAATGATTGATAAAAAGATTTTAGATGATCGCCGTTACACCTTGAGTAAAATTCATTCTTTCTCAGCTAATTTTTATAGTAAAAGACATATTGTTAATAATTTGAAGAAACTAGGTATTAGTGATGAGATTATTGATGAATGTTATATTTATGATACAGATAGTGAAATAGCTAAGGCTACAAAGCTCGCTAATAAATATCTAAAAAGTGCTTCTAATAAGTCGATGAATATGAAAAAACAAACTATTAAGTCTAAACTTATTAATCAAGGCTATTCTAGCGATATTGCTGATAGAGCTATTGAATCATTAGATTTTTCTGGTAGTATTGTTCAAGAAAAAGACATTATTAGAAAAGAAGGAAATAAATTATTAAAAAAATATAAGGCAAAGTATTCAGGCACTGAACTTAGAAACAAAGTGTTTACATCGCTTGCTAATAAGGGATTTGCTTATGACAATATTTATGCCTTGATAAATGAAATGGAGTTATGATGGAAAAGAAATTGGTAAAAGATTTTAAAGAAGGGGAACATGTAAATGTTAATTTACTAGTTTCTTCTCTTGTTAAGGGAGTAACTAACTCTGGTGCTCCTTATTTATCTTTAACTTTGCAAGATTCTTCTAAAGCTATTGACGCTAAAATGTGGGATGTAAAGGGTGAGATAGAAAAAAACTTGGCTGTTGGCAAAGTATTTAATTTTGATTTAGAAATAAATTTATATCGTAATAACTTACAAGCTAAAGTAATTAAAGTATTTCCAGTAAGTCAAAGCGAAATTGATATGAAAGATTTTGTGTTTAATTCGCCCGTTCCTAAAGATGAACTAAGAAAGAATATTGGCGATGCTTTAAATCAAATCAACAATGAAAATATTTCTAAGATTGTAAATGCAATGCTTAACTATTATAACAATGATGTTTATGAATATCCTGCAGCAAGTAAGATTCATCATAACTTTATTGGTGGCCTTGCTACACATATGTCAGGTATGCTTAAGGTAGCTAATGCCTTGGCTGATATTTATCCTAGTGTTAATCGAGACTATTTATTAGCGGGAGTTATTTTACATGATCTTGGAAAGATTGAAGAGTTTACATCTCCTGTAGTTACTGAATATTCTACAAAAGGTAAACTATTAGGTCATATATCTATAATGGACGCACGTTTATTATCGGTAGGCCAACAATTAAAATTAGAAGATAGTGAGGAATTATTACTATTAAGGCATATGATTCTTTCTCATCATGGCCAATATGAATATGGTTCACCTGTGCTTCCTGAGACATTGGAAGCTGAACTTCTCACTTACATTGATAATATAGATTCTAAAGTAGCTGTAATTGATAAAAATTTAGCTGAAATTAAAGAAGGAGAGTTTACTCCTAGAATCTTCGCTCTTGAAAATCGTTATTTTTATAAACATAAATAAGTAGTATGAAATTAAATATTAAATATAACCTAAATAATGAATCTTATGTATTATCTAGTGATTTAGATAGAGAACTATCTAAACAAGATGATAATCTTGGCTATTTTGCTGAATTAAACAATGGAAGTTTTAAGATTAAAATTTATCCTGAAAAAGAAGTTTGTATCGAAGAAATTAGTGTTTTTTTGCCTTTAGAATTAACAAACAATGATCGTATTTACTTTAATGGTTATTCAGATTGGACATATTCTTATGAAAGTGACTTTAACACCATTAATTATGGTTTAACAAGGGCTCCTTTTAAGAAATTTACTATTAATAAGTTTCATTTAGATCGTTATGGCGACTATAATTTTGCAGATTATCCGGTTAAAAACGGCTACAATCATGGTTGGACTTACTTATATATAAGAAATGATAACAATTATCGTTTCTATGGTTCGCTTAATGATGAATTCGCTTTTACACGTTTTGTTTTTGAAAAAGACAAGGGAATTACTGTTGTTCCTGATTTAAAGGGCTATACAACTAGTGAATCTTTTACAGCTGTAGATGTTTGTTATATTGAAGGTGAGGAAAATGAAGTATATGATAAATACTTTGAACTTTTAAATATAGCTAAACCAACATGTGAAAGAATGATTGGTTATACTTCTTGGTACAATCATTATCAAGCAATTAGTGAAGATGTTATTGTGAATGATTTAAATGGTTTAGATAGCCTAGAAGAAAAAGTTGATATGTTTCAAATCGATGATGGCTATGAAACGTTTGTTGGTGATTGGCTTGATGTTGATCCTAATAAATTTAAAAATGGTTTAAAACCAACAGTAGATCGTATTCATCAAAAAGGTTATAAAGCCGGATTGTGGCTTGCTCCATTTTCAGCTGAAACCAATTCTTCATTATTTAAGGAACACCCAAATTACTTTTTGAAAGATGAAAAAGGTGACATGGTAGCTGCTGGTAGTAACTGGTCAGGCTTTTATGCCTTAGATATTTATAAAGTTGAAGTAAGGCAATATTTAAAGAAAGTATTTGATACCATCTTTAATGAATGGGGCTTTGATTTAGTGAAGCTAGATTTCTTATATAGTGCGTGCATTATTCCAAGAAGTGATAAGCCAAGAGGCAAAGTGATGGCTGATGGTATGAACTTTTTAAGACAATTATGTAAAGATAAACTAATTCTAGGTTGTGGTGTTCCTTGCGCTAGTGCTTTTGGAAAAGTGGATTATTGTCGTATTGGGCCAGATGTTTCTTTAGATTATGATGATAAATTTTATATGCAAAAGCTTCATAATGAAAGAAATTCTACTAAACATACTATGGTTAATACTATTTTCAGAAGAGGACTTGATGGCAGGGCCTTCTTAAATGATCCTGATGTTTATATCTTGAGAGACAATAATGTAAAATTAACTAAGGAACAAAAACTTCAATTAACTTATATCAATGGCTTGTTTGGTTCGGTATTATTTATGAGCGATGATGCATCTAAATATGATGAACATAAAAGGGAAATTTATAAGAAGGTTATAAATCTAAAAGATAAGTGGACAAATATTAAGGTAAACGATAATAAGGTTACGGTTTATTTTGAATATGAGGGCAATAGTGAAGAAATCACTATTGAACTATAAAATACTATTGAATTTAGTCTTAAATAATAATAGAATAGTTAGGCATGTGGAAGGAGTGCAACTGCTCCGTTAATCCCACAACCATAAGGAGGAAAATATGGCAAAGAAGAAAGTTGCAAAAATCTGTAAGTTGCAATTCGCAGCTGGTTCAGCTAAACCAGGTCCTGCTCTTGCAAGTGCTGGCATTAATATGCCTCAATTCTGTACTCAATTTAATGATCAAACTAAAGACAGAAAAGGTGATATTGTTCCAGTTGTTATCACAGCTTATGAAGACAAGTCATTTGATTTCGTATTAAAGACTACACCTGCTGCATTCATGTTAAAGAAGGCTGCAAACATTCAAAAGGCTAGTGGTACACCTAATAGTGTTACTGCTGGTACTATTACTAAGGCTCAACTAAAGGAAATAGCTGAATACAAGATGCCTGATCTTAATGCTAATGATGTTGAAGCTGCTATGCGTATCATTGAAGGTACTGCAAGAAATATGGGCATCAAAGTGGAGGGTTAATCATGAAGAGATCAAAAGGATATAAGAATGCATTAAGCCTTATTGAAAAGAATAAGAAATATTCTGTAAATGATGCTTGTGAATTAGCAAAGAAAACTGCTACTGTTAAATATGATGCTCCTATTAGAGTTTCATTTAAGTTAAATGTTGATCCTCGTCATGCTGATCAACAAATCCGTGGTGCTATGGTATTACCTGCTGGTACTGGTAGAAGCCAAAAAGTATTAGTTGTTACTCAAGGCGCTAAGATGGATGAGGCTAAGAATGCTGGTGCTGACTATGTTGGTGATAAGGAAATCCTTGATAAGATTAAGGGTGGCTGGTTCGATTTTGATGTAATCGTTGCTACTCCTGATATGATGGGTGAACTTGGTAAGTTAGGTAAGATTTTAGGTCCTAAGGGTTTAATGCCAAATCCAAAGACTGGTACAGTTACTCCTAATGTTGCTGGAGCTGTTAGCGAAATCAAAAAAGGTAAAGTTGAATACCGTGTAGATAAAGATGGTAATATCAACTGTCTAATTGGTAAGGCAAGCTTTGAAACTGCTGATTTAGCTAGTAACTTTAATGCATTAGCTAATGCCATTGTAAAGGCTAGACCTGCTGCAGTTAAGGGTGTTTATATTACTGGTGTTACATTATCAAGTAATATGGGTCCTGGTATCAAGGTTGACCTTGCTGCTTAATTAACTTTCTTTAAGATGGGTTTATCCCATCTTTTTTTATATTTTCAATTATGCTAAAATCATTAAGTAAAACGTTAAAGAAATAGTAGCTTATTGATGTTATAAAAGCGAATAGAGGATGGTGCAAGCTCTAGATAAATAGATAAGTGAATTCACCTTTATTATGTGGCATTTGCCCGGTAACGCGTTATAGTAAAAGTGCAGCATATGCTGAAGTAGGATGGTACCGCGATAATTCGTTCCTAGTCGCGGTTTTTTTAATGATAGGAGAAAAATTATGAATGATTTAAATAACCTAAAACAAGAAGCTTTAAAGGCCATTGATGAAGTAAAAGATTCTAAAGTATTAGATGAACTTAGAATTGAGTATCTTTCTAAAAAAGGTAAAATACAAGGTTTGATGAGTCAAATGAAGGATTTAAGCGCAGAAGAAAAGCCTAAATTTGGTCAATTAGTTAATGATTTAAAAGTCTCTGTTACAAACGCTTTTGAAGCCAAGAAACAAGAACTAGATGAAGCTATCTTAAAGGCACAACTTGAAAAAGAAAAGATTGATATTACATTAGATGAATATACACCAATCACAGGTACTCTTCATCCTTTAACTTTAGTTGAAGAGGAGTTACAAGATATCTTTATTGGTATGGGCTATAACGTTGCCGAGGGTCCTGAGCTTGAATATGATGAGTATAACTTTACAAGAGCTAATACTCCAGAGGGTCATCCTGCAAGAGATATGCAAGATACTTTCTATGTTGATGTAAATAGACTTTTAAGATCACAAACTACAGCTATTCAAATGCGTGTACTTGAAAAGGAACATGACAAATTACCAATTAAAGTTATTTGTCCTGGTAAGGTATATAGAAGAGATGATGATGATGCAACTCACTCTCATCAATTTATGCAATGTGAAGGTCTTGTAATTGGTGAAAATATCACTGTAGCTGACTTAAAGGGTACTCTTGAGCTAATGATTCATGAATTATTTAAAAACGATGCCAAAATAAGATTTAGACCATCGTATTTCCCATTTACTGAACCATCATTTGAAGTAGATATGACATGTCATAGTTGTGGTGGAAAGGGTTGTCCGATTTGTAAGGGAACTGGTTGGATTGAAATACTTGGTTCAGGTATGGTACACCCAAATGTATTAGAGGCTGCTGGCATTGATTCTAAAAAATATACAGGCTTTGCCTTTGGTGTAGGTATTGAAAGAGTGGCTATGCTTAAATACGGCATTATGGATATAAGAGACTTATATACTAATGATTTACGTTTCTTAAATGGTTTTAAAAGAGGTAATTAGTTATGAAATTAAGTTTAAAATGGTTAAGTAAATTTATTGATATCAGTGATTTATCGTATGAAGAAATCATGGATAAGGCTGTTAAGGCAGGCTTTGAAGTAGAATCAGTAGATAAAATTGGACAGGGTAGTAATCTTGTTGTTGGTAAGGTCTTAACTTGTGTTGATCACCCAGATTCTGATCACTTACATTTAACAACTGTAGATGTGGGGGATGAAATATTAAATATTGTTTGTGGCGCACCAAATTGTCGCACAGGCTTGAAAGTTATCGTTGCTAAAGATGGTGCTGTATTACCTGGTGGCACTATTAAAAAAGGTGTTATAAGAGGACAAGAAAGTAACGGCATGCTTTGTTCATTACTTGAACTTGGTGTTGAAAAAGATATGCTTGATGAAAACTCTTGTTCACATGAGGGCATTGAAGAACTTGATGATAGATTTAATATTGGTGATACTGATATTCTTGATAAACTTGGCTACAACGATACAATTTTAGATTTTTCCATTTATGCAAATAGACCTGATTGTTTAGCTATGTTTAATATGGCTAAAGAAATGGGTGCAATTTTAAGAAAAGAATGTAAACTTCCTGAATTTAAAGGTGCCAGCAATATTGGCGTAAAAAGTGACTTTAAATTAGCCATTGAAAGTGATAATTGTCCACATTTTCTTGCAAAGGTTGTAAATAGTGTAACAATTAAACAATCTCCAGAATGGATTAAAGAGATTTTAAGGTCGAATGGTATAAAATGCATTAATAATTTAGTTGATATTTCTAATTTGGTTATGCTTGAAACAGGACAACCAATGCACTTCTACGATTTAAGAAGCAATCTTAATAAGAATATTACGGTTAAAGATGATTTGCAATGTGATTATGTTGCTTTAGATGGTATTTCTTATAAAATTCAAAAAGGCGACTTGATGATCACATCTGATGGAAGTCCTATTGGCATTGCTGGTATTATGGGAGGCGATGCTACAAAGATTTTAGATGATACAAGCTCTATTATTATTGAATCAGCTTATTTTGACCATGCTCAAATTAGACGTACAAGTAATCGTTTAGGTCTTCAAACAGAGGCTGCCGCAAGATATTCTAAGGGTCTAGAACCATTATCACAAATCAAGGCCATGGATAGGGCTGTTGAACTTTTAATTAAGTATGCTGATGCTAAAGACTTAGAAGAAACAGTTGAAGCAGGTAATGATAACTATAGTGAAGTAATTGTAGAAGAGACAATGTCACATTTAAATACTTTAGTTGGTAAGACTTATACAGTTGATGAAGTAAAGGATGTTTTAACTTATCTTGATTTTAAACCTGAATTTGATGGCGAAACATTTAAATCGCATATTCCAAGTTATCGTAGCGATATTCTGATTAGAGAAGATATTGATGAAGAGATTTGTCGCTTAACTAATTTTGATGATTTAAAGTCTACTCTACCATTAATGCCTCAAACTGTAGGTAGATTATCTATTGCTCAAAGCATGCGAAGAGTTATTCGTAATTATTTTATGTACAATGGCTTAAGCGAAGTAAGAACTTACACTTTAGTTAGTGAAAACTATAAGGATAATAGCTTACTTGAAAGTGGCGAAACAGTTAAACTTCTTTCACCTTTATCAGAAGATAGAAAGTACATTAGAACATCATTAATGCCTTCTTTACTAGAAACTCTTTCATATAATGTGGGACATTATAATTCAAATGTTAATATTTATGAAATTTCTTCGGTATACTTTGATGATCATGAAGAAGAAAGACTTGGTGTATTGTTACACGGCATGTATTTAAGTAGTGAGATTAAACATGTAAGTATGAAGTCTGATTTCTATGTTTTAAAGGGTCTAGTGATGGGTCTTTTGGATAAACTTGGCTTTGAAAAGGGTAGAGTTAGTATTGCTTTAAACGATGTAGACGATACTCATTTCCATCCTGGTGTTTCTTGTTTAATTAAGATGAACAATAAGACAATTGGTATTCTTGGCAAGGTACATCCTACATATGAAAGCAAGCTAAAGATTAAGGATACTTACTATTGTGAATTAATACTTGATGAATTGATTAACTCTAAGCCAAGCAAAACTAAATGTCCTATCGTAAGTAAATACCCTTCAATTACAAGAGATATTTCTATAGTTTTAAGTGATGATGTTAAGGCTGATGAGCTATTGAAAGTTGTTAAGAAGGCCGGTGGCGCAATTGTTAAGTCAATTAAGATATTTGATATCTATAAGGGCGAACATATTGCAGATGGATTTAAGTCTGTTTCATTAAATATTGTCTATGAAGATCCAAATAAGACTTTAAAAACAAGTGATGTTGATGATCCTCATAATAAGATTCTAGAAGAATTAAACAAGCGTTATAACGCTAATCAAAGATAAACAAACAAAAGGTGTAGCCTAACGGTTACACCTTTTAACAATAGCTTCTTTAGCTTTTTGTACATCGTTGAATTCAATGAATTCTCCTCTTATTTCTTGCCAATCTTCACTGCCTTTTCCAAGTATCATAATTAAATCTTTTTCATTAGCCATATTAATAGCTTTTTCGATAGCTTCTTGTCTATCAATGATTGTTTCATAATTGGTTTTATCTAAAATAAGTTCACATAAATCTTTTACAACATTATATGGATCTTCAAAGCGAGGATCTTCATATGTGAATATTACATGATCGTTGTTATCTGAACATAATTTGCCAACATATTTTCGCTTACTAGCATCTCTTTCACCAGCATTACCAGTTACCACGATTTTTCTATTTACATCTAGCTTATTGGTAAATTCAAACAATCTTGTTAAACCATTTGGGGTATGAGCATAATCAACTAATACATAAAAGTTTTGTCCAAGATTAATGGATTCCATTCTACCCGCAATCTTTAATTTACTTAAATTATTTAATAGATAATCTATTTCAAATCCCATATTTAAACAAGAAAGTAGGGCGCAAGCTAGATTTTCAATATTGAATTGGCCAAGTAAAGGTGATTCGATATTGTATTCTTTATTTTCATAAACTAAGTTAATAAGTGTTTTATTAGGGCTTACAGTATAGTCTTTAATGTATAAGTCATCACTATCTTTATATCCATATGTCTTATAATTTTTGATATCATTTTTAACTTCATCAAAGTGCTTATCATTACTATTTAATATTGAAATATCTGATTGCTTAAACAACATCTTTTTACAATTGATATAGTTTTCTAGTGTTTTATGCGTATTTAAATGTTCTTTATCGATATTGGTTAAACCACCAATTGAAAAGTGAAACTTTTTAAGTCTACCATAATAGAAAGCCTCAGAAGAGGTTTCCATAGCTACATATTTACACCCAGCGTTGGCGAATTCATTTAATATGCGATACATCGATTCAATACCAGGAGTTGTGTTATCCGTTTCTCTATTAAATTTGCTACAAGCATAGCCATTAGTGCCAATATAGCCACAAATATCATCGCCAATTAATTCTTGAATGATGGTTGTTGTACTTGTTTTGCCATCAGTTCCAGTTATGCCAATAAGCTTTAATTTGTCTTGAGGGTTATCATAAAAATTACGATACAAATCTTCATATATTGCATTGACATCATTGACCTTTATATATGGTATATCGACATCAACATCTTTGCTTGTAACTAGAGCTATAGCACCATTTTCAATAGCTTGGTTAATATAATCATGACGATCTATTTTAGCCCCCTTTATACATATGAAAAGATCACCTTCTTTAACATCTTTTGAATTAGTAGATAGGCCCTTTATATCGAAGTTTTGGCCCTTATAATCTTTAAATAATTTCTTAATTTCCATGCTTGTATTATATAATTGATTTATGATTTATACGATAACAACAAATCCTTCTTTGGATTATTATTTAAATCTTGATCTATTAGAAAACGGAACGTTGAATCGAAGCGATAATGAAACTTATGATGCAGCTGGAAAAGGAGTTAATGTTTCAAAGTTTCTTGATAAACTAAATATCAATTCAATTGCTCTAGGCTTTCTTGGTGGTTTTACTAAAGATTACTATATTGATTTGTTATGTGCTAATAAGCATATCGAACCGCAATTTACATCTATTAAAGATAATACGCGTATTAATGTAAAAATTAATGCGGGCGATTGCACTTCTTTAAATGCTAAAGGTCCTAAGATCAGTGAAGAAGAGTTTAATAAATTTAGACAAAGAACTAAGCAAATCTATGATCGTGATTTTGTGGTCTTTTCTGGTAATATTCAAAGTGAATTAAAAGATCAAATGGTAGATGTTATTAAGGAACTAATTGAAAACAATGTAAAAGTAATTCTTGATACGGATAACTATGTTACAAATGATGCTTGTAAGTATAAGCCCTATTTGATTAAGATGGATAATTTAGATATTGGTTTAAATGAAGATAGCATCATCTTAAAAGGTAAAGAATTTATAGATATGGGTGTTAGATATTTCTTGTTTTCTAGCGCCCATAGTGCATCTTATTTATTTGAAAAAGATGGTTATTACAAATGTAATCAAATAAATGAGCTTCACGATATTACTGTTGGTAGTAATGATGGCATGATTGCTGGTTTTTTATGGTCTAAGCTTAAGGGCGCTAATTCTATTGAAGCTTTTACTTATGGAAACGCAGTGGCAAATGGTGTTAGTATCATGGATAAACAAGCTGACATGAAGTTGATTAATGAATTATATGATTCACTTAGAATAGAAAGGAAAGAATATTAATGAAAAAACTATTCTCGATATTATGTATTTTACTAATTCTGGTTGGTTGTGCTAAAGAAGATAGTACTATAAAACCGGATTTAGATAATGAGTTTGTTGTAGAAACATATCAAGTTGATATGTCTGGATATCAAAATATAAAGTCAAATGGACACATGTTTAAAGGAACTACAGTAAGTGAACTTAAGCGTACAATTGATGAGAAAGGTTATGGAGTCTTTGTTTTAAGTAGGGTTGGTTGCAGTTTTTGCCAACTTGCCATGCAACACTTAAATTCGGTAGCCGAAGAACTTGGTGTTTACGTTTATTATATTGATGCAGAAAGTGAGACTTATCCAATTTTGGGTACTGATGATTTTGATGTATTAGAAAATGCTTTGCTAGAAACGCTTGAAGAAGATGAAGATGGTGAAAAAGTAATACAGACTCCTGAAGTGTTTACAATTGTTGATGGTTTAATAACAAGCTATCAAATTGGTACTACTTGGACAGGTGGAGAGCCAAGTGATAGTGATATTGAAAAATTAAAAGATACATATCGTAAGATGCTTACCCCATTTGCAAAGTAAAGTCAAGACTTTAAAAAAGGAGATACTTTTATATAATAATTTTACCTGGTGAGTTGTTAAATTCCTACATATACAAATTCGGGTCTTATGCGTGTTATATTCTGGTGTTGAAAGCCTATTTCAAATAGGAATCCTAAAGGCGTATGTAGCTGACCCACCTGATCGAGCGTCAGGAAATTTGCCTTGCCAGGTTATTATTATGTTAAAATTAATAAGAATTAAAGGAGATAGATATTTATGTGGCAATCAATTGGTTATTTGGTTTTAGGACTAGTAATTGGTGGTGTAGCAAGTTTCTTCATTACTAAGCACATGTTTGAAAAACAATTAAAAGAAAACCCACCAGTTAATGAAAAAATGATTAGAGCTATGTATTCACAAATGGGTAGAAAGCCTAGTGAAGCACAAATTAGAGCTATCATGAAGTCTATGGGACAATAAGCACTTAGGTGCTTTTTTTATTTGATAAAAAAATAAGAGATTTGCATCTCTTATTTTATAAATTTAACTTTATTCTCTTTGCCGTTTATTAGCCTTACAATATTAGCTCTATGCATGAATATAACAAATAGTGTAAGTATTAATACTAGATTTGCAAGGGAATTATCCTTATATGTAAGATAACCCATGATGGTTGCCATAACTAGCCCTGACATTGAAGCAAGTGACATATACTTGGTTAGGCATAATACAATCACAAATACCAAACCAGGATATAAGAATGTGAATATAAAGTCATGTGTAATAAACAAGGCAATACCTAATATGTATCCAGCTGAACAGGCAACAGCTTTGCCACCTTTAAAGTTAGCGAATACTGGAAAACAATGCCCAACACATGTCGCAAGTCCTGCATATCTTAGACATTCAGGAGATAAAGCGTTACATACAACCATAACAATAAATGCTTTTAGGGCATCAAGTATGATTACTATAATTCCAACTTTTTTTCCTAAAACTCTTCCTGCGTTTGTACCACCAAGATTACCTGAACCTTTGGTTCTAATGTCGGTTTTATAGAATACTTGACCAATAATTAATGCCCAAGGAATTGATCCTACAAGGTAGCCAATAATTAGCCATAATAGTACTTTAAACATGTCCTTATTATAACAAAATTTTGTTATAATATTCTCCATGAGTAATAATTATGATGATAACAGTATTGAAATATTAGAGGGTCTAGATGCCGTAAGAAAAAGACCTGGTATGTATATTGGTTCAGTTGATTATCGCGGTCTACATCATTTAGTATGGGAGATTGTTGATAATGCGATTGATGAAGCATTAAATGGCTATGGTAAAGAAATAATTATTGAGCTTAATAAAGATGGATCTTGTTCTGTCACTGACTTTGGTAGAGGCATGCCTGTTGGCAAACATAAATCTGGTAAAAATACCTTAGAGGTAATTTTCACTGTATTACATGCTGGGGGCAAGTTTTCAGGAGATGGAGGCTATAAGACAGCTGGTGGACTTCATGGTGTTGGTGCTAGTGTTGTAAATGCTTTAAGCAAGTGGTGTGAGGTTGAAGTATGTCGCGATAAAAAACGCTATTTAATGCGTTTTGAAAACGGTGGCAAAAAAATAGGTAAGCTAGAGGAACTTGGTACTACTAATAAAACAGGTTCTAAAGTTACCTTTTTGCCTGATGATACAATTTTTTCAACTACTACTTTTAACTTTTCAACAATTTGTGAAAGAGCTCAAGAAGAAGCTTTCTTATTACAAGGTGTAAAGCTTAAGGTTATAGATCATATTCATGATGAGGAAGAAGAATTTCATTATGAAGATGGTTTAAGAGCCTTTATGGATTATCTTCATGAAGATAAGGATGTCTTACATGATCCAGTAATATTTAAGGGTGAAGCAAATGGCATTAATGTTAATATTGCTTTCCAATATACTGATGGTTATCAAGAAAATACTTTCTCTTATGTAAATCTAGTGCGTACCAAAGATGGGGGCACTCATGAAGTTGGCTATAAATCTGCTTTTACTAAAACAATCAATGATTATGCTAGAACTAATGGGCTTTTAAGAGATAAAGATAAAAACTTTGAAGGATCTGATGTGCGTGAGGGTCTTACAAGTATTATTGTTGTAACTATTCCAGAAAACTTATTACAGTTTGAGGGTCAAACTAAGGGTAAATTAGGTACACCAGAGGCTAAGGCGGCGGTTGATAGTGTGGTTAGTGAACACTTGATGTATTTTTTAAATGAGAATAAGGAATTGGCAATCTCCTTAATCAAGAAGATACAAAGAGCCGCTTTAGCAAGAGATGCAGCTAGAAAAGCTAAGGATGAAGCTAGAGCGGGTAAAAAATCTTCTAGTAAGGCTAAGGAAATATTAAGTGGTAAATTAGCTCCTGCTCAAAGTAAAGATTATAAACATCTAGAATTATTTTTAGTCGAAGGTGATTCGGCTGGTGGCAGTGCTAAAAAGTGTCGTGATTCCAAATATCAAGCTATTTTGCCTTTAAGAGGTAAGGTTTTAAATACTGAAAAGGCTTCTCTTGTCGAAATTGAAAAGAATGAAGAGTTAAATACTATTGTTCATTGTCTTGGAGCTGGCGTTGGTGCTAACTTCGATGTTGAAGACATTCATTATGATAAAGTAATCATTATGACCGATGCCGATACTGATGGTGCACATATTCAAGTTTTACTTTTAACTTTCTTTTATCGCTTTATGCGTGAGCTTATTGAAAAAGGCCATGTCTATGTGGCTATGCCGCCTTTATATGGCATTAAGACTAAAGACAAGATGACTTATCTTTATTCTGATGATGAACTTAACAAGTTTAGATCTACAAGTTCTGGCAAATATGATATCCAAAGATATAAGGGTCTTGGTGAAATGGATTCAGATCAATTATGGGATACAACTATGGATCCAAGTAAGCGTACTTTAATTAAAATAAATATTGAAGATGCGGCATTATGTGAGCGTAAGATTTCGGTTTTAATGGGTAATAAACCAGAACTGAGAAGAAAGTGGATTGAGGAGAATATTGATTTTACTTTAGAAGAAGATTATAAGGTGGAAAGACATGGCTAAAAAAAGAGAAGAAATTGTTGAAAATCATCTTATTGAAGCGCTAGATGATGTAATGTCGGAAAGATTTGGTGCCTATTCTAAATATATTATTCAAGAAAGAGCTTTGCCTGATGCAAGAGATGGCTTAAAGCCTGTACAAAGAAGAATTCTTTATTCAATGTATCTTGATGGTAATACTAGTGAAAAGCCTCATCGTAAGTCAGCGAAGGCTGTAGGACAAATCATGGGTGTCTTCCATCCACATGGTGATTCTAGTATCTATGATGCAATGGTAAGATTATCTCAAGATTGGAAAATTAACTTACCACTAATTGATATGCATGGTAACAATGGTTCAATTGATGATGATCCTCCTGCTGCAATGCGTTATACCGAAGCTAGATTATCTTTTAATGCTACTAGACTTTTAGAAGATATTGATAAAAATACTGTCACTATGACTAATAACTATGATGATACAGTGCTAGAACCAACCGTTCTTCCTGCATCATATCCTTTATTATTAGTTAATGGTTCAACTGGTATTGCTTCAGGCTATGCCACAAATATTGCACCACACAATTTAAATGAGGTGGTAAGCGCTACTATATATCGCATTAAAAATCCTTCTTGTACTCTTGAAGAAATCATGGAAATTGTAAAAGGGCCTGATTTTCCTACAGGTGGCATTGTTCAAGGCAAAGAATCTATCAAAGAAGTATTTAAAACCGGAAGAGGAAAGGTAATTCTTAGAAGCAAATGCGAGATTATTGAAGGTAAGACTAATAGTCAAATCGTTGTAACGGAAATTCCTTATGAAGTAGTTAAATCTAACTTAGTTAAGAAGATTAATGATATTTCCTTAAGTAAAGAGATAGATGGTATTTTGGAAGTAAGGGATGAAAGTGGTAGAGATGGTTTAAAGATAGTGGTTGATCTTAAAAAAGACGCTAATAGCCAAATGATTTTAAATTATCTGTATAAGAATACGGATTTGCAAATTAATTATTCTTACAACAACATTGCGATTGTTAATCATACACCAACTTTACTATCTTTAATTGATGCCTTGGATGCTTTTATTGAATTTAGAAAAGATGTTGTACTAAGAAGAAGCATTTATCTAAGAGATAAGAAAAAAGCTCGTTTACATATTATTGAAGGTCTAATTAAGGCTATTTCAATACTTGATAGTGTAATTGAAACGATTCGCAAATCTAAAGATAAAAAAGATGCTAAAGAGAACTTAAAAAATAATTATTTATTCTCAGAAGAACAGGCTGAAGCTATCGTTAATTTAAGATTATATCGTTTATCTTCAACTGATATTAGTGAACTAAAGGAAGAGTATTCTTTATTAATAAAAGAAGTAGCTGAACTTGAATCGATTATCAATTCTAGTGCTGTTTTAAATAGCGTTTTAGTAAAAGAACTAGAAAAAGTTAATAAAGAATGCGTTGTGAAAAGACGTACAAAAATAGAAGATGAAGTTGATAATATTATCATTGATAAGATGTCGATGGTGCCAAATGAAGATTGCTATATCGCTATAAGCAAAGATGGCTATATTAAAAGATTTTCTAAGCGTGTCTATGATTCTAATTTAGGAAGTTTACCTGCCATCAAAGATGGTGATACTTTAATTGGTTTAAAGGATGTTCAAACCTTAGATACTTTATTAATCTTTACAAGTAAGGGTAACTACTTATACTTGCCTGTTTATAAAATTGATGAATGCAAGTATAAGGATTTAGGAAAGCATGTTTCTACTTATGTAAAGATGGAAGGCAATGAAAAAATTGTTTCTTGTATAGTGGTTAAAAATTTCAATACATATGTCTTTGTCTTAACTTGTTCAAAACAAGGCATGATTAAAAAGACTTCTATTCCTAAATTTGATGTATCAAGAGCTTCTAAAGCACTAGGCGCCATGAAATTAAAGGGCAATGATGAGCTTGTAAGTGCATGTTTATGTTATGAAGGCGATGATATTGTTGTGATATCAAAAGATGGACGTTATAACAAATATTCAAGCGAAGTATTAAGTGACTTAGCCCCAAAAGCAATGGGTGTTGGTGCCATTAATGTAAAAGGTGATGAGGTAGTATGTGCCATTTGTGATCATGGTGATGGAGCTATCTTAATTAGTACAAACCGTGGTGGCTTTAAAAGAATACACTATAGTGACTTAGAACTTACAAGTCGAAATACTAAGGGTAACCGCTTGTTTAAACAAGTAAAAAGTACGCCTCATGGTATTGTGAATGTAAAGGATATTAATAGTTATTCAACATTATTGTTTAATGATGGAAATAAGCTTCAAGTAGCTTCTATACCATTTATGTCACTAGAAGCGACCTTCTCAAATCCACTCGATATAAAAGGTGAATATAGTTTTATTAAAGATGATTTAAGTGATATTGAAGAGGCTAAGATGGTTGATATGCCTGCTTATTATAGTGAAGATAAACAAGAGGAAGAATATACACAAACTGATTTATTTTAATTATGAGTATTTTTAGACCAGATGAAATATTAAAGAGATTTGATGAACTTGATATAAAAGCTTTAAGAAGCAGAGGCTTTAATACCGTTTTATTAGATGTAGATAATACGATTGCGCCATATTATGAAAAGTTGCCTGATGATAAGGCTAAAGCTTTTGTGAAAAGATTAAAGGATGCAGGATTTGAAGTCTTTGTGTTTTCTAATAATACCGATAAAAGGGTGTCTAAGGTTGCAAAGGCACTAGATTGCGAATACTATCCTTGGGCTTTTAAACCTTTAGCTTTTAGAGGGAATCATTTAATTAAAACTAAGAAACTTGATAAAAATAAGATATTTATTATGGGTGACCAGCTTTTAACGGATGTTTTATGTGGCAAAAAGCTTGGTATTTATTCTATATATGTTAAACCAATTGTAGACAGTGATAGTTTTAGAACTAGTATAAATCGTTTTTTTGAAAGGAAAATATTTAAATATATACTTCATGAAAAAGTGTAAGGGATGTGGCGAAATTCTTCAATTTGAGGATAAACATAAATTAGGCTATGCGCCTAATGATAGCTTTGAATATTGTCAAAGATGTTTTCGTTTGACTCATTATGGTGATACTAGTAGCGTTAGTAAAGACAATACTAATAACAAAGATATCTTAAAAGCTTATCAAGAGATTGATGATGCTTTATTTGTTTTGATAGTTGATTGTTTTGATGCTTTAATACTGGACCAAGATAATTTGCTTGCTAATTTTGCAAATAAGGATTTACTAGTAGTTATTAATAAAATTGACTTGTTGCCTAAAAACGTTACGGAAGATAAGATTGAGAATATGTATCTTGATGTCATTAAAAAGTGTGACAATATCAATGTCTTGCTTACTTATAAAAATGATCAAAGTTTTAATGAACTATTCTTTGATGTATTAAGTGAATATAAGCATAAGAAAGTGGTATTTACTGGTAGAGCCAATGTTGGCAAATCAAGTTTGATAAATAAGATTATTGAAAACAATGCTTTGACTACTTCAATTTATCCTGGTACTACTTTAAAAGTTAATAAGATTAATTATCAAGGTTATACTTTTATTGATACAGCTGGGCTTATTGATGAGGAATCTTTCTTGAGTTATTTATCAAATGCTAATATTAAAAAAATACTTCCTTTAAAGACTTTAAAAAGAAATAATTTTCAGTTATATGAAAACCAATCTTATTTCTTAAATGGTTTGCTTAGGGTTGATATTAAACCCTATAAGAATTGCAGTGTTGAATTTATGTTTAATAATAATTTATTGATACATCGAAGTAAACTAGAAAATGCAAAACGGTATTTTGACAATAATTGTGTAAATGATTCTTTAAAGTTATTGCCTTTAAGTAAAAACGATTATCATGTTGATAAACTAAAGACCTTTTATTTAAAGGGTCTTGGTATCTTTAAGGTAAGAGGTGAGTGTGACTTGTCTATTCATGTGTTTGATAAAATAAAAATATATAGTAATGAGGTGAATGTTTGATGTTAAATGGTAAACAAAAAAGATATTTAAGAAGCTTAGCTAATAATTTAAACTCAACTTTTCAAATTGGTAAAGATGGTTTAAATGATAACCTATATAAAAGTTTAAGTGATTATTTAAAGGCTAATGAACTTGTTAAAGTTAATGTGCTAAAGACTTGTGAAGTTTCATTAAATGAAATAGAAGTTAATATATGCATGAATTGTAAGTGTGAACTTGTTCAACATATTGGTAAGACTTTAGTATTCTATAAAAGAAGTAAGGAAAATAAAATAATACTACCATGAGTAAGCAAATAGATGAATTTTATAAGCTTGATAGTAAAATAAGAAAGATGTTTTTAAACGATGAACAGCTACTTTGTGATTTAGTCAAAACAAATCTGTCTAAAGAACGTTATATTCATACACTTGGAGTAGCTAAACTTTCAAGAGAACTTGCTTTATATCATAATGTTGATCCTAAAAAAGCTTATATGGCTGGCTTACTTCATGATTTGACTAAAGAATTGCCGCTAGATGAACAAAACAAGTATCTTAAATATTACGACTTTGATAAACTAGATGCACCAGATAAGGTTAAGCATTCTTATACTTGCAAATATTATTTAAAAGAGAAGTTGCATCTTCATGATAGTGATATTTTAAATGCAGTTTACAATCATACTGTAATTAACTCAAATGATAAGCTTTCTTTAATTGTTTATATTGCGGATAAAAGAGAAGAAAATCGTCATATAGATGATGATGTAGTGGATATTGCGAAAAAAGATTTAAAGATGGCTGTAAAAAAGATTCGTGATATTTGGGAGATTAAGAGGACTAATGATGGAAATTAAAGATGAAATAGTTAAATTATTAGATGATAAACAAGTTAGTGATATCAGTGTTATTAATTTTAAAAATAATAGTCCTTTCTTGGATTATTTTATAATTGGCACATGCCTAAATGGGCGTATGGCTAAGGCTATGCTTACTTATGCTGAAGATTTGTGTGCTAGTTTAGATGTGGAATGTAAGATAAGTGAAAATAATGCTGATTCAAAGTGGTTTTTAATTGACTGTGGTAGTGTTGTTGTACATTTATTTTATGATGGTGAAAGAGAAAAATATGATTTGGAAGGCTTATGGAAGGATCTAATCGAGAAGTAAAAGAATACGAGTATTTAGCTTATTATTATGATTATCTTTTAGGTGATGAAGAAGCTTTTGATTATTGGCTTGACTATATCAATGATAAACCTTTTAAAACTTGTTTAGAACTTGCTAGTGGGTCAGGGGTTTTAGCTAATATTTTAAAAAAACAGGGTGTAGATATTATTGCTTCAGATATTAGTGAAAACATGAAGGAAGTTGCTTTAAAAAACTATAATTTAGATTATCGTATTTTAAATATGATTGATTTTAAATTAGATAGTACTTTTGATTTAATACTATGTGTAGTTGATTCTATAAACTATTTATATTTAGATGAAATGGATAAAATGTTTGAAAATGTCTATAAGCATTTAAATGCTGGCGGTCGTTTTATTTTTGATATGCATAATATTAAAAGGCTAGAAGAATTTTGTGAAGAATATATTGAAGAAGGCCAAATCGATAAGGATACTTTTTATCAATGGACTATTAATAGTGACTTGCAAGATAAGACTATTAGCGAGCATTTCACTTTCTATACATTGCAGGGTATGATATCTGAACAGCATACACAAAATGTTTACAATATTGATGAAGTTACTTCTTTGTTAAAGAAACATAATTTTAAGATTAGGGTAATCGAGGACTTTATAGAAGATGAAAAAGTTCTTTTAATTGGTGAAAAATAATGAATAAGTGGTATAAACAGCCTTATTTTGATCGAAGAGTATGGCTTTTAGAAAATTTCGATAAACTAAATTTAAGTAATGATGAACTTGTTGCTGTTTTGTTGATTGATTATTGCAGGCAATTTAATATTGAAATAAACTATGAATATTTAAGCAATAAATTACATTTGGATGTTAAAGATGTTGATAAGATTCTATTATCTTTAACTAGTAAAAAATACTTATCAATCAAGACCGAAAATGGAGAAATTAGTTTTGATATTGAAAACATCTTTGAGTTTGATCCAGGCATTATTGAAACAATAGATAATCAAAATATCTATGATTTAGTCTCTGATTTTTTAAGCAGACCCCTTATCCCTGATGAGATGATGAAGACTAATGAACTTATTGATAAGTATGGTGAGAATCGTTTAAATGATGCATTAAGGATAGCATGTGCCTATCATAAATATTCTCTGGCTTATGTAGAAGCTGTTTTAAAAAATGAAAACAAACAGTAAATTTATTATTGAAAAGCTTAATGAACTTTATCCTAATGCCCATTGTGAGCTTAATCATAGAAATAACTTTGAGCTTCTTATTGCGGTAATACTTAGTGCTCAAACAACTGATGAAAGAGTTAATAGTGTAACACCCATTCTTTTTGAAAAATATGAGGATTGTTATAAACTAGCTAAGGCAAATAGGGAAGAAGTTGAAAATATTATTAAGCCTATTGGTTTATATAAAAACAAAGCAAACAATATTATTAAGACAAGTGCACAGTTAGTAACTTTATTTGATGGCCAAGTGCCAAATAATAGAGAGGATCTTGAATCGCTAAGTGGAGTTGGTAGAAAAACCGCCAACATTATCTTAAGTAATTGTTTTGATATTCCTGCCTTTGCGGTTGATACCCATGTTTCAAGAGTATCTAAAAGACTTCAAATAGCTTTAAAGGATGATGATGTCTTAATAATCGAAAAAAAGCTGATGAATTATTTTCCTAAAGAGTATTGGGGAAAATTACATCATCAGTTCATTTTCTTTGGACGCTATAAATGCAAGGCTATAAAGCCAGAATGTATAGATTGTCCATTTTCTAAGATTTGTGATAAAGCTTCTTAGATTGATATATTGGATCCATAGTTAGGTTACAACCTAACTTTTTAAATGTGTTAATATCCACTTCACTTAAGATAACAGTTGAATGTACTTCTGCATATTTGAGCTTTGATAATGCTTGAAGGGCTTGAGCACAAGAATAGGAAGTTTGTGAGCCAATAGCTAAAGCAATTAATACTTCATCACTATGAAGCCTAGGATTGTTACCATTTAAATATTTGGTTTTTAGCTCTTGAATTGGTTCGATTATCTTATGTGAAAATAATTCAATATCTGGAAGTCCAGCAGCTACTTTAGCGGCGTTTAATAAAGCGGCTGAACTTGCACCCAAAAGTTTTGAAGTTTTACCAGTTACAATTCTGCCATCGGCAAGTTCAATAGCGATAGCTGGTTCCTTACTCTTTTTAGCAAGCTCATTTGCCACAATTGCGACATGGCGATCATTTTTGGAAATATTTGATTTAGTAATAATATTTTCTAGTTTTGAAATAACGTTTTCATCAACTTTGTCTTTACTAAAATCAACCAAGGCATTATAGTACCTTCTAATAATTTCTTGATTACTAGCTTGTTTTACAGCTTCATCATCAATAATGCAATGTCCTACCATATTAACACCCATATCTGTAGGTGATTTATAAATACATTCACCAATTACTCTGGTTAATAAGTTATTTAATACTGGGAAGGCTTCTACATCACGATTATAATTTATAGCTATTTGATTGTATTCTTGTAAATGGAAGGGGTCAATCATATTAACATCGTTTAAATTTGCTGTAGCTGCCTCATAGGCTAAATTGACTGGGTGGTTTAATGGCAAATTCCATACTGGAAAAGTTTCGAACTTGGCATAGCCTGATTTAATGCCATGTAAATTATCATGATAAATTTGTGATAGGGCACTAGCCATCTTGCCACTACCTGGTCCTGGTGCAGTTATAACAACTATTTCTTTACTAGTTTTAAGATATTCGTTTTTACCAAAACCATCTTTTGAAAGAATCTTTTCAATATCATTTGGATAGTTATCTATGCGGTAATGATAAGCACAATTTATATTACTTTTTTCAAGTTTTTTTCTAAGTTTACTAGCTTCTTCTTGATTATTATATTGGGTTATCACAACGCCACCAATTTGTAAATTAGCCACTTTATAAGCGTCAATTAATCTAAATAAATCTTGACTATAAGTAATGCCGATATCACTTCTTGTTTTATGTTTTTCAATATCGTTGGCATTAATAACAAGAATCATTTCGACCTTTTCTTTGATATTAAGAAGCATCTTAATCTTTGAGTCTGGTTCAAAACCAGGTAAGACTCTTGATGCATGGTAATCATCAAATAATTTTCCACCAAATTCAATATATAATTTATTAAATTTGCTCACTCTATCGGCAATACTTTTTGATTGCATCTCAATATATTTTTTATTATCGAATCCTATTTTTCTCATGAATTAATTTTACTATAAATGCTAAAATCTAAATATGAATTATTATGATGAAATTTTAAAGAAAATAGAAGAACTTATAACAAAAGATGAAGATAAGGCTAGAGAATTAATTGAAGAAGAACTTAAACAAGCTTATATTCCTTATGATACCCAAGAGAAATTATTGGAATATCAAGATCGATTAAGAAAGTCTTTTATTAAAAAAGAATTAAGTGATGAAGATATAATTTCTTATTTAAAAGATTGTAAAGAGAAACAACTTTTGGCAGTTAGCGTGTTAGATAAAAAAAATTTAAGAGAATATATTGATATATGCAATGAATATTTGAAGTCCGATGGCTTTATTAACGCTAAAGTATTGTTGGTGGACTCTTTAATAAGACAAGAAATAGGGGATGATATCTATCTTAATAAGGATGGTTTAGAATTTAATTTTATTCCTAAGTTTCAGTTGCCGATTGAAGAAAGTGATGGCTTTTTAAGCGGTAATAAATATTTAGAAGAATATTATTTAAAAGATCCAAGTAAGTTAGCGATGGCTAAAAGCCTTTTGTATAAGGAATTAATGTTACAACTACCAATAAACGTGGAAGAATCAGAGGGGATAATTATCGCCAAAGATATCATTGAATATATTTCGGATGCATTTAATGGCATTGAAAATAAGGCTTAAACATGTTAAATTAATTAATTATTTAACAATCTTATTGTGAAAGTTAATGGCTTATTGTAAAATTAATAAGGGTAACAACCTAAAAAAATAGATAATAGGGGGTAAAATATGTCTAATTTTAATTTTACTTCCGTTTTATTTGGAATTATTGGTCTAGTTATTGGTGTTGTCATAATGCTTGTTTTAAACAAGACTAAATTGAACAAGGCTAAAAGCGAGGCTGATAAAGTCTTAGAAGAAGCTAATGTGCAAGCAAAAAATACAATTAAACAATCAGTGTTGGATGCTAAGACACAAGCTTATGAATTAAAACTTCAAGCTGAAAAAGAAATTAAAGAGAAAAAGAGTGAATTACAAGAACAGGAAACAAAGATTCTTCGTAGGGAGGATTCTTTAAATTTTCGTGATGAAAATCTTACTTCCAAAGAACGCTCTTTAGATCAAAAGATTAAGAAGGCTGAAGAGAAGGCTAACCAACTAGATAAAATGGAAGCTGAACTTCAATCTAGAATTGATGGTCAAATTGCTATTTTAGAGAAAGTTTCTAATATGAGTCAACAAGAGGCTCATGATGAACTTATGGAAGTTGTTGAAAAGAAAATGGAAAATGAGGTTGCCGCTTATATTCATGAACAAGAAGATGAGGCTAAAACAAAGGCTAAAGAAAATGCTCGTGAAATTATCGCAACCGCTATCCAAAGATACTCACAAGAGGAAACAATTGAAAGAACTATTTCTGTTGTAACTTTACCAAGCGAGGAAATGAAGGGTAGAATCATTGGCCGTGAGGGTAGAAATATTAGGGCTATTGAACAAGCTACAGGTGTTGATTTAATAATCGATGATACTCCTGAGGCTATTACAATTTCTTGTTTTGATCCAATTAGAAGAGAAACAGCTAGACTTGCTCTTGAAACTTTAATAAAGGATGGTCGTATTCAACCTGGCAGAATTGAAGAGGTTGTAAACAAAGTTTCTAAGGAAATGGATGAACATATCATGAAATATGGTGAAGAAGCTTGTTTCAAACTTAAAATTGGTAGAATGGATAAAGAATTAGTTAAATTAATTGGTAGACTAAGATATCGTTATTCATATGGCCAAAATGGTCTTGAGCATTCAATGGAAGTTGCAGCTTTCTCTGGTATGATGGCTGCTGAACTTGGTTTAAATCAAAGTTTAGCTAAACGTGCTGGATTATTGCATGATATTGGTAAGGCTGTTGACTTTGAACAAGAAGGTACCCATGTTGAACTTGGTGCTAAGATTGCTAAAAAGTATGGTGAAAATGGTGTTGTTATTAACGCAATTGAATCTCATCATGGTGATGTAGAGCCTACTAGTGTTTATGCTTATCTTGTAGCAGCTGCCGATACTTTAAGTGCTGCTAGACCTGGCGCAAGATATGAAGGCATGGAAAACTATATCGAAAGACTTGAAAATCTAGAAAAGATTGCTACTGATTTTGATGGCGTTGATAAAGCTTATGCTATTCAAGCTGGTAGAGAAATTAGAGTCATGGTTACTCCTGAAAGAGTAAGTGATGATAAGTGTACTGTTCTTGCTAGAAACATCAAGGATAGAATTGAAAACGAATTAACTTATCCTGGTCAAATTAAGGTTACAGTTATTCGTGAGACACGTGCAAACGAAATCGCTAAATAATGAAAATATTATTCTTAGGTGACATAGTTGGTAAAAGAGGTCGTGAGGTTGTTCACGACTTTTTACCTACTTTAAAAAATAAATATAAGCCTGATTTTACAATTGTAAATGGTGAAAATGCCGCCCATGGCAAAGGTATTACGATTAGAATTTATAATCAATTACTTGTTGATGGAGTTGATATGATAACTATGGGTAATCATACTTTTTCTAAAAAAGAGATTATCGCTTATTTGCCAGAAATGGATAAACTTGTTTGCCCATATAACCACATCTTAAAGGAGGGTACAGGCTATAGAATAGTTAAGGTTAATAATAAACGATTGTGTATTATTAATTTACTTGGTACCGTTATGCAAGAAGAATATACTACTTCACCATATCTTGCAATGGATGAAATACTTGTAAAAACAAAGGGTCTTGTTGATTTATATTTTGTGGACTTCCATGGGGAAACAACAGCTGAAAAAAGAGTCTTTGTTGAATACTATAAAAGTAAATTAGCGGCAGTAGTTTGTACTCATACACATATTCAAACAGCTGATGAACAAATAATTAATGGTTGTGGTTTTATTAGTGATGTTGGTATGTGTGGGCCATTTGATTCTGTTATCGGTCGAGATATTGATGAATGTATTCGTAAAATGGTTTATAAGGAACAAACTCGTTTTACAGTAAGTGAGGCAGATCCTATATTAAATGGTGTATATCTTGAATTTGATGATAATACTAATAGGTGTACTTTTATCGAAAGAATTCAAATTAGACCTAATCAAGCATTTTAAAAGCCTCAGTTTGAGGCTTTTGTACTATTTAGATGATTTTTTATGGCATTAAATGATTCATCTGATAAAACATGTTCTATCTTGCAAGCATCAGTTTCAGCTTGTGTTTTACTAACACCAAGCTTAATTAAACATTCAGTTACTACTACATGTCTTTCATATATTTTAGTAGCTGTTTCTAGTCCTTTTTCTAAAAGGGTAATATGACCATTTTTATCAATCGCAATATAACCATTATCTTTTAAGATATTGACAGCTCTTGATACTGAAGGCTTAGAATAATTCATTTCTTCAGCAATGTCCAAAGATCTTACATAAGGGCTTTTTTTGCTTAATAATAAAATAGTTTCAAGATACATTTCGCCAGATTCTAATATTTTCATTTAGTTCACATCCTTAATTATTATTTTACATCGTTTTTTTTATTTTGGAAAATAGTTGACACCTACTATAAACAAGTATAATATTATGAGTGGTTAGCTAACGCTAACTTATGTTAGCTTATGCTAATTTGGAGGAAATTATTATGATGCCTTTAACATTTTGTAAAACTGGTGAATTATCTACAATTTCTAGAATATCGGGTTCTGATGAGGTTAAATCGCACTTAAACGATTTAGGCTTTGTGGTTGGAGCACAAATTTCTATAGTCAATGAATTAGCAGGAAATATTATTGTCAATGTCAAAGAAAGCAGAATTGCAATTGATAAGAATATGGCTAACAAAATAATGGTTAATTAAGAAAGGGGATATAGATGTTATCTTTAAAAGAAATCGGAATTGGTGAATCTTGCAAGGTAGTTAAACTACATGGCGAAGGTGCTATCAAAAGAAGAATTATGGACATGGGTTTAACAAAGGGTGTAGTTGTTAAGGTTGTTAAGGTTGCACCACTTGGTGATCCTATTGAAATGACTGTAAGAGGTTATGAACTTTCATTAAGAAAGGCTGACGCTGAACTTATTGAAGTTGAAAAGATTTAGTTTTTTAATTTAGGAAGGAAATATTAATGAGTATTAAAATTGCTTTAGCCGGTAATCCTAACTGTGGTAAGACAACATTGTTTAATGCCTTAACTGGTTCTAATCAATTTGTTGGTAACTGGCCTGGTGTTACTGTTGAAAAAAAGGAAGGTAAGTTAAAGAAACATGATGATGTTATTATCACGGACTTACCAGGTATTTATTCATTGTCACCTTATACTTTGGAAGAAGTTGTGGCAAGAAATTATTTATTGGAAGAAAAACCAGATGTTATCTTAAATATCATCGATGGTACCAATCTTGAAAGAAACTTGTATTTAACAACTCAACTTGTTGAAGTTGGTATTCCAGTTGTTGTTGCAGTAAATATGATGGATGTCGTTGAAAAAAATGGCGACGTTATTAATAAAGATGCTTTAAGTAAAGAACTTGGTTGTAAAGTTTGTGAAATTTCAGCTTTAAAGGGTGCTGGTGTTGAAGAGGCTGCTAATTTAGCTATTAAGGCTGCAGGTACTAAGACTGTAGCTATGCACAAGTTTAATGAAAAGATTGAAAAATGTCTTTCTTCAATTACTGATAGTGTATTAACAAATGTAAGTGTGGAAACAAAAAGATGGTACGCTATTAAGGTATTTGAAAAAGATGAGAAAGCTCTTGGTAAATTAAACTTATCTAGTGATCAATTAGCTAGTGTACAAGATGGCATTAAGGCTGTTGAAAGAGAATTTGATGATGATTCTGAAAGTATTATTACTAATGAAAGATATAACTATATCACTTCAATTATTGATAAAGTCTTAGATAAAAAGAGTGCTGGTAAACTTACTACTTCAGATAAGATTGATAGAATTGTTACTAATAGATGGCTTGGTCTTCCAATCTTTGCGGTAATCATGTTCCTTGTATATTATATTGCGATGGTTACTGTTGGTGCTGCTGCTACTGATTTTACAAATGATGGTATCTTTGGTGATGGTTGGCATTTATTTGGAAACGGTAGCGCTGAATATGAAGAAGCTAGTGAAACTTATGGTGATTCAGATGCAATCATTGAGGCTTTCAATAATGAATGGGGCAATGATAATGTTGCAGCTGCAATTGATTTAGAAAGTGAAACATTTGATGAAGCAACTGCTAAGGAAGCTTTAGAATATCTATATTCAAATACAGCAGATGATGCAACTGTTTCTTATACTGTAGAAGATGAAGAAACTGCTGCAACTGAAGTTATTGAAGATGTTACTAAAGAAGATTTAAGAAATGCAATCGATAATTATCTAGATACTGAATATAAGAGCGGATATGGTGCTCCTGATACTTCTACTTATGGTGTTTGGGTACCAAGTATTCCTACCCTTGTAGGCAACCTATTAGATAAGCTAAACTGCGCTGAATGGTTACATGGTTTAATTATTGATGGTATTGTTGCTGGTGTTGGTGCAGTACTTGGATTTGTTCCACAAATGCTTGTATTGTTCTTCTTACTTGCCTTCTTAGAAGCATGTGGTTATATGGCTAGAATTGCCTTTGTTCTAGATAGAATCTTTAGAAAATTCGGTCTATCTGGTAAATCATTTATCCCAATGCTTGTTGGTACAGGATGTGGTGTTCCAGGTATTATGGCTTCTAGAACTATTGAAAATGAAAGAGATAGACGTATGACTATTATGACTACTACTTTCATTCCATGTGGTGCTAAGGTTCCGTTTATTGCGATGATTGCTGGTGCTATCTTTGGTGGTTCACCATGGGTATCAACTAGTGCTTACTTTATTGGTATGGCATCAATCATTGTATCTGGTGTAATGCTTAAGAAGACAAAGATGTTCTCAGGCGATCCTGCTCCATTTGTTATGGAACTTCCTGCATACCATATGCCTAGATTTATTGATGTATTAAGATCAATGTGGGAAAGAGGCTGGTCATTTATTAAGAAGGCTGGTACTATCATTGTCTTATCTACAATCTTTGTATGGTTTGCTACTTACTTTGGTGTTGTTGATGGCAAGTTCCAATTGCTATCAGATGAACAAATTGACTACTCAATTTTAGCTAGTATTGGTAACTTAATTGCTTGGATTTTCGCTCCTCTTGGTTGGGGTAATTGGCAAGCTACTGTTGCTAGTATCACTGGTTTGGTTGCTAAGGAAAATATCGTTGCTACTATGTCTATCCTATATGGAGGTGGCGAATTAAGTACTTATGCTACTTTAGCTAGTCATTTCACTGCTGTAACTGGTTATTCATTCTTAGTATTCAACTTACTATGTGCTCCATGTTTTGCTGCAATTGGTGCTATTAAAAGAGAAATGAATAATGCTAAGTGGACTTGGTTTGCAATTGGCTATCAATGCGGTTTCGCTTATGTAATTGCCTTCCTTGTAACACAATATGGTAATGCATTTACCGGCAATATGAATATCTTAGGTCTATTGGTTGCTATCGTATTAACTTGCGGAATGATTTATATGTTATTCTTCAAGAAATATGAAGAAGCTAAGACTTTAAGTACAAAAGCTTAATTATTTAGAAAGGAAAGCCTATGTCATTTCTAGAAAACAATCTTGGTACAATCTTAATATGTTCTATATTACTCCTTCTTGTCGGCTTGATTATTAGATCGATGATTAAAGATAAAAAAGCTGGTAAATCTTCATGTACTCATGATTGTTCAAGCTGTGGCATGGGCCGTTCTTGTCATAAGATTCAGGATTTAAAAAATGACTTTAACAAAATCCCAAAGTAAATACTTGCTTAATATATATGATTTATTAAAGGACAAGGATTATATAAAGGCAATTGATCTTGTAAAAATATTAAATGTCTCTAGAAGCTCGGCTTCTAAAATGCTAGAAATTTTATCTGATTTGGGACTAATAAATATAGATGATAGAAAAATTGTATTAACTAGTTTTGGAATAAAGACTTCTATTAGATATAAAACTTATTATGATCAAATAGATTTAGTATTAAGAAATAAGATTAATGGTGATATTACTGATTGTATCTATTCAATTCTTGAATCGTTGTCAAAAGAACAGTTAGATAAATTATGTATAACTACAAATTAACAATTGATGGAATGTATTGTTCGATGTGTGAGTCACATGTAAATGATGTGATTAGAAATAACTTCACTATTAAGAAAGTTAAATCAAGTCATAAAAAGAATGAGACATTAATTGTATCTAATGAAGAATTAGATGAAACAAAACTAAAAGATGTGCTTCATAAGATTGGTTATGAAGTAACTAATATAGTTAAAGAAGGGTAGCTAAATGCTATCTTTTCTTTTACCTTTAAGTATAATTGATATATAAAAAGGAAAGATAATATGAAAAGGATAACACTATTAATACTTTATTTATTCCTTGTTATTGGATGCACTACAAAAGAAGATAACACCAAGGATCTAGTTTCGACTTTTGATTCAGTAGGGATAAAAACTATTGTGCCAGAAGATAATTATAATAGCCAAGATTGCTTAACTATTGTTGATGAAAATAAGAAGTCTGATCTTTCTAAACAAATTATTGGCGAATGGTATGTGCTAATGGGTGAATATGGAAATGAGGTGCTATCTTTTTCAAACGATGGACTTCTTACTTTAAAAGAAAACATTGGCAATAAACAAGAAGTGTATAAAGGCACATACCAAATATTGGCTGACAAGCTTTTATATGAGTATGAAAGTAGTGGTTCAACAATTAATAAAGGTGAGATTGATGTTGATATTTGCGGTAATATTCTTATCTTACATGATTGGGGAGGACTTTATTGTAGAATGGGTGAAACGCCTAATTCTAGTAATGAATATTCAAAGCAATTAGTAGGCTATTACTTTGATGGTCAAAATTATTATAGTTTCACTTCAGATGGTGAGCTGTTAGTTAATGATGTGCTTTATTATTATGTGGCAAATAAAGATGGCTTTCTAGCTGCAATACCAGCTGGTGCAAGTTCTGGTAGCCTTACAGGAACCTTTAGCCTTGATTTAAATAATAATATCATCAGTATAGATAACGTAAGTTCAATTACTTATTATCTTGAAGGAAAACAATTTCCTTCACTAATGAAGATTAGTTATGAAGAATATCAAAATAATGTAGTTGATATTCAGGATACTCATTTACTATTAGTGATTGCTGATGCTTTAAAGATTAGAAATAGTCCTTCTTTAAATGGCGAACAAATAGGCCTTTATTTTAAAGGATGCCTTATAAAAAGTGATTTATCCTTTGTTAGTGTTTGGGCTGATGGTTATACTTGGTATAAGGTATTTGTTTCATGGATTGCAGATAAAAACGGTGAATGGGTGCTAATCATTAAATAAAGCCTATTTCTAGGCTTTATTTATTTTATTCATGGTATCTTCTAGATTGAACTTATTTTCCTTAAATTCAATCTTAATTGAGTCTGATAATGTATACCTTGGAATAATATGAACATGGGTATGCATTACTGTTTGACCTGCAACTTCATTTGAATTGATAACAATATTACAACCATTTGCATTTAACTTATCAGTTACCTTTTTAGCAAGTTCTTGCGTAACTCCCATTAACTTTTCATATTCTTCTAAAGGCATTTCTAACATATTAGGATAATGCTTCTTTGGCATTACTAATGTATGGCCAAGAGTTGTTTGCGATATATCTAATATAGCTAAATAATCATCATCTTCATATATTTTATAAGAAGGGATTTCTCCATTTACAATCTTACAAAATACACACATTATTTGCTTGCCTCATATGTTGAAGATAACATTTCATATACTCTTTGATCATGAATTTCGATATTATATTTTTCAAGTAATGAATTAATGACAGTATCTTTATCCATATCATTTTCTACAAGTGTTACAAAGTCATCTTTAAAGTCTTCAACATTTTTAGAAGTTAAATATACTAGATAGTATCTAGGATTTAATACTGAATTTCCATCAGCATCGTTAATAGCAGTAGAAACTTCAATAATATCTGATACACCAGTTTCAGTAGCGTTTAATACCCATTCCTTAACTTCTACTGGTAAATCACTATCATTATCAGAATAAATCTTTTCGCTTACTTCTTCACTATAACCGTTTTCAGTACATGCAAAAGCGAAAGTTGCTTCTTCATTATTTACGGCATCGATTACAGCTTGAGCACTATCTTTATTATCGAAATAAACAATGGCAGCCTTATAAGGTGTATAGTCTTCAACATATTTATCGAAGTCATTGTTGATTTGATTTTCACATAATGAAGTTAATAGTTCATTGGCAACACTTGAATTGATATAACTATCCAAACTTCCATAATATGAAGTAATAAATGATTCATATCCTGCTTCAACCATTGCATTAGCTGATTCGCTAACTTTGCTAGTGATTGAATCAATATCAATGCCTTCGTATTGAGCAAGTCTTTTTACTAAACTAATCTTTAATAAATCAGTTACATCATTAGCCTTCATATCTTCATAAAGATTTTGCTTAGTATAGTTTGTACCATCACTTGATTTAAAAATTACTTCGTCACTATCACTTACGCTAGAATAATGATTACCACCACAGGCTGTTAATACACATAAAGTTAATAATACAGTTAATATTTTTTTCATTATTCACTTTCCTCCTGACTTGTAGTTGGATTTAACTCTTCAGCAGCTTGTGTTAAGTAGCCATTTATTAAATTATTTAAATCTTCGCTACTTATTTCAAAACCTAATTCATCAGATTTTTCCTTAAAAGCTACAACATTTGAATATGTATAACCACTAGACATGCTAGAGATAAATGTTGAATCTTCTTTAAGCTCATCATTTGTAGGCTCTTCAGTATAAATGAAGTGATAACCATATTGACTTAGTACAGGATCAGAAATTGTACCAGTTTCAAGTTCATTACAAGCTGTTGCAAATTCACTAACGAAATTGCTAGTAACTTGAGATGTTGTATAAATACCTAAGTAGCCACCATTTTCAGCTGTTGTATCATCTGAATATGTTTTAGCTAATTCTTTAAAATCATCACCATTTGCAAGTGCAGCTACAACTGCATCATATTTAGCTTGTTCTTCTTCAGTCATATTAGCTGTTTTTACAGTGTTACCATCATCATCAGTTTCTTCTGAAATATCAGCTACCTTAACTAAGATATGATAGATTTTCTTAGGATTACTTGATTCAATATACTTTGGCGCATATGTATCAAAGTTAGCTGTATAGAAATCCGTTAACAACTTATTTTGTTTAATCATATCTAAACAATATTGTTGTAAATCATCAATGCCATTTGCATAACCACTTTGTTTAAGTGAAGATGAGATTGTTGATTCCTCATTGTAAGTCTTGATATATGTGTAAGCGTTATTTGCTTGAGTAGTGATATCATCATCAGTCTCATATGCATTTCTTACAACATATTGTTGCCACTTAAAATAAGAAGCATTCTTTCCTAAAGAAGCATATAAATCCTCATAGAAATCATCCGCATAATAGTTTTCACCATTAAGTGTATATACTATCGACTTACCATCCTCTTGTTTTGCATCTACATAAATTGTACGATTTTGATAAGCTTGAACACAATAAACAACCACATATACTAGTAGTCCAATTGCGATTAGCCCTATAAACCAATACTTTTTTAAATTTTCTTTAAAATCCATTGGAAACCTCCTAAAACCACCTAATTATACACTAGTAAAAACTTTTAAACAATTTTATGGGATTTATTTCAGGATTAATTCACATAAAATTTGTGCATGTGAGTATAATTAAAGAAATGAACTATTATGCAGCTAACACACTTATTACGATTTTCTCGATGTTGATTATTCAAGTCTGCTTAAGGAAGTCTAATACTTTAAATAACAGTCAAAAAGAATTATTTACTTTATTCTTTAATTTTATTGCCATAGCAGCCTTTTGCGAATGGGGAGCTAATTATCTAGAAACTTTTAATAATTCATATATTTTCTTACATAAGATATTAAAAGTTGTTGAACTATCTTTAGCACCTTCCTTTGCCTTAATCTTAGCTTTAATCTTTAAAGATGGCCATAAAAAAGAAATATTATTATTTTTGAGTATTCATTCTCTTATAGAAATCTTTTCAGCAATCTTTGGCTTTGTATTCTATGTTGATGCGAATAATATCTATCATCATGGCGACTTTTATTTTATTTATGTTGCCGTATACCTTATTTCTATTGTTTATTGTTGTGTCTCACTATGTAAAAATATTAAAAGATATCAATATACTGGACTTAGCTTCTTTATGTGTCTAGTTTTATTTATCATCATCTCTTTAGTAATAGGCTTTATTGATAGGACACTAAAAATTGTTTATCCAGTAATTAGCCTTGTTTCAATTATGTGCTATGTGTTTACTTTAGAAATGATTCAACAAACAGATGGCCTAACTGAACTATTAAATAGAAGAGGCTATGATAATTTTATTAACCATGTTGATCAAAAATGTGTTGTTGTTTTCTTTGATGTGGATGAGTTTAAAATGATTAATGATAATTATGGACACCAAACAGGCGATGATGATTTAAAAAATATTGCCGATATGATTAAAAATACTTATGGCAAGTATGGCAAATGCTTTAGATATGGTGGCGATGAATTTTGCGTAATCCTTACAAAGGATATTGATAAGGTTGAAGAGTTTAATCATCAATTATTTACTGATGTTGGCAAGTATAGAAAAATCCATTCAAGGTTTCCTACGGTTTCTATAGGTTATGCTTATTATGATCCAGAAAATCAAAATATTATGGATGTAGTAAAACAAGCTGATGATATGATGTACTCATATAAAAATATAAGGAAGAAAGATAGGGGATAGTTATTGTCCCTTATTTTATTTAGGATGTTATAATGGCTTTCGAGGTGAAAGTATGGATAACATATTAGAAATAAAAGATTTACATGTTTCAGTTGGAAACAAAGAGATATTAAAGGGCATTAATTTAACGGTTAAAAGTGGTGAAATTCATGCCATTATGGGGCCTAATGGTAATGGTAAGAGTACGCTTTTACAAACCATTATGGGTAATCCTGGTTATACTGTTACAAAGGGTTCTATCTTATTTAACGAGGAAGATGTACTTAGTATGTCGGTTGATGCGCGTAGTAAAAAAGGCTTATTTTTGGCTTTACAATATCCTCAAGAAATATCTGGAGTTACTAATTCCGATTTTTTAAGGGCAGCAATTAATGCAAGAAATGAACAACCAATTTCTTTATATAAATTCATCAAGGAAATCGATGCAGGAATTAAAGAATTAAAGATGAAAGATGATTTAGCTCATCGTTTTGTCAATGATGGTTTTTCTGGTGGTGAGAAAAAACGTAATGAAATCTTACAGATGAAGCTTTTAAAGCCCGCTATTGCGATGCTTGATGAAATAGATTCAGGACTTGATGTTGACGCAATTAAACTTGTTTCTGATGCGATATTAAAGCTGAAAGAAGAAACTAATTTAGGTTTAATGGTTGTATCACACTATGAAAGATTTTTTACATCAATTAAACCAACTCATTCACATGTTATTGTTGATGGTAAGATTGTTTGTGAGGGCGATAGTGAGCTTGTCTTAAAGATTGATTCTGATGGCTATGATTGGTTATATGATGAGCTAAAGATTCAACCATTAAAAGAAGAAAAACCAATGGTTTATTCACTTGGCACTTGTGCTAGAAATACGAGGGCAAATAATGGCTAAAATCTATAATGATATAAAGGATAATCATTTAGATATAAAACTTTTTAGTTCAGATATTATCACTATTTATGTGGACCATGATTTAAATATTAACTATGATTTAAATGATGGTGAATATAAGATACTTGTTTTCTTTAATAGTGAAAAAAATATTTCACTTAAAGAAAATGGTGATATTAAAAACAGTAGTGTATCAATTAATTATTTAGATTTAAATGATATTGTCTTAATGTATGAAAATAATATTAATTTATATGAAGGTTCTAAGCTTAATGTTAATTCCATCTTTTTAGGTGTTAATAGTAAGAATGTTAAATTTAATCTTGTGAATAAACAAAGAGATAGTATTGTTGAAATAGCAAACAATGTAGTTTGCTTAAATGATGCTGATTTTTCAATGGATGTAATTGGTAAGATTGAAAAAGGTGCCAAAAATAGTAAATGTCATCAAAAAAATCGTTGTTTAACATTTGAAAATCCAAAACAAGCACGTATTTTACCAGTCTTATTAATTGATGAAAATGATGTGGAGGCATCACACTCTTTATCATCTGGTACGATTGATAGTGATGTTTTATTCTATATGAATTCTAGAGGCCTAAGTAAGGAAGATGCCTTAAAACTTTTGCTTGTAAGCTATCTTATTCCAAATGAGGATTTTTATAGGGATTATGAAAATGGCCAAGAAATTAAGGATATAGTAGATAAGAAGGTGTCTAAGATATGTTTGATTTAAATGTTATAAGAAGTGATTTTCCAATGCTTATAAATAATCCTGAACTAATTTATTTTGATTCAGGTGCTACTACTTTTAAACCAAATAGTGTAATTAAGGCTGTAGATGATTTTTATAATATGGAAACTTGTAATATTCATCGAGGCGATTATGATATTTCTTTTAACGTTTCCAAAAAATATGATGAAACTAGAGTTTTGGTACAAAAGTTTTTAAATGCTAATAAAAAAGAAGAAATAGTTTATACAAGTGGCGCTACTGCTAGCTTAAATACGGTAATTTATGGCCTAGCGCATACTTTAAAAGAAGGCGATACTATTCTTACTACTTTGGTAGAACATGCTTCTAATATCTTGCCTTTATTTAGAATTGCGAAAGATAAGAAGTTAAATATTAAGTATATTCCTTTAAATTATGATGGAACTTTTAATATTGATGAGTATTGTAAATGTTTTGATGATAGCGTCAAGATTGTTTGCTTAAGCTATGTTTCTAATGTTTTAGGCTATAAATATCCAATTAAAGAAGTATGTGATATTGCCCATAAACATAGTTGCTTAGTATTGGTTGATGGCAGCCAAGCAGTTCCTCATTTAAAAGTAGATGTGCAAGCTTTAGATGTTGATTTTCTTTCTTTTTCAGCTCATAAGATGTTAGGCCCTAGTGGCATTGGTGTTTTATATGGTAAATATGATTTGCTTACAAAACTTAATCCTGCCTTTATGGGTGGAGGCGCTAATGCTCGTTTTGATAAAGACGGAAACATTGTATTAAAGGAAGTACCAGAGGTATTTGAAGCAGGTACACCAAATATTGAGGGTGTATTGGGCATGGGTGCTGCTATTAAGTATTTAGATAACCTAGGCATGGATAATGTTGAAGAATATGATAATTATCTAATTAAATATATGATGGATAAGCTTACTAAGCTTGATAATGTAACTGTCTATAATAAGAATGCTGATTGCGCAATTGCTTCGTTTAATGTAAATGGCATATTTGCTCAAGATGTAGGTAGCTATTTAAATTCTTATAATATTGCCGTTAGAACAGGCAATCATTGTGCTAAGATTTTGCATAATATAATCGGAACCGATCAAAGTATTAGAGCTAGCATGTATTTATATAATTCCATTTCTGAAATTGACCGTTTTATTGAGGTGATAAAGGAATGCACACTAGAAAAGTGTATAGGAGCGATTATATGATGGATGATTTTTTAAAAAGAGAAATACTATTAGATCACTATCAAAACCCACGTAATAAAGGTTTGGTGGATGATGAAAGATATCATATGGTGCATAACGCTTCAGATTCTTGCATTGATGATATTAAGGTGCAAATGCTCATTGAGGATGGCACTATAAAAGATGTGTGTTTTGATGGAATAGGCTGTACGATATGTTTCGCTTCAACTTCTATTATGTCTACTTTAATTAAAGGTAAAACGGTTGGTGAGGCTAAGCACATTATTAATGAATATAAGAAGATGATTAATGAAGAAGAGTATGACGACGAGTTACTTGAAGAGGCTAATGCTTTTGATACCCTGTCAAAGCAAGCTAATAGAATCAAATGCGGAACAATTGGCATAAAGGCCATGGAAGAGTTGATAGATAATTATGAGTAATCAAGATATTATAAAAAACCAAGAAGAATATGCTTATGATTTTAAGGATAAGGATGTTTCGGTATTTAAAACACAAAAAGGTTTAAATGAGGATGTAATAAGAGCTATATCTAAAACAAAAGGTGAACCAGATTGGATGTTAGAATATCGTTTAAAGGCTTATCACAAATTTATAGAGCTGCCTTTGCCTTCTTTTGGTCCTGATTTAAGTGAAATTAACTTCAATGATTTTACTTATTATATTAAGCCTAGTGAGAAGGTTGAAAAAGATTGGGACAAGGTTCCAGAAACTATTAAAAATACTTTTGAGAAATTAAAGATTCCTGAGTCAGAACAAAAGTTTTTAGCTGGTGTATCAACACAATATGAATCGGAAGTTGTCTACCATAATATGTTAAAGGAAGTAGAAGAAAAGGGTGTTATTTTCTATGATACGGATACAGCTTTAAAAAAATATCCTGATTTGTTCAAGGAATATTTTGGCACTGTTGTTTCATATGCTGATAATAAATTTGCAGCCTTAAACGCGGCGGTTTGGTCTGGTGGCTCGTTTATTTATGTGCCAAAGGGTGTAAAACTTGATAAGCCTTTACAATCTTATTTTAGAATTAATTCCGAATTGATGGGCCAATTTGAAAGAACATTGATTATTTGTGATGAGGGAAGTGATCTTCATTATGTAGAAGGTTGTACAGCTCCTAAGTATTCTAATGATTCTTTGCATGCGGCAACAGTGGAAATAATTGTTAAGAAAAACGCAAAATGTCGTTATTCTACAGTGCAAAATTGGTCTAGTAATATTCTTAATTTAGTTACCAAAAGAACGGTTGTTGAAGAAAACGGCATTATGGAATGGATTGATGGAAACATTGGATCACATTTAAATATGAAATATCCATGTTGTGTTTTAAAGGGTGAAAATGCCAAGGGTATTTGTATTTCGATTGCAGTTGCCTCACATAATCAAATTCAAGATGCAGGCGCTAAGATGATACATTTAGCCCCTAATACTTCTAGTACAATTATTTCTAAGTCTTTATCTAGAGTAGGTGGTAAGGCTAATTATAGAGGTCTTGTTAAAATTGGCGAAAAAGCAATAAACTCAAAAGCTAAAGTAGAATGTGATACTTTAATTCTTGATGATTTATCTACTAGTGACACTATTCCTACTAACATTGTTTCAAATAATAGCTCAACTATTGAACATGAGGCTACCGTTTCTAAAATCAGTGAGGAACAATTATTTTACTTAATGTCTCGAGGATTATCTTTAGAAGAAGCTACCCAAATGATCATACTTGGTTTTATAGAACCATTTACTAAAGAGCTTCCTATGGAATATGCTGTTGAACTAAATCAATTATTAAAAATTAATATGAAAGGTTCTATCGGTTAATATTATCCCCTTAACTATTTAGTGTATAATTGAGTAGTTTAAAAAAGGGGATTTTTTAATGTTTGATCGAAAAGAAGCAAAAAAATTAGCTAAATCTAATTTAAAGAAACATTATGTTATTTTTGTAATAAGCTTGCTTGTTGCCTCATTTATTGGTGCTAACTATGCAAGTTCTACATATCTTTTAAAGAATGATGATAGCAGTTTAGAAATAAAAGAATATGTTGTTGAAAAAAATACCATAACTGATTTACTTTTTAATGGTTTAAGTCAAGCTGAACAAGATGTGAAAGATAGCCATATTGCCGATCGCAAACTTGGCCCAATTGAAGTAGGCCATAGTAATGGTGTATTAGCTATGGCAGCTAGCAATATCTATAGTGGCTCTATTTTTGTGGTTATCTATAAGATGGTAAAAACTTTAATTAGCTCTAATGATATTTATGCAAAAATAATGGTTGTTTTATCAGCTATCTTTTTAGCATTGGTGTCAGTATTTATTAGAAGTAGTTTTAGGGTTATATATCGAAGGATATTCCTTGAAGGTTATACTTATGATAAAGTCAAATCTACTCGTTATTTGTATATTTTTAAGATTAAAAAATGGTTTAATGTAGCTTGGATTGCTTTTAAAACAGAGGTGTTATTATACCTTTGGAATCTAACTATAATTGGTGGCATTATTAAATTCTTCTCTTATTCACAAGTTCATTATATTGCGGCTGAAAATCCTGGTATTAAGGCGAAAGATTGTATTAATTTATCGCGTCGTATGATGAAGGGCCATAAATGGGAGTTATTTATTTATTATGTTACTTTCTTAGGATGGTATTTACTTGATTGTATAACACTTGGTGTAACGGGAATTTTATATTCTAATGCCTATATTGAATGTTTCTTAGTTCAATATTATGTTCATTTAAGAAACGAAGCTATTAATAATAAGATTGAAGGCTACGAATTATTAAATGACAAGTATTTGTTTGAATATGCTTTAAAGGAAACTTTATTGACGGTATATGAAGATATTTATGCAAACAAGGGTGAGAAGGTTGTTTATCCAACTTACACCAATAAGGTTCAAGAGTTCTTTGCGCTTAATTTAGGTGTTGTTTTAGATTATGATGATAAGTCTAATCAATATAATAAAGCTTTATATTCTAAGGCTAAAAGAGATGCTTATGCAGCTGTTTTTAAAAAAGAGGATTATCCTGAAAGACTTTCCCCATATAAGATTGATGAGAAGGTTAAAAAGGATACAATCTTATTGGCCAATAGACAATATAGTGTTACGACATTAATTATGGTGTTCTTTATATTGTCTTTTGTTGGCTGGCTTTGGGAAGTAGCCTTACATATTGTCAATGATGGTGGTTTTGTCAATAGAGGTGTACTAGCTGGGCCATGGCTTCCAGTATATGGCTCAGGAATATTGTTGATATTAGTGTTCTTATATAAATTTAGAAAATCGGTAGTTAGCCAATTTTTTAGCGCAGTAATATTATGTGGCTTTGTAGAATACTACACTGGCTTATTTTTAGAGTTAACTCATGATGGTACAAGATGGTGGGATTATTCTGGTTATTTCTTAAATATTAATGGAAGAATATGCGCTGAAGGCTTACTGATATTTGGATTAGGTGGAGTTATTGCGGTTTATTTCTTAGCGCCACTTATTGATAACTTTTTAAGAAAAATAAATGCTGTTGTTTTAAGAATAGTTTGTATATTACTAGTTATTTGTTTTGCTTTTGATGTGGTATATTCTGCTAAGCATCCAAATACTGGTGAGGGCATTACAAGCAAAGTAAATGAAGAAATTTTGGAGGTATATAGATGTTAGCTTTGATATTATCACCATTTTATGTAGGTATTATTTATTGGGTTTGTCGTAGATGGTATAAATTTGTTAAAACATTAAATATTCAAAATAAAAGGTTTGAATTTTGGCTAAAGCACTTTTCTTGGTCAATGTTTATTCTTACTTTGATTATTGGTGTAGCTTTCCTTCTTCCAGAAAGTGTTACTATACCAAAGCGAATATTGTCACAAATCGGTTCATATTGGCTTGGAATTAGCTTATATTTGATTTTGTTTGTAGCTGTAATAGATTTAATTAGATGGATTTATTCAAAGATTAAAAAAGATAAATATAACGATTTTAAAGCACGCCTGGTTTGTACAATTATAATTATCGTTGGTACTATTACAGTATCGGTTTATGGCATTATAAATGCTAAAATCGTGCGTACAACAGAATACACCATTACTGTAAATAAGGATGGTGGTAACTTTGATGAAATGACTATTGCCTTATTTGGTGATCCTCAATTTGGTTACAATATTGGTGAACATCATTTAAAACAAGCTGTTGATATCATCAATAGCTATGATGTTGATTTAGTTGCGGTAGCTGGCGATATATTTGATAATCAATATAGCGCTATTAAAGATCCTGATAAACTAATTGAACTATTTAATCAAATAGAATCAAAATATGGCATGTATGCTGTACTTGGTAATCACGATGTCGAAGAACCTATTTTGTGTGGTTTTACTTTTAATGATAAAAATATCAGCAATAAAGTTGCCTCTGATGAAATGCTAGACTTTATTGAAAAAGCAAATATGAAACTTTTATATGATGAAGCTGTTACTATTAATGATTCTATTGTTTTATATGGTAGAGCTGATGAAGAAAGACCAAATCTTGGTAATACGACTAGAAAATCGGCTCAAGAGATTGCTGGTGAAGTGGATACAAGTAAGCCTTTCTTTGTACTAGATCATGAGCCAAGAGAATATGATGAATTAGAATCGGTTGGTGTAGATTTAATGATGGCTGGCCATACTCATGATGGACAATTATGGCCTACTAAAATAGCTACCGATATTATTTGGACTAACCCTTGTGGATTATGGATTAAAAATGCTTTTCATGGCATTACAACTAGCGGCCTTGGTTTATTTGGCCCAAATATGCGAGTTGGTACAATTGCTGAAGTATGCATTATCCATGTTAAATTCGCTTCTTAGATAAATGCTATAATAGGGACATGTATGTTTGTGAGATTTATATAAGAAATACTTCGCTATTTGTAAATAAATTGTTTTCTTATGTATCAAAAGAATATATAGAGCCCTATAAAAGAGTTGAGGTAAACTTTGCTAAGGGAAAATCTAGTGGCATTGTGATTAACTGCTATGATGCGGATATTAAAAAATATGAAGAAGATAATGGCTATAAGTTACTTCCTATACTAGATGTTTTAGATGACTTTCCAATTATTGATGATAATCAATATCAATTGGCTAAATGGTTATCAAAGACGACTATATCACCATTTATTGCATGTTTAAATACAATGCTGCCTAAGGTTTTACAAACTTCTAAAAGATATCTAGAACCAGTTAAGGAAGATAGGGTATATAAAAATAATTTAGAAATTGATTTAACCAGTAGACAAAAAGAAGTTTATGATTCTATAAAAGATGGGATGCTAGCCAAGGATGCTAGAAAACTATCTGTTTCTATCTTTAATAAATTAAAGGAACTTAATTTGATTTATCTTAGTAAAATCGAGAAAGAATATAAAAATGAAGGATTGTTTATTAATGATAATTTTAAAGAATTAACACCTGATCAAAAAAGGGTCTATGAAAATTTTAAAAATACTACTAAAAAAGTATCTTTACTATTTGGGGTGACAGGGTCTGGTAAAACAGAAGTTTATTTACATCTTGCAAGAGATTATTTAAAACAAGGTAAAGAAGTATTGATTCTTGTTCCAGAGATTTCCTTAACGCCACAAATGATTTCAAGAGTTAAAGAAAGATTTAATGATGTCATTTTTTATCATAGTGAACTATCAGATCAAGAAAGATACTTGCAATATAAAAGAGTAAAACAAGGTGAAGTAAAGATAGTTGTTGGCACTAGAAGTTCTATCTTTTTGCCTTTTCATGATTTGGGCTTAATTATTGTCGATGAGGAACATGATACATCCTATAAACAAGATAATACGCCTTGTTATAGCTTGAAAAATGTTGCGATTAAAAGAGCCTTTGATTTTGATGGGAAAGTTTTACTAGCGAGTGCTACTCCTTCTTTGGATTCTTATACAAGGGCTTTAAAGAACGATTATGAACTATTGAAATTAGAAAAACGTATAAATGATAATTTGCCTAATATTAAAATAGTTGATTTAACTAAGACTAGAAAGGGTGAATCTTATATCATTTCAAACACTTTAAAAAATGAAATTGATGATTGTCTTAAGCATAACAATCAAGCGATCATTTTATTAAATAGAAGAGGCTATTCGCCAATTGTTAAGTGTGGGGAATGTGGTAGTACTTTGATGTGCTCAGATTGCGATGTTCCTTTAAACTATCATAAAGACTCTAGCACCTTAAAATGTCATATGTGTGGCAAGACTTATAAAAATATTTATAAGTGCCCAAAATGTCATAGTGATAATTTAATCTATTATGGCTTTGGTACTTTAAGGGTAGAAGAAGAACTTAAAAAAATATATCCTAACTCAAAGATTGAAAGAATGGATAGGGATTCTACTTCTAGAAAAGGTGCCCATGAGGCTATTTTAAAAAGATTTGAAAACAAGGAAATAGATATTTTAATTGGTACACAAATGATATCCAAGGGACTAGATTATCCAAATGTTACTTTGGTTGGTATTTTAAACGCTGATGCTGGACTTGCTCATCAAGACTATAATGCTGCTAAATTAACGTTTGACTTACTAATGCAAGCAAGTGGTAGAAGTGGCAGAGCAAATAAAAAAGGGAAGGTAGTCATACAGGCTTTTAATCCAGATCACTATGTATTAAAAGCTGTATTAAAACAAGACTATGTATACTTTTATAATATTGAAATGCATTATCGCTTTAATACCGCTTACCCACCTTATTATCACCTTGTTGAGGTTTTACTGTATGATAATAATGTTGAGTATTTAAATAATGCCCTTAAATATTTCAATAATTCGCTAAATACATTAAAATATAAACATTATAATCCTTTCCCTTTGGGCAAAATTAAGGGACAAGAACGCTATCGCATTTTGATTATTGATAAAGACCTAAAGAATATGTTAAATGATTTATGGTCTATAATCGATAACTATTTAAGTCAAAAACAGATGGCTAAAATAAAAATTGATATTGATCCACTATATTTACAATGACAGAAAGACAATTAGCTTTAGAAATTATATATAAGACTATTAGTGATAATTCTTACACTAATCTTTTGATGCGCCATAAACTTAATGAAATCGAAGTCGAGAAAAGGCCTTTTGTAACTAATTTAGTAATTGGTGTTTTAAAGAAATATGATTATCTTATTTATCTTTTAAAAGATTATATAAAAGATAATACTTCACTTAAAAACAAGGTTATTTTAAGCATGGCAATCTATGAAAAAATATATTTAAAAAAAGAGGCTTATGTTTTTAATGAATATGTAAATTTAGGTAAAAATGAATATGATAGAGCCTTTATTAATGCTGTATTACATAACGATATAAAAAAGATTAAGGCTTGTGAAGAATATATTAATGAATCATTGCCTAAATGGCTTTATGGTTTACTTAGTAAACAATATAGCAAAGATGAGCTTGAAAAGATTTTGGATAGTTATAGAAGGGTTCCACTTACTTATTATCGGATTAATCATCATAAAAAGTTCAATGTGAAAGATGTTCAATTTGTTAATAGGGATATCTTTACTTGTAAACGTAATTTAATAAATAGCGAAGAGTTTAAACAAGGACAATTTTATATTCAAGATATAAATAGTGCATCCTTGTATGAAAACTTAGATTTAAAGGAAGATGATTATTTACTTGATGTATGTTGTGCTCCTGGTGGCAAATTATTTAATTGCTTAGATATTGTAAAACCAGCTAATGCCTACGCTAATGAGTTGCATGCAAATCGTCTTGAACTTATTAAAAAGAAGGCCTCTGTGTTAGGATTTGAGGGCATACATTATATAAACTATGATGGTCGCGATTTAAATAAACATTTTAAAAAGAAGTTTAATAAGATTATTTTAGATGTACCTTGTTCTGGCCTTGGCACAATTGGTCGAAAGCCTGATTTAAAATATCATATAAAGCCTGAAAATTTAGATGAGCTTGAAAAGATTCAAGCACAGTTACTTGATTCGATTAAAGATATTTTGGAAGATAAAGGTATTATGTTATATAGTACTTGCACTTTAAATAAGAAGGAAAATGGTAAACAAATAAAGAGATTTTTGGATAACAATCCTGACTTTAAATTATTAAAAGAAGATACAATAATAAATGAGTTTGGTGATTGTTTCTATTTTGCCAAACTAACAAAGGAATGATATGAATTTAATTTACGATTATACATTAACTGATTTAGAAGAATATTTAATATCACTTAAACTTAAGCCTTTTAGAGCTAAACAAATTTTTAAGTGGCTTTATGAAAAAAGAGTTACTTCTTTTGAAGAAATGAGTGATATTTCTAAAGATTTGAAAGAAAAATTAAACAATGATTTTATTATTTCTTCTTTTAAGATTATAAGAAAACAAGAGTCCAAAGATGGTACTGTTAAGTTCTTATTTGAATTAAATGATGGAGCCTTGATTGAATCGGTACTTATGGTCTTTGATTATGGTTATTCGGCATGCCTTAGCTCACAAGTTGGATGCAATATGGGCTGCAGTTTTTGTGCCTCTGGGCTTTTGAAGAAACAAAGAAATCTTACTGCTGGTGAGATTGTTTTACAAGCTTTAAGCATTCAAAGATATTTGGATAAAGATGGCAAACGTTTAGATAATATTGTAATTATGGGAACAGGTGAACCTTTTGATAACTATGATAATTTATTAAAAGGTTTATCGATAATAAATAGTCCTTATGGCTTGGAAATTGGCGCCCGCCATATTTCCATTTCTACTTGTGGTCTTGTGCCAGCTATTAAAAGATTTGCGGATGAAAAAACGCAATATAATCTTGCGATATCTTTACATGCTGCAAATGATGAAACAAGAAGCAAGTTAATGCCTATTAATAAAGCTTATAATTTAAAGGAATTATTTAAGGCGATTGACTACTATGAAAGTAAATCTAATCGAAGAATTACTTTTGAATATTTATTGATTCAAGGTGTCAATAGTTTGGAAAAGGATGCGGATGATTTAAAGAAACTTTTAAATGGCAGAAATGCTTATTTAAATTTAATTCCTTATAATGAAGTAAAGGAAAACGAATATAAATCTACTTCTGCAAAAGAAACTTTACAGTTTTATGATTATTTAAAGAAAAGAGGCTTATCAGTTACTTTAAGACAAAAAAGGGGTACTGATATAGATGCTGCTTGTGGTCAATTAAGAGCGAAAGAGATATTAAATGATTGATTATTATAGTTTAAGTGATGTTGGCTTAAAGAGAGCTAAAAATGAAGATAGTTACTTAACCATTCAAAATGACAATGGTGATTTTTTAGCTATTGTTTGCGATGGCATTGGTGGAGCTAATGCGGGAGATGTCGCAAGTAGTGAACTAACTAATTATTTTAAGGAACATTTTAAGGATGCGCCTAAATTTTCTAGTTTAGATAATGCACGCAATTATTTGCTATATCATCTAAAACTCGCTAATAAACATATTTATAATTTATCTAAACAAAATATCGAATATTCTGGTATGGGAACAACTATTACTGGTCTTTTAATTACAAGCTTTGGCATCTTAAGTATTAATGCAGGAGATAGTCGTACTTATGGTTATAATCGCAAAGAACTTTTACATCTAACATATGATCATACTTATGTTAATCAAATGGTTGAAAAAGGAGAGATTACATATGAGGAATCTTTAACTCATCCTAAAAGACATTATTTGATTAGGGCAGTTGGTGTATGGGAAGATGTTGAGTTTGATGTACATCGTGTTAGAAAGATGAATTATTACTTAATTTGTTCTGACGGTTTATGTGGCTATGTAAGTGATAAAGAAATTGAAACTGTTTTAGCTAATAGTGAATTTTTAACTTGTGCCGATAAGTCTAATGAATTATTAAGATTAGCTTTAAGTAAAGGAGGTTATGACAATGTTACAATCATTGTCATGAAACTTTATGAAAATCGCAAATAGATATGAAATAATTAAGGAAATTGGTAAGGGTGGCATGGCTAATGTTTATTTAGCCTTAGATACTTACTTAAATAGAGAAGTTGCTATTAAGGTTTTAAAAGGCGACATGGCAAATGATCCCGTTTCTTTAGAAAGATTTAAAAGAGAAGCAAATGCTTCTACTAAGTTGTCACACCCAAATGCTGTAGATGTTTATGATGTTGGGGATGATGGGCATATGCATTATATTGTCATGGAATATGTTAAGGGCCATACTTTAAAGGAACTTATTAAAAGAAGGGGTGCTTTACCTGCAAAAGAGGCTGTATGGATTATGAAGCAGCTATCTAGTGCTTTATTAGAGGCTCATAAAAACGGCATCATTCATCGTGATATTAAATCACAAAACGTTTTAATTAAAGATGATGGCACTGTTAAACTTGCAGACTTTGGTATTGCGGTAATACATAATGCTATGCAGATAACATCTAAAGGCAATGTGCTTGGCTCGGTTCATTATTTAGCACCTGAACTTGCCAAAGGTGGTAATGCAAGTATGCAATCAGATATCTATTCATTGGGCATTGTGTTTTATGAACTTTTAACTGGCGATGTGCCATATAAGGCTGAGACGCCTGTTCAAGTAGCTTTGGCTCATGTTAGAAATAATGTTCCTTATGTAAGAAAGTTTAATCCTGAGATACCACAAGCGGTGGAAAATATCGTAATCAAGGCGACAGCCCGTTCTTTAAAAGATCGTTATCAAAATGTGGCTATTTTAATTCAAGATTTGAATCGTTGTATGTCACCTGAAGCGAAAAATGATAAACGTTTAGTTTTACATTATTCAAATACAAATATTGATGAAGTAAAAGAAGATAAGAAACAAGAACAAATTAAAAAGAAGAAAAAGGAAGAAAAAAAGACTAATGCCTTAAGCTTTATTTTTATCTTTATAATAAGTTTGATTTCAATTTCGGCTATTGCAGCAATCTTATACTTTACTGGTATTATAGGCAATGGTAATAACAAATATGTAACAATGCCTGATATTGAGGGTCTTAATCTAACAGTTGCGGAAGATGTTTTAAATCCTCTTGGATTAAGTATTGATAAGTCCAATATTAAGTGGCAGCTTACTGATGATAAAGACGCTAATACCATAATATCTTGTACGCCTTCATCAGGTAGTAAAATAGAAAAGGGTTCTAAGGTTTCCCTTGTCGTATCAGAAGGCAAATATTCAACAATGGTAAACTATGTTGGTCAAAACTTTGATACTGTTAAAAAACTATTGGCTAATTCTAATTTTTCTATTGAAGGACAAGCAGTTGAATCTGATTTAGCAAGTGGCACTATTATTTCTCAAAGTATTGGTGAAGGCGAAAAATATAATCCTAATGTCGTTAATAAACTAGTGTTTACTTATGCTCAAGAAACAACTCTCATGATTCCTTATGAGATAATCGGCAAAAATATCGATGAAGCAGTAGCTTATTTTGAAAATATGGGCTTTGATGTTGAAAGACAAGAGGTAGATTCTAATACTTTAGATGATTCTTTAAAGAAATATGATAATAATATCGTTTTTGATGTAAGTCCAAGTGCAGGTACTTTATATACAAAATCTGATGACAGCAAGATTATTTTACGTTACTACACAAATAAGGAGGTACAAGCTCAATGATTTTAGCTCCATCTATTCTTTCTTTAGATTATTCTGATTTTTCAAATCAACTATCAATTTTAAATGAACATGTTAAGTGGATTCATTTTGATGTTATGGATGGTCATTTTGTACCCAACTTATCCTTTGGGCCGGATATTTTTAAGGCTTTTAGGAAAAATTCATCACTTTTTATGGATGTTCATTTAATGGTGGATAATCCTAAATATTTTGCGGATGTTTTTATTGATTCAGGATGCGATAATGTAACGTTTCACTATGAAGTATTTAATGATTTAGATGCTTGTTTAGATTTGATCAAATACATTAAATCTAAATATGTAAAATGCGGTATTTCGATAAAGCCAAATACAAATGTTGAAAGTATTATTCCTCTATTAAAGGAAGTAGATTTAGTGTTGGTAATGAGCGTGGAACCGGGCTATGGTGGCCAAAAATTTATGGATAATGCCTATGATAAGATAAAAGAATTGAAAAAATATCGTGATGATAATAACTTGAATTATCTTATTGAAGTTGATGGTGGCGTTAATGGCAACAATGCATACAAGATTATAGATTGCGGATGTGATGTACTTGTTGCTGGTAGTTATGTTTTTAATGGAGATATGATTAGTAATATAAAAAATATTACTTTTAATAAGGGGGAGAAAAATGACGAAATTTAGAGATAAGTATATTTATTTATTTGTGCTTATTGTTTTAGGTTTATTCAAACTAGGTCAAGAGATAAGTGATTATCCGATTATTTGGTTAAGTAATATCTTACCTAAGTTTACAAGTGAATCTGCTGAATTATATTTCCAACAACTTATTGCTGACTTAGTTGTGGTGATTATAATGCTTATTGTTTTGGCCATTACCAAAAAAATGGGCTTACTAACTAAAAAAGGTAAGGGTTTCTTTAAGGGCTTGCCAGTGGCAATATATCCAATTTGTTTTTCTTTGTTTTGTTTAGCATTTCAAACATATAGTGCATTAAGTGAAAAAGCTCCTTTACAAGATATGACAACTATTTTAATTTTTATCTTGTGTATGTTTATGGTTGGCTTAAGCGAAGAACTATGTACAAGAGCTATTATTTCTGAAAGCTTATTAGAACACTATGGAACAAACAAAAAGGGTGTTTATTTAGCAGCTATAGTCTCAGGTATTTTATTTGGTTTATTACATTTGTTTAATCTTACAAGCCAAGATACACTTGGTACTATTGTCCAAGTATTTGCAGCTGGAGCAGGTGGTATTACTTATGCAGCAATTTATTTTCGAACTGGCAATATTTGGATTACTGTATTTATCCATATGTTAAATGATATTGGCACAGGTGCCTATTATGGTCTTTTCAATAATGGAAATCTTACAAGTGCCTTAAGTGATGATAGTGGTGGATCACCTTTATATGGACTTGTTTTAGTGATTCCCGAAATTATTGTCACGATTTATTTATTAAGAGATGCAAAACTTCCTGAAGTGAAGCAAAATTGGCCTGAAATTAAAGATTAAGCACATCGCAAGATGTGCTTTAAACATAAAAAAAGAATCCTTTTTAGGATTCTTCATTAAGCTGCTTTTGTAGCTTGTGCTTTTAAACTTCTTAATGCACGGGCAGAAACTTTAACCTTCTTAGGTTTTCCGTCAACCATAATCGTTGCATTTTGAAGGTTAACATTCCATTTACGGCGTGTAGCACGAAGTGAATGTGAACGATTGTTTCCAGAAAGTGGTCCTTTACCAGAAATTTCGCATACTCTTGACATAATACAGCCTCCCTTCATCAAACATTGCTTATTTAATTTATCATAGTTAGTTTTAAAAATCAATAATTTATAAGCAAACTTATTGTATAATATTTTCATGAGTAATATAAAGCAAGTTTACGCTACATTAAAAATTGATGATGGAGAATTACAAATTCTAGTTGCTGAATACTATAATACTAGATTTAACATCATTAATACATATACATGTAATGCGGCTGGTGTTAATGAATACAAAATTATTAATGAAGAAGAATTTGTAAAATGTTTGAAAAATGCTATTAAAGAAGTTTCAAGTAAGATTGGAGCTACACTTGAAAAAGTTATCTTAGTTTTACCACCTTATAATTTCAAAAGAACTTCGCTTAGAGTTTCTTTGATTCCAAATGGTTCTACTATAAGAAAAAAGGATGTTGCTAGAGCGATTACGAACGCTTTGAAAACTGATATTGATGATTCTTTAATGGTAATAAATGCCTCGGTTATTAAATATACAATTAATGGCATTTCTTATCGAAGACTTCCTGAAAATGAGTCATGTGATGAAGCTTTAATTGATATTGATTTATTATGTGCTGATAAAGAAATGGCTATTACATATGTTGAGGCAATTTATAAGTCAGGTCTAGAAGTGTTGGATTTATGTTTAAATAACTATGCAATAAGTAAGGAAAGTGTTTCATTAGAGAATTCAATAAGTAAAAATATTATTTTGCTTGATATTGTTAAAAACTATACTTATTTAACATTATTATCTAAGGGCAAGCTTTTACAAAGCGATATTATCTTTGAGGGTTTTGATTCAATGTGTAATGCTTTTTATAACAAATATCATTTACCAATGGAAACTATTAGCCGTTTAATTAAATATAATGTGAATTTCAATGATGATGAGCTTGATAAAACAATTTTGGCTTATAGTGATAATGATGTACAAAAACCACTAACAGTTAAAGAATTAAATGATTTTATAAAACCATATCTAGATAGTTATATTGATAAGATTTTACAAGCATGTAAGCCAATAGTTGAAAAAGGTGCTGACTTTATTGTTTGTGGTGAAGGTAGCCAAATGCTGGCTTTAGTTGATAAACTAAAGAAGGAAAGTACTTGCGATGTTAAGACATACTATCCTGATGCGATTGGTGTTAGAAATACTAATTTATGTGCAAATTATGGGGCTTTATTTGTATATAAAGAAAAGGCTCAACTTAACGAATTAAGCGTAAATTGTGTTAATATAGCAGAGTATGATAAGGTAGTTGATCAAATTGATGAAGATGTAGAGGGCGAGTCAATTACTACTAAAATCAAGAATTTATTTGAAATGTACAAAAATAGGGAGGACTAATCATGACAATTAAACCTGAGTATAATCAAGTTGCTAGAATTAAAGTATTTGGTGTTGGAGGTGCTGGTTGTAACGCTGTAAATAGAATGGTTGATGAGGGCGTTAAGGGTGTTGAATTTTATGTTTGTAACACCGACCTTCAATGTTTAAATATGTCTAAGTGTTCTAATAAGATTGTATTAGGCAAAAACACTACAAAGGGTCTTGGAGCTGGTTCTAATCCAGAAATTGGCACTAAGGCTGCAGTTGAAAGCGAAGATGAAATTAGAAAAGCTGTAAATGGAGCTGATATGGTCTTTATCACTTGTGGTGAAGGCGGTGGCACTGGTACTGGTGGTGCTCCAGTTATAGCTAGACTTGCTAAAGAGGCAAATGCTTTAACTGTTGGTGTTGTTACTACACCTTTTGAATTTGAAGGTAGAAAAAGAAACGATCAAGCTCAAGTGGGCTTGGAACAATTAAGAGAATATATCGATTCTTTAATTATTGTTTCAAATAACAAATTATTAAGTGTACTAGGCAAGATTTCAATGACTGAAGCTTTTAAAGAAGCTGATAATGTCTTAAGACAAGGTGTTCAAACTATTACTGATTTGATTGCTGTTCCGGCTTTCATTAACTTGGACTTTGCCGATATTAAGACTGTTATGTCTGGTAAGGGTACCGCTTTAATTGGTATTGGTATGGCAAATGGTGATAATAGGGCAAAAGATGCGGCAGCTAAAGCTATTAAATCACCTTTACTTGATGCACAAATCAAGGGTGCTAAGGCAGCAATTATTAATGTAACAGGTGGTCCTGGTATTACTATTCAAGATTCTAATGATGCTGTTCAATATATCAAGGAAGCTGCTGGCAATGATATCGATACAATCTATGGTGTTGCCATCAACAACCAATTAGGTGAAAACGTCATCGTTACTGTAATTGCTACAGGTTTTGAATTAGGTGCAAATGGTACAGCTAAACCAGCTAAGACTACACCTAATTTATATGTCGATAATAAACAAGAAACAGTTGTAACTCCTACAGCTGTTAAAAAAGAAGAAGTAAATATCGTTGAAGAAGATGACGATATTCCATCTTTCTTTAAGACAAGAGTGTAATATGCATAATTTAGTGGATTTACATACACATAGTGTTTTTTCAAGACACGCTTATTCCACTGTTACCGAAAATATTGATGAGGCCTTAAATAAAGGCCTCATATTTTATGGTATCAGTGATCATCAACCTGATCGTTTTAATTTCGGTGGGGATAAAAATAATTTTTTAAATCTTGCGGTTATTCCAGAACAAATTAATAATTTAAGAATACTAAAAGGTTGTGAGATGAATGTTGGTGAATATTTTAATGATTGGGTATCTTTCTTTGATGGCAGAGTTGACTATCTAATTGCCTCAATTCATAGCTATGATCATGGATTTAATCATACTATAGAAGAAAACACCAATTATTATTTAGAAGCAATTAGACACCCCTTGGTTAAAATATTGGGCCATTTAGATGATGGTAATCATTTAAGTGAATACGAGGTTGTTATTAAGGAATGTCTTAAACAAAAAGTCCTAGTAGAGTTAAACAATTCTTCTTTATCGGAAAAAGGATGTCGTTTAAATTCGTATGAAAATATGAGTAAGATGATAAAGATATGTAAGGACCTTAATTGTCCTGTTATCCTAAATTCTGATGCCCATATCAAGTATGATGTAGGAAATGTTGATAGAGCTTATAATCTAGCTAAAGACTTGGGCTTAAAAGATGAATTAATTGCTAATATCAATACAGATTTAATGAAAGAGTATTTCAATATTTGAGATATTCTTTTTTATAATTTTGACAATGTTTAAAAATTTGATAATATAAATACATTGAAAGAGAGAGTTATATAAATTGGAAAATCCTTTATCCTGTAATTTATTTATTAATCTTAATACTCTGTTAGGGTATTGTCATGAATAGCACAATAATAGTTTTGATTATTCTAACCATTTTGAGTGGTTGTTTTTCAGCTACTGAAACAGCCTTTTCTAGCGCTAATCGTATTAGACTTAAAAATATGGCTAATAATGGTGATCAAAGAGCTGCTCAAACTTTAGAACTTACTGAAAAGTTTAATAAACTATTAAGTACAGTGCTTGTTGGAAATAATATTGTAAATATCGCTTCATCTTCTATTGCGACCGTTTTATTTGTTAAACTGTTTCAAGACAATGGTGCTGTTTTATCTTCAGTTGTGATGACAATAGTTATTTTAATTTTTGGGGAAATAACACCTAAAACTTTAGCTAAGGCACAGCCTGAAAAAATTGCAATGTTTTTTACACCCTTTATTTCTTTTTTAATGGTTGTCTTTACACCTTTAACATTTATTTTTAATGGTCTTGGTAATTTGGTTTCTAAGCTATGTAAAATTGAAGATAGCGAAGACTTTAAAAGTGAAGAATTTATTACCATGGTAGAAGAGGCCCAAGAGGGTGGTGGCATGGATGAAGATGAGGCAGATTTAATTACCAATGCGATTGAATTCAATGACCAAGAAGTAGGCAAGGTATATACGCCAAGAGTTGATGTGGTGGCATGTGATATCAATGATTCTTTAGATGAATTAGATAAAAGTTTTAGAGAATCGGGCTTTTCTAGACTTCCGATATATGATGGTACAATTGACAACATTATTGGTGTTTTACATGAAAAAGACTTCTATTACATGTACTATAGAGAATCGAAAACAGAAATTAAACAAATTTTATCTAAAACAGTGTATACAACCGAACATTTAAAGATTTCCGCTCTATTAAAGCAACTTCAAAATAACAAATCACATATGGCGGTAGTTATTGATGAATATGGTGGTACAGCTGGTATTATCACTATGGAAGATGTTTTGGAGGAAATTGTTGGTGAAATTTATGATGAGCATGATGAAGTTATCGAGTATTTTAAAAAGCTTGATGATGGTACATATTTGGTAAATTGTGACGCTGATATTGAAGATATGTTTGAATACTTTGGTGTTACACCAAAAGAAGAATATGAGTTTAATACAGTATCTGGTTTTGTTATTTATATGCTAGATAAGATACCACAAGTTGGCGATAGCTTTACTTATTTAAATCTTGAAGTAACAGTCAGTGATGGTGATGAAAAGACGGTTAATGAAGTCAAAGTAAGAATTATTGAAGAAGAAAAAGAAGAAGAATAATGCAACAATTTTTTACTAATGAAACATTAGAAATAAATCAAGAATATTTGCTTAATAGCGATATTCTTTATCAAATGAAAAAGGTTTTAAGGGCTAGTGATGGATATGAGTTTAGACTAGTAGATAATAATGCTCATATCTTTTTATGTACTCTTAAGGATGGTAAAGCATTAGTTATAAAAGATTTAAATGAAAATAATGAGCTAGATGTGGATATTACTGTTGTATTATCTTTGATTAAAAATGATAAATTTGATTTCGCTTTACAAAAATTAACGGAATTAGGGGTAAAAAGAATTGTGCCTTATATTGCCAAAAGAAGTGTTGTAAAACCTGGCAAAAATAATAATAAGTTAAATCGCTTTAATTCGATAGTAAGAGAAGCAAGCGAACAATGTCATCGAAATATTATTCCAGAAGTTTGTGATTACGCTTCTTTTAAGGATTTAGAAAAATATAAAAGTGAGCTTAATTTGATTGCTTATGAAAAAGAAACCGTTTCTTTAAAGAATTTAAGTAATCATAAATCGATAACTTATATCATTGGTCCTGAGGGCGGTTTTGAAAAAGAAGAATATGAAAAGATAGTTGAATTAGGTTTTGATTCGATATCGTTAGGTAAAAGAATATTAAGAGCTGAAACAGCCGCCATCTATCTAAGTAGTGTTATTGTAGGAGTTAATCAATAATGAAAACATTTGCGTTTAGTGTACTTGGTTGCAAAGTCAATGATTATGAGGCAACTGTTTTAAAGAATAAATTAATTGAAAATGGCTATCAAGAAGTTTCCTTTAAAGAAAAAGCAGATATCTATGTTATTTTTACATGTTGTGTGACCAATACTGCGGAATCAAAAACAAGAAAGATGGTTCATCATGCAAGAAATACCAATCCTGATGCTTATGTTGTGGCGGTTGGCTGTCTTGTGCAAATAAAAGGTGATAGTAAGGATTTTGATGTAGCTGATTTAATTGTTGGTTCAAAGGATAAAGATAAACTATTTGATTTAATTAAAGATGGCATCAAAAGTAAAAATGTATCCCAGTTAAATACTAAGTTTACTGAATTGTATTTGGATACTTATCCTGGTAAATCAAGATCTTTTTTAAAGGTTCAAGATGGTTGTAACCAATTTTGTTCATATTGCATTATTCCTTATGCAAGAGGAAGAGAAACTAGCGCTAATCATCTAAAGGTTATAGAACAAGCAAAAAAGCTGTCTAAAACAAGTAAAGAATTAGTATTGGTTGGCATTCATACTGGTCGCTATAATGATGGTGAATATAAACTATATGATTTACTAAAGGATTTATGTGCTATTGATGATTTAAAAACTATTCGCTTGTCATCGATTGAAATAACGGAAATTGGTGATGATATTATCAAATTAATAAAGACAAGTAATAAGTTAGCTCATCACTTACATATTCCTTTACAAGCTGGTTCTGATAGTGTTTTAAAGGCTATGAATAGACCTTATACGATAGAACAATTTAAAGATAGAATTAACTATATTAGAAAGGAAATAAAAGATATTTCTATTTCTACAGATTTAATTGTTGGTTTTCCAAATGAAAGCGAAGAAGACTTTAAAGAAACTTTAGATAATTTGTCTGATATTAAATTTAGCTTTATTCATTGTTTTCCTTATGCTAGAAAAAGTGGCACAAAGGCTGATAGTTTAAGTGGTCATATTGATGAACGCATTAAAAAAGAAAGATTATATAAAGTTCAAGAAATTGAAAAACAATATACATTAGCTTATCGTTCTAGCTTTATAAATAAAGAAATGGAACTTTTAGTGGAAAAATGTGATGAAGAAAATGTTTATGGCTACATCAAAGAGTATTTCTATGTTTGCGCAAAAGGAAAAGGAAATATTGGGGATATTGTTAAAGTAATAATTGATGAAGTTAAGGAAAATGAGGTTATAGGTCATGTTTCTTGACGAACTTTTCAATGATACACCACATATTGAAATAGAGCAGCTTTCCATTGACTCAAGAGTGCCAATGAAAAATTGTATTTTCTTTTGTATTGCCGGCATTAAATATAATGGTCATAATTACATTAAAGAAGCTATTAAAAACGGGGCTAATGTTATTGTTTATAGTCAAGATATTAAAACCGATGATAATGTTGTTTATATAAGGGTTAATGATTGTGCTGATTGCTTAAATCAGATTGCACCAAAGTTTTATAATTACCCCTTAAGTAAATTAGAGACTTATTTAGTATCTGGTTGTGATGGTTTGCCTAATGTATCATATTTATTAAAGAAAATGATTGGTAACTTTAAACCATCCGCATCTATTGGTGTAAATGGTATTTATTATGGTGATAATCATTTGTTAAGTAAGGTACCTACACTTCCTATCATTGATACTTTTAGATATTTAGACACTTTTGTAAAAAATGGCATTGAAGCAGTTGTTTTAGAAAGCGATCCTTTGGCATTTTCTTATAAGAAATTGGATGGTATTAAACCAGATTGTTTTATTTATACTAATACAAATGAATATTCTCCATATTATCAAGAAAAGTATCTTAATTATTTTAAAGTAATAAGATCTTATCTTTATACTTTGGATGATGATACAACTTTTATCTTAAATAAAGATGACATTTCTTATGGTGAATTAAAGGATGCGACAGGCTCTAAAACCTATAGTTATGGTTTTGATAAAGAAAGTGATTTTGTAATAAAAAACTTAAAACAAGGCTATGATTACACATCTTTTACTTTGCAATTTGAAAATCATGAAACGATATTTAAAACAGGAATTGTTGGCTATAAGAATCTTTATAGTTTGGTTGCAAGTCTAGTTGCTTTGCATCTAAATGGCTATGATATAGGAGAATTAGCTCTTATCACACCTTTTATCAAATGTATTGAAGGGCAAATGCAAAAGGTCCTTGAACCATGTAACTATCATATTTATATTGATAATGCCAGTGATCCTGATAATATTTCGCAATCATTTGAATTTTTGCGTAGTGTTTTAAAAAGAGGGAAAAAGATTGTGGCCTTAATTGGCATCAATGGTGGTGATGAAAAAGAAACAATTAAAGATATTGCTAAAGAATGTTATAGCTCTGTTAATAAAGTTGTCTTAACAGAGAATAATTCATTTAATAATAACGTTAGTTCGATATTAAACAACGTCGTTTCTTTATTTAAGGCTAATAAGCCAATTCTTGTTGAGGACCGTAAGATTGCAATAGAATGTGCGATAGATTTGTTAAATACGGATGATATTTTAATAATTTTAGGTAAGGGCAAGGAACAATTTATGATGCGTAATCTTGGCAGAGAATCTTATGAAGGCGATTATGTTGTTGCTAGCGAGTATATCAAAAAAATAAATAGTATTAAGGAAGATTATGACTAGGATATTGTTATCACCAATAAATGATGATGAAGCTTATTTAGATTTATATAAAGAATTATCTAAGGTAGCTTTTGTTGATTATAAAAAGCAAGAACATTATAACTTACAAGGCTATGATATTTATATTGGTAGAAGTCTTTTAAAAGAGGATTTAGACAGTAGTGATAGACTAAAGATAATTTTTACATATAAGACAGGAGTTGATGATTTTCCTTTAAAAGAACTTAAAAATAGGGGAATCAAATTAATTAATACACATGCCGATTCTAGATATGTTGCCGAATATGCTTTTTCTCTTGCGTTATCGCTAGTTAATAGAATAAGTGAATTTGATAAGCTCTTTCGAAAGGGGATATGGATCGATAAGGAAAATCCTTATTGGGAAAGTATTTTTGATTTAAAAATTGGACTATTAGGTTATGGTAACATCGGCAAAAAGATTAATGAAATTCTAGTTAATAACCATATTGATTCTTATACAATCGATAGAGGAAAAGAGTATCTAAATATTAAAACAGTGCCTGATTTGAAAACTCTAATTGATAAAACTGATATGCTTATATGTTCGCTTCCTAAAACTAGTTTGACGGATAATATTATAAACAAGGATATGGTTGATAGATTAAGGGGTAAGTATCTGGTTAATGTGGGAAGAGGAAACTGTGTTGATTTTATAGCCTTATATGATTCTTTAAAGAATAAACAAATAAGAGGTGCAGCTATTGATACATGGGATAAGAAAAATTTTGATCCCAATGTTATTTTCTATCCTACTGATATTCCTTTTATTGAACTTTACAATATTATTTTGTCTCCTCATCAAGCTATGAATGTAAAAGATGGTAAGAGTATTTATACAAAAGATATTTTACATAAAGTATTAGCTTATTTAAATGATGGAACCTTATCTGATGTGGTTGATCTTGATAAAGAATATTAAATTTGCACAATTTATTTATTTTGGTATAATACTAAAGGATTTGAGAGGGGGTGTGATGAATGTCAAGAGTAGTTGTTAAAGAAAATGAGCAATTAGATGATGCTTTACGTAGATTCAAGAGACAAGTTTCTCGTAATGGTACCCTTCTAGAAGTTAGAAAAAGAGAATATTACATTAAGCCAGGTCTTAAGAGAAAACTTAAGCAAGAAGCTGCTAGAAAAGCAAGAAGAGGAAAATAGTGCTATGCACTATTTTTTTATATAATAAATTTATGATTTATAAAGAAATATTACTTAATGATTTAAATACTAAAGAACTTATTGAATTTGTTGGTGTGAATAATGAAAATATCAAAACTATTTCTTCGTTATTTAAATTGGATATTTTATTACGTGGCCATTTAATTAAAGTGGATTGTGATAGTGATTCTTATGCTTTGTTAAATAAGTATATTGATGCAATGATAGACTTTGTTAAGATTAATCATTATCTAGATGAAAATACGCTTAAACAAGCTTATATTGGCTTATGTAATAATGAGGATGTATCTTGGCATAATAAAATAGCTTTTATAACAAGCTCTGGCAAGCCTATTAAATATAAAACTTATAATCAATTTAGATTAGCTAATAGTTTAAAAGATAATGACCTGGTTTTTTCTATTGGCCCAGCTGGTACAGGAAAGACTTATCTAGCTGTGCTTTTAGCTTGTATTGCTTATAAAAATGGTGATGTAAAAAAGATAATCTTAACCCGTCCTGCTGTAGAAGCTGGGGAGTCGTTAGGCTTTTTGCCTGGTGATTTAAAAGAAAAGATAGATCCTTATTTAATGCCCTTATATGATTCTTTAGATGATATCTTAGGTAAGGAACAAGTGGAAAAAATGGTTGAAAGAGGATGTATTGAAATTATTCCACTGGCTTATATGCGAGGACGCACTTTAAATGATGCGTTTATCATATTGGATGAGGCTCAAAATACAACAGCTAGTCAAATGTTGATGTTTTTAACTCGTCTTGGCTATAACTCTAAGATGATAGTTAATGGTGATATAAGTCAAATTGATTTAAAGTTGGATAAGAAATTTTCAGGGCTTGTTGTCGCTAAAGAAAAACTAGTGGGTATAAATAAGATTGCCTTTATTGAATTTGATAAACATGACAATGTTCGTAACCCACTAGTTGAAAAGATAATCGAGAACTATTCTATTTAGCTACTTTAAGTTTTAAGTAAGAAGGAAGAATGTGTACATCAAGATGCTTACTGATATAGTTTTCACCATCAGATTGACATGTCATGTCTTCAGTAGAATCAATTATTACCTCTTTACATCTTATTACATTAACACCATCTTTAGTGGTAGCCTTTCCTTTTAAGTATTTAACTAATGTTTTATATACTTTTAAGCGATTGGCTTTTTTAAATAAGACTAAATCAAAGTATCCATCATCAACTAAGGCCTTAGGGGCTGCACAAGCGCCATTGCCATAGTAAGAACCGTTCATATTACAAATAATATAATATTCACCTGAATAATCTTTGCCATCGACAAGCATTTTAACTTTTAAGGATTTTAAGAATATAGCATTATAGATAATACTTAATACATAGGCTGGTCCTTTAGTGATGAAAGATTTTCTAATCATTTTTGAGGCATCATAATTGATTTTGGCATCAATGCCAAGGCTTGTAGTATTGGCAAATTTCATCATATCACTTTGGCCTATATCAATTAGTCTTTCTTTAGCGTGAATAGTATCTTTAATGTTTTGTTTTAAGTTTTTGTTAACACCACCAAAATAGCGATAAAAGTCATTACCAGAACCGCATGGTATAAGACCTAAAGGAATATCTTTATTAATAAAATTAACAGCTTCTAAAAAGGTGCCATCGCCTCCAACAGCATAAATAATCAAGTCTTTTTCATGATAATGACTTTTAATAATTTCTGCACCATGACTACTATGCTGAGTGATTATTATTTCATATTCTAGATTTTCTTCCTTACATATTTCTTCAATATAGGGGATGGCCTTTAAGGCAGCTCCTTTACCAGATATTTTGTTTATGATAAATAAATGTTTCATATAAATATTTTATTACATTCAAATAAGAGATAAAATAATTGTCATGAAAAAGATTTTAATTGCGACAAGTAATGCTCATAAAGTGAGCGAAGTAAAAGATATTTTAGCTTCTTTAAATATGGAAGTGGACTTAGTTACACCAAAAGAATTGGCTAATGGTGAAAAGATTGGTGAACCTGTTGAAGATGGTAGCACTTTTAAAGAGAATTCTTATAAGAAAGCTAAATTTTATTATGATTTATTCAAGATGCCTACGCTTGCTGATGATAGTGGCATTTGTATTGATTTTTATGATGGCAAACCTGGCATTTATTCAGCAAGATGGTTAAGTGAATTATCTTATAAAGAAAAAAATGAAAAGATATGCACGGAAATGAAAGGCTCTAGTAATAGGGGTGCTAAGTTTGTTTGCGGTATCACTTATATTGATGAAGATGGCTCTAGATATTATGAGGGTGTTTTAAAAGGTAAGATTGCAGATTGGCCAATGGGAGAAGAAGGCTTTGGCTATGATCCTATTTTTATTGGCGAAGGACAAGATAAGAGTACTGCTTTGCTTGGTGAAGAATATAAAAAATATAATTCACATCGTGCTTTAGCTTTAAGAAAGATGGTAGAAGATTTTGAAAAATAGAATCATTACTTTTATCATGTGTTTTGCACTTATTGTATGTGCATTTTTAACATGTATTGATTTTTGGTGTTTTAGTAATTCATTTTATAAAAGTGAATATTCTAAACTAAATACAGCAAATGAAATTGGCATGTCTAGTGCTGATTTGGATAAAACAACTGATGTATTACTTGGCTATTTAAAAGGGAAATATGAAACATTGAAAGTAAGTGCTAATGTAAATGGAGAAGATCGACTAGTTTTTAATGATAGGGAAACAGCTCACATGGTTGATGTGAAAAACCTTTATGATAATGCAATAATTATTAGAAACGTTTTATTTGTAGTATATTTAATAGCTTTTATTTATGTTTTATATACTAATAATGCTTCTTTAATATTTAGTGAATATAAAAAGTCTTTAATGGTTCTAGGTTTTATTATTGGCTTTATCTTGTTATTTTGTTTAATTGATTTTGATGGCTTTTGGACCAATTTCCATCATGTCTTTTTCCCTAATAATGACTTATGGCTTCTTGATCCTAGAACGGATATCTTAATTATGATGGTGCCAAGTCAATTCTTCTTTGATCTTTGTATTTCGATAATTTTATCAATTATAGTTTTCCTTGTTTTGATTTATTTTGTATTAAGAAAATTAGATAAGAGGTCTTATGATTAATATTGTTTTATATCAACCAGAAAAGCCTGCTAATACCGGTAATATTGTTCGTACTTGTATGTGCTTTGATATGAAGTTACATATTATTGGCCCTATTACTTTTTCATTTGATGAGAAACATCTAAAAAGAGCCCAAATGGACTATGTTATAGATTGTGATATTAGTTTTTATGATTCATATGATGAATTTTTGGCTAAAGAATATAAAGGACAATTTGTTTATTTTTCTCGTTATGGACTAAAGACATTTGATGAATGCAAGTTTAATAAAGATGAAGATATTTATATCATGTTTGGTAAAGAGTCTACTGGCATTCCTAAGGAAGTTTTACAAGGCCATTTAGATCAAACATATCGTTTACCTATGAAAGCTAATGCGAGAAGTCTTAATTTATCTAATTGTGTTGCGATTGGCGCTTATGAGGCTTTAAAACAAACTGGTTTTGAAGGTTTATCGAAAGTGGAAGTCATAAAGGGTGCTGATTGGTTAATCAAGTAAGTTGGTATATAATATTTTTATGCTTGTTAAAAGAGTTATATTAGTTGTTTCTATTATTTTAATTACGGTTTGTGCCTATGTTTTTATGAATCGCAATTATGATCCATTGGCTAGATATCCCTATAGTGATGAAAATGCACGAGCTAAAATCGTTGAATATCTAGATGAAAGAGAGATTAAATATATAATTGATTATTCTATTTCACCTGATGAAATATTACCTTATATTGAATGTCCTAGATTTAATGCCTATAATGTTTCAGCTTATGTAAAGGCTAGTAAGATGCTTTATTATTGTAATAATGGTCAAGTTGTGGAAGTAGTAGAAAGAATTTTGGAAAAAGAATTGGATTTAGATAGTAAATTGCATGAATATATGTATAAGGGCTATTCAGAAATAATGAATAGTTTGAAATAATATGAAGATAGTAGTTTGTTCAGATAATCATTCTAATCTTAATGCTTTAAGAAAGATTGTTGATGATAATCCTAATTGTGATTATTATTGGCATTTGGGTGATTCAGAAGCTTTTGATGAAAAAGAACTTTATCCATTTGTTTCAGTGCTAGGCAATAATGATTATTTAAATTTGCCATATTGTCGAATAATCGAACTTAGAAAGCATCGCTTTTTGCTTTCACATGGTCATAGACATCTAAGAGGGGACTTGCATACTTTTTATTACTATGCAAAAGAAAATAATTGTGATGTTGTCTTATATGGCCATACTCATATGTTTTCGGATTATACTTATAATGATGTTAGATTTATCAACCCAGGATCTTGTTCTAGAAATAGAGATGGCAGTGATCCAAGTTATATCATTTTAAATATAGACGAAGTTGGAAATATAAAAGTTATTAAAAAATTCGTTGACTTAAAAAACGGACTATAGTAGAATAAATCAGTAATAAAAAGTACGTAGAAAGTAGAAGCCACTTCTCACCTGATATCGAATCGATTTGGGTATGTCGCTACAAAAGTGATAAAACATGAGTGGGCTTTGTCTCGCTTTTTATTTTATTAGGAGGACATTAACATCGCAGGCAAAAAAAATGATGATCTAGTTAATGAGGGTATTCGTTTTAAAGAAGTACTTGTAATTGACTCAGATGGCTCACAACTTGGTAAGATGAGCAGAAACGAAGCTTTAAATAGAGCTTATGATCAAGAATTAGATTTACTTTGTGTAGCACCAAATTCGACTGTTCCCGTATGTAAGATATTAGATTACGGTAAGTATCGTTTTGAGGCTCAAAAGAAAGCTAAGGAAGCCAAAAAGAACCAGCATGTGACTGAACTTAAACCGCTTCGTTTGTCTCCAGTAATTGATACAAACGATTTCAACACTAAGCTTAAACAAGCTAGAAAATGGTTGGAAGATGGTATGAAAGTTAAAGTTGATATGCGCTTTAGGGGTCGTATGATGACTCGACAAGAAGTAGGTTTAAAAGTCATGAATGATTTTATTTCAAGTTTGAATGATATCGCCAATGTAGATAAACAACCAAAGCTTGAAGGAAACATTATGTCATGTGTATTAATGCCTAAGAAGAAATAAGGAGGGCTAGCAAATGCCAAAAATGAAAACAAAGAAGACTTTTGCCAAGAGAGTAAAAGTTACAGGTTCTGGAAAGTTAAAAAGACATCACAACTTTACATCACACTTTGCTGCTAACAAGACTCATAAGCAGAAAGTTCAATTAAGAAAGTCAGCTCTAGTATCTAAGAGTGATGCTAAAAGAGATAGAGCTTTATTACAAGGATAGGAGTAACTAACAATGGCTAGAGTAAAGAGATCTAATACATTAAGAAAAAGACATAAGAGAGTCTTAAAGCAAGCTAAGGGTTATTTCGGCAGTAAACATTTATTATTCAAGACAGCTCATGAACAAGTAATGCATTCTTACAAGTATGCTTATATTGCTAGAAAGCAAAATAAGAGAAACTATCGTAAGTTATGGATTGCTAGAATCAATGCTGCTGCTAGATTAAATGATTTAAGCTATTCTAATCTTATGCATGGTTTAAAACTTGCTAATGTAAATATGAACAGAAAGATGCTTTCTGAAATTGCAATTGCTGATCCTGCAGCTTTTACAAAGATTTGTGATACTGCTAAGGCAGCATTAGCTAAGTAATAATAGGGCTATTGCCCTAAATGGTCGATTGGTGAAACGGTTTAACACATCGCCCTCTCAAGGCGACATTCACGGGTTCAAATCCCGTATCGATCACCATAAGTATATTCAAAGAAGCCTAGTGCTTCTTTTTTTAACAGGCCGTGAGCAAGAAATCCCCCACTTCTATAAGCGGTGGGATGAATTGCGATAAACACGGCGTTTTCTTGATATTTGTGTATTCCGATGATATACTATTATTAACAATCAGTC